>NZ_JCAYNV010000013.1:0-170132 GCF_059758055.1 Shewanella sp. MF05956 | reverse complement strand
ATCAACTCCGACATTGATGTTTTGCATGTGATTACTATTCATAATAAGCGTTCTCTTTATTGCGAAATACGGGTTCTAGACCCAGTCGACTATTCGAGATGAGTGCTTGGAGTTCTACATGATGCTCTCGTTAGTTATCGGTCTCTCAATAGAGGAGCCATAAGGATATCGAGCTATCAAATAGAAGGCTTAAGTTGCAACAAAAGCTTGGGTCTCACTTTACCCAAATTACTTAGTTATTATCCATACAATAAGGATAGGCAGCGCGAAGCAACTCAAAACATGGCAACCCATTCCAAATGGATAAATATCAAACAACCTATTAGGCTTAGTTACCTTTAACTCTGACTGGTAATCTAAGATGGCCAGACCAAGACAGAAATGTGGGGTCAGGGTAAACTTTAATAAAATGGTAACTTCTAACCCTTTTTATCCAAAAAAGAGTTGTACAAAAATACAAACACCTGGATCCCGGCTCAAAAGCATTGCCGGGACGACGAGAAGGGCGTTAACCAACTTTATTAATAAAAAGATTCATTCTTTGGTCTGTGCAAAACGGCACGACTTTGATGGCAGCATGCCATATGTACAAAAATACAACACCTGGATTCCGGCTAAAAAGCACTGCCTGGACGACAAGGAAGGTGGGTAGCAAGCTTTGTTCAATAATGTATTAATGCGGATGTGTATAAGAATCAATCAGACGTTTATTCGTTTATTCGTTTATTCGCTAAACGCTAAACGCCAAAGCAATGCCCTAAAATAAATCTAATCGTAAAATTCGAGGGGTAAGATATTTTGATAAACGTAGTAACCTAGCGGGCCCATCAATAGGCTTAGCATGGACCACAACAAGCGTTGGGCATTTTTGATATGTGCTTTCGAGGTAAAGGCTCGATAGCAAAAGTGAATGTGCAATATCATTAAAGCGATAAGCATAAAGACTAATGTAATATCCATATTATTCATGTCATGTTCCTTTGCATTGCAGCAATGACGTTAATTAAGTGTAAGCTTAAATTAAAATTCTGCAGTAAAAAAATTCGAAAATCCGCTTTCAACTCTGCAATTCATTCTTACATTGCTAATTTACTGCAAAATTAAACAGAATAATAGTCAGTAAACCATTAAATATTCATAATTTTTTCATTTTTACACAAAGGTATGATTTTTACATGTTGATGTAGTGATTGTTTGAACTGCATCATACTTCTTTCAGGTAACCACAATGCGTACTTATGCATTACGGCCAAAAAGAGTGAACTGTTCACTAAACTTTGTAACCATTGGTAGACATTGGGGTAGGGTAAAGCGTTAAACCAACCGGGTTCGACATTCGCAAACTGGCGAATAAATGGAAAAATAGCAAAATCCGCCATAGTTGGGCTATCTGCACATAAGTACGCTTGTTGAGCTAATTTATCTTCTAATAACTGCAAAAATATTTCTGCCTGTTGGCGATACCAGGTTTGGCTGTGTTCAGGGAACCTGTCTGCATATTTATACTTATCTAACCAGGGCTTAAAATCATGATCGTTTGCTTTAATTAACGCATGTGTTTGTGGCTTTGGTAACTCATCAAGTAATGTTTGATAAGCCTCGAGCGTTAACCAGGGCGAGTGTGGGTCTGAATGCTGTGTTAGTGCGTACTGCATAATCTCAATGCTTTCAGCGATGACCTGTGCCTCTGAGGTTATTAGCACTGGCACAGTGCCTTTTGCCGATACGGCGAGCATCTCTTGCGGTTTATTTTTGAGTTCGATTTCACGCACGATGGGGTTTAACGTGCTTAAATGTAAACCTATTCGGGCGCGCATGGCATAGGGGCATCGACGAAACGTGTACAAAATAGCTGAATTCATAAAGTCACTTTTCTAAAAATGAGAAAACATCTGTGCCAAACAACAAAGACACCCGCTGAGGTCGACAGTTTAAGGCTAATTTACTTGCAGATCGAATTTTTGAGTGTGTTTTAATGGTGACTTGGGTATACTTCCCGCCGTTTTTTTGAGTTAGCGCACGGTGCGTTAGCCTTATATGCACTGGAAGTTAAGTTCCAGCCAGCGGAGTTATTATTGTATGCAAGACACTCATTTAGCCCAAACATCACCCACTCAAGTCGTTGTGTGTGCCCTTTATAAGTTTGTCGCTTTGCCTCATTTTGAGTCGATCCGTCAGCCATTATTATCTGTAATGGAGCAAAACGAAGTGAAAGGGACTTTGTTATTGGCTCAGGAAGGTATTAACGGCACTGTGGCGAGTACACAACAAGGTATCGATAACTTACTGGGTTGGTTAGATACGCAACCTGGGTTAGATCATATCGTGACCAAAGTGTCGTTTGACACTGAGATGCCTTTTTATCGCACCAAAGTGAAGCTTAAAAAAGAAATCGTCACCATGGGTGTTGAAGGTATTGATCCGCGTAAAGTGGTGGGTACTTATGTTAAACCTAAGGATTGGAATGCATTGATTTCTGACCCAGATGTTATTTTGGTCGATACGCGTAACGATTACGAAGTAAAAATTGGCACCTTTAAAAATGCCGTTAACCCTGTAACAGAAACCTTTCGTGAGTTTCCTGAGTACGTTAAACAGAATTTAGATCCTGCCAAACACAAAAAAGTGGCGATGTTCTGTACTGGTGGTATTCGCTGTGAAAAATCAACCGCATACTTAAAAGAGCAGGGCTTTGATGAGGTGTATCACCTTGAAGGCGGCATTTTAAAATATCTTGAAGAAGTTGAACAAGAGCAAAGCCTGTGGGAAGGCGAGTGTTTTGTGTTTGATAATCGCGTGGCGGTTAATCACAGCCTAGAGAAAGGCCAATATGACCAATGTAATGCTTGTCGTATGCCAATCACCGAAGAAGAAAAACTGTCTGAAGCTTATGTACAAGGTGTGAGTTGCCCGCATTGTATTGACAAAATTCCAGCTGAGCAGCGTCAACGTTTTATTGAGCGTGAACGCCAGGTGCAATTGGCGTTGCAACGTGGTGAAGCGCACATTGGTAGCGATGTTAATCAAGTGATTGAAGCACGTCGTCAGCAAAAAGAAGCGCAGCGTAAAGCGCAAGAGAAAGTGAATAAAAAATAACGCCTATTAGGCCTTGTTTTAAAAAAGCCCAATTGGTAACGGTTGGGCTTTTTTGTTGTTATCGTGTGCTCATAGAATGCTAACTTCCAGAGATAGCGAATGTAACGCTGTAGAGTAAGTGCTTCATATTTAGCATAATTGAGCAAAGCAGACATTTAACCCGTATAAATGGTTTAGCAAGCGCCATAAGTGTGCTATTTTGAGCGCTTTTTTCGATTAGACGACTGAAGGTAAGCCAATGTTTGTTGGATTTGATTATGGCAGTGCCAACTGTGCAATAGGGGTAATGATTGATGATGCGGTAACCTTACTGCCTTTATCAACACACTCGGATTTTATGCCTTCAACCTTATATGCCATGGACCGTGAGCTGATTGCAGAAGCGGTATACCAAGGATTGCCAGAAAGCTTAAAAGCTGAATATTCTCACCTTCGCAGCTCGCAATTAATGCGTGCCAAGCAAATGCGTCATGAATTGGACTTAATGCCCAATGAACAAGCCGTATTTGTCGGTCAAGCCGCCATTGATGCATACCTTGAAATGCCCGAAGAAGGATTTTATGTCCGTTCGCCAAAATCATTTTTAGGCGCTAACGGCCTGCGTCCAGATCAGATAGGCTTGTTTGAAGACATTGTCACGTTAATGATGCAACACGTGAAAACGCTAGCGGATAAAGCCCTACAACAAAAATCATTGTCAGTGGCAACGCACGCGGTTATAGGCCGGCCGGTAAACTTTCAAGGCATAGGCGGTGAAGACAGTAACCAACAAGCCGAAACCATTTTACGCCTTGCGGCATCTCGTGCAGGGTTTACTGAAGTGACATTCTTGTTTGAGCCGTTAGCCGCAGGGATGGATTTTGAGTCAACCCTAGACAGCGATAACACCGTATTGGTGGTCGATGTGGGCGGTGGTACAACGGATTGCTCAGTGGTAACGATGGGGCCTTCGCACAGTAACAATACCGATCGTACTCAAGACTGTTTAGGCCACTCTGGCCAACGTATTGGCGGTAATGATTTAGATATCGCGCTGGCCATGACAGGCTTAATGCCGAGTTTTGGTGCTGATACCGTGATGACCAATGGCAAACCTATGCCAAGAGCGCCATTTTGGAATGCGGTGTCGGTGAACGATATTAGTGCTCAGCGCGAGTTTGTCAGTTTAGCATCGCGTAAATTGGTTGAGTCAATGATCAAAGAGGCTGAACAACCACAACTTCTAAAACGCTTACAAACGGTACAAAAAAATCAAATGAGCTACCAGGTTGTACGCCAGGCTGAAGCAGCAAAAATCAGTTTATCTGACAGTGACACAACTCTGTGCACATTAGATTTTATTGAAAAAGACCTGTTTGTGAGCTTAAGCGCCACTCAGTTTGAACAAGCGATTAGCGATCCACTTGGTAAAGTAGAAGCCTTAATGAAGCAAGCTATGCAAACGGCTACTGCTCAAGCTCAACAACAAGATTGCGCTTTGCCAAGCAGTCCTGATATTGTTTATGTTACGGGTGGTACAGCGCGTAGCCCTGCGATTTACCAAAAAATTGCCAGTGTTTATCCGTCTGCAAAAGTGGTGGTTGGTGATCACTTTGGTTCGGTAACGGCAGGGTTAACCCGTTGTGCCCAATATGCATTTAACTAAATAGAGTCAATACTATGCTGAGTCAATTAAGGTTTACGTTTGCAAAGGATGCGCCTAAAGCGGCATCACTGTTATTAGCGACATTGGTGGGTAGTGTATTGCTTAGCGGCTGTGGCGATGATGTGGGTAAAGTGAGCTTAGGTTTATTTACCACCAAAGATGTGATTATTGATGCTAAACACGATCCTAAAATTCCTGGGGTGACTTGCCATATTAGTCGTATAGAGGCCAATTTAGATTTAGCTGACCCGTCTGATATGAGCATCAGTTGCCGTCAAACCGGTCCGATAAGTCATGCTGAATTAGCCGATATTGATAAGTCGAAAAATGGCGAGGTGGTGTTTAAAGAGTCTTTGAGTATCCTCTTTAAAAGCTTAAAAGTGCGCCGCATTTTTGATGCTGAAAATCAAACGTTATTGTATTTATCATACTCAACCAAAGAGACCAACGGCAGTCATAAACATGCGTTGTCTACCGTGCCGCTATACGGCACTGCAGCCTGGCAAAAGCCATTAACCGCAAAATAAGCGCATAATAAAAAAGTAAACGCATAATAAAAAAGGAAAATAACCTGAGCTCGGGATAAGGGATGAACTTATGCCATTTAAAATCAACATGTTACCCCTTGTCACTTTCAAGCTTGTCATTTGTTCTGCTAACAAGGCGAATTGACGCGTCAATAGCTAGCCTATTGCAAGTCGATTCAACGCAGTTAGCAGGGCAAAGGACTGTTTGAAAGGCGTTTATTATCCCGAGCTCAGGTTAAATAGATTGCCTTTTTAATGATGAGCTAGGTGTTATACCCGTGCCGCACGTTTTAATATCCATAGCCACAATACGGGTAATAGGGTTATATAGAAAAACATTGCAGTAGCGCCGATATCGCCGGACAATAAAGTGCTAAAAATAAACCTGACAACTCCCATAGGGTCCCACGGCATATAATGCAGATTACCGTGTAATAATATGGTCGCTAATACAACAAGTGTCACCGCTAACCATTGTCTACCTGGCTCATAACTTTTAATTATGAAGGCTGGGACAAACGCCACCAAACCTATCCCGATAAAGTTTTGAGCTAAATGGGTAATGGTGGGGTAGCCGCTTACGTTAAACCACCAAAAAACATTACCCGCAGCGGATTGTCCTATCGCTGTGATGCTTAACGCGAAATAAGCTATGCCTACGCATAAACTGAGTATAACTAATCTGATGAAGTTCATTTGTGTCCTTTTAAATGAAAAGCTTACTTGTTTAACACGGCATTGTAGCGTTCAAAAGCAGCGTCAAGATCGGCAATTAAGTCATCGGTATCTTCTAAGCCGATGTGCAATCTAATCAGCGGTTTACGGCTATCCCATTGGGTGGCCGTGCGGATATTGTTAATACCAAATACGCCTAAAATCAAGCTTTCAAAACCGCCCCATGAGAAACCCATTTTAAAGTGGGCCATGTTTTCAACAAATGCGGTAACAGAGGCTAAATCACCTTGCTTTAATACAAATGAAAACAACCCGTTGCCACTGCTAAAGTCGCGTTTAAAGAACTCATGGCCAGGGCAGGTTTCAAAGGCTGGATGACGCACATGGTCGACTTCTGGTCGACTGGCTAACCAATTGGCCACGTGAAGGGCATTTTTATTATGTTGCGCCATACGCACACCTAAAGTACGCAAGCCGCGGGCAGCTAAATACACGTCGTCTGGTGAGGTGGTTTGCCCCATTAAATAACTGTTTTCGCGCAGTTGATCCCAGCATTTTTCATTAGCGGTTGCGGTGCCCATCATCACATCAGAATGGCCGACAATGTACTTGGTGGCAGCTTGAATCGACACATCAACCCCCATATCAAATGGGCGCGAGTTTATCGGTGATGCCCAGGTGTTGTCGAGCATGACAATCATGTCGTGTTCGTGAGCGATGCGGCTTAATGTTGGCACATCTTGCACTTCCATGGTGATGGAACCTGGTGATTCTAAAAACAGCACCTTGGTATTAGGGCGAATAAGTTCTCGAATGCCTTCACCGATCATTGGGTCATAATAAGTGGTTTCGATACCAAATCCAGCGAGCATTTTATTGCATAAATCGCGTGTGGGTTCGTAGGCGGTGTCGACCATGAGCAAATGGTCGCCACTTTTTAAGAATGACAATAATGCGCTACTGATTGCGCCAGCCCCAGATGGGTATAATGCAGTGCCTACGCCACCTTCAAGTTCGCTAATGGCTTGTTGAAATGAGAAATGGGTTGGCGTGCCACGGCGACCATAAAACATTTCACCATTGGTTTTATTTTTTATCGCAAAACGCATTTCATCCATAGTGTCAAAGACCACGGTTGAGGCTCTAAATACTGGCGGGTTAATAATGCCTTTGGTGAATTTTTTCTCGCGACCGACACTGACGATTTGTGTGGCTAATTTATCATCTTTGCTCATGTTAATTTTTCCAGTTGGGGCAGTGTTCATAAAGTTAATCTGTGCAATATTAATTGCTTACTAACAATATGACGAAATGCGCTGCAATAAGTGATGTCATCTTTGTACCATCCTAGCACCAAGTCATTTAAATAAAACTGCCAAATGAGCAAGCTTGACTATTTTTCATCACTTAACGGTAAGGTTAAACAGATTTCAACGCCATTAAGGTCATTTTCGGTAATGTTAGTGGCTTTAATCGTGCCATGATGAAAATCGCTCACTAACCTCGCAATGTACAAACCTAGGCCCAAATGGGGCTTGCCATTCACGCCTTGCGGCCGAATAGACACCATGGATTCAAAAATTTGGCTGTTCATGTCTTTGGGTAACAAGGGCCCGATATTAGTGACTTTTAAGATGGCTTGCTTATGGTATTGCGTCAGGCTAACCGTGATGGCGGTGCCTGTGTCACTGAACTCAATCGCATTATTAATCAGCTTATCCATTAATTGGGCAATGTATTCAGGTACCCCCTGGCATTGCATGGTTTTGTCTTCTATGTGGACGGTAAACAATTGCTCAGGATAAGTGAGTTGATAACCTTGCATGCAGCCACTAATGACTTTTTTAAGCGAGAATCGGCAGCTTTCTGCTTGAGTTAAACTGGCTTCTAATCGGGTGGCTTCACTTAAATTATTTAAGATTAAGTGCAGACGGTTGACCCCTTCCTGGGCACGATTAACGTACTTTTGCGATTGGTCATCAAGTTGTTGTAAACCTAAATGCTCAAGCGAACTGCGCACCACAGCGACTGGCGTACGTAACTCGTGCGACAAGCGCGACGACATGTTTTCAAGGTAATGGGTATATTGACCTAGGCGACTGACAATACTAGAGAAACTGCGTGATAAATCGCCAATTTCGTCACGATTTTTAGATGCCTCAATTTGCTGGCGTACGCGGCCCTGGCTGTCGATAGCCAGTTCGGCTTGGTCGCGCAAACTGCGTATGCGACTCGAAATACTCGAGGCAAAGATAAACAAGGCCAGCGTACCCATGCTCATAATGGTTAAAATAACGTTGAACAGTTTTTCAAGGGCACGGTTACGTAAGCTGCGAATGCCATGAGTGGTTTCTTCTGCTATCACTACACCCATCACTTTATCGTCAATCCAAATCGGGCTAGCTGCCGCTAACACTACCGCTTTATTGTCGGGGGTTAAGCGCCAGGTTGAACCTTGTTTACCGCTTAAGGCTTTTTCAATGTGGCTGCCCGTAAGCTCGGTTGAGTCTTGCAGTGAGTCGATAAAATCTTGTGGTGGTCGGGTGAGTATTTTGTAGTACAAGGGCAATATGTAGTTCTGCTTAATACCTTGCCAAAATGAGCTGGACTGGCTCACGTCTAAATCGTCTGCCCAGGTGTTAGAGGAGGTGCGAATATCGCCCGATTTAGCGAGCACTCGTCCATGATTATCGACCACCCAAATACGCGAGCTGTTGTGGCTCATGCCTTTAATGATGCTTTCTATTTCAGGCGAGGGCACGAGTACCGTGCCTAAACTGGCAACGGAATCGGTGGCAGAAGTACCAATAACATTGACTAACTGACGAGTATTGGCATCGTTCACATTATGAATAGCAAAGCCGAGTTTACTGCCCACCATGGTGAGGGGTAATCTGAATTCGATGTTATATCCCTGGTCTGTTTGCAGCCATTGCCCCTGAATCCGCGACTCTGGCTCTACCGGGGTTGATTGCGTCGGATCGGCTGGCAATTCAAATGCACTGAGCCAACCGCTTTTGGTATTAGCAATAATGTAGCGTCTAAATTGGCCGTCTGGTGATTGCGTGGCCATCACTAAATGATCGTTTCTGTCGACCCGTAAACTTTTACGGCTACGAAACACCACTTCAGGGTCTCTAACCTGGAAAAAGCCATACAAATAACCGCCGTATTTCCCCACCATGTGAGTAAAACTGATATTGATAGGTTCGGCTTCATTACGCTGATAGATCAGGTGGTTATCGGCGTAATTTAATGTGCGATGTTGGTATAAGTCCCAGTCGCTTAATTTCCCGTCTAGCTGAATGGGGCCGGCAATGGGATAGGCATATAAGTCGCGGCCTTTTTCAACCTGATTTAAAAAACTGGCCTGGTTGTCAAACAGTTTTGGGCGTTCGTGTAATGCGGTTGCGAGTGCTTGTGTTGTGCCTTCAAGGGTTTTTTCCTGACCATGACGTAGGTATTTTTCCATCTCCCATACGTACTCGTACCCAAGCCAGGGGAGGCAGAGTAAAAAGAGTGACAAGATAACGACTTTGGCTCGTAGCCCTAAAGGTAAGTACATCAATTAAATATTGTCCCAGCGATAACCCATGCCGTAAACCGTGTCGATACAATCAAATTCAGTGTCGATAGCGATAAACTTTTTACGGATACGTTTTACGTGGGAGGTAATTGTACTGTCGTCGACATAAATCTTGGCTTCTTGCATTAAGTCTTGGCGGCTACGCACATGCCCCGGGTGTTTGGCCATAGCATGTACCATCCAAAACTCGGTAACGGTGAGTTCAATGGGTTGGGTTTTCCAGTACACCTGAATGCGGTTGCCATCAATGGTTAAATGGCCTCGCTCGAGTAAGTTGTCTTCTATTGGGCTTGAGCCAATCAGCTCAGAACGGCGAAACAGCGCGGCTATTCGGGCGAGTAAATGTGGAAAGCTGACATCTTTAGTTAAGTAATCATCGGCGCCTAAACGCAAGCCGCAAACGGTGTCAAAATCACTGTCTCGCGCGGTTAAAAAAATAATCGGCAAACTGCTCGACATGGCTCGCAGTGCCTGGCACAGAGTAAAACCACCATCTATTTCATGTTCAAGACCAATATCAATAATGGCTAAATCGGGCAGGCGCGCATTAAACGCCAGCATCGCAGATGGACGATTGGCATAAGCTTGGACGCTGTAACCTTGTTGTTGCAGCACATCTTTGTAATTTTCGCGGATAGCCGCTTCATCTTCAACAATGGCAATTCGTTTCATGGCGTGACTTCAATCAATAGGGACATAAATAGATATAGTGCTGACTATACAGGATTTTATTAACCAAAAAAGCCGCTAATGCCAATTGCCATATTGTTGCCACATTTGATCGCCACATTGCCACTTTTGCTCCCCAATAAAGCCATTTATATATTGTTTAATAACGGCATAAAGTTATGAGGTTGCACGTTAACTCAATGACTTTCACTTTACACATCATTGCTAAAAGGGACTCATTATGAAAAAGCAACTTATCGCCGCCACTATTATCAGCGCAATTTTATTACCTCACACCTCATGGGCCGTTGTGGCTGAGCCTCAAGAAGAGCGCGAGCACACAGAAGAATTAGTCGGGTTAAGCTCAGGCATATTATTAGGTGCGGTCATCGCCGGCCCTGTTGGCGCTATTATTGGGGCTTTCACTGGCACCATGATTGGTAAAACGGTGGGTGATGAAGCAGAGATTGCCGATAAAAACCAACAACTGGTAAAACAAGAACATGAATTGGTTGAAACGCAGCAGCAACTTATTGCAATGGATTTGCAGCAGCAAGAGTTAGTGCAAGTGTCTGAAAAGTATTATCAGTTACAAACGAACCTCGCAGAGCTCAATGCCAATCAACAACAAACGCTTAATGAATTGACCATCGGCATGAATGTGCAATTTAAAACGGGTTCGAGCCAAATAGAGCCTTTGTTTAAACAGCAGTTAGATAATGTGGCTTATATGATGACCTTATCACCTGAGCTGACCATTGATTTAACCGGCTATGCTGACCGCCGAGGCGCAGACCAATATAACCAGGCGTTGTCTGAGCAACGTTTAGCAGAAGTGACCCAATACTTAGTCGTGCAGGGTATCGACAGCCAACGTCTACAAGGCAGAGCTTATGGTGCAACGTCACCATTACATACTGAGCAAAACCACGAAAATGACTTTTTCGATCGCAGAGTCACCCTGACGTTAATGTCTCCAGGTGCCGAGCTAGCCGCAAACTAATCGATTGTTATTCATTTTATTTTAATACCGACTCTGTTACGCCAATGCTTAGAGAGCATGCGTAATAGAGCAAGGAGCTGCTATGTGCTGGTTATCTCGTATGTCGTGTTTATCGAACCCATTGGGTTATCAAAAGTGGTTTATTAGTGTGTTGTTGGTTATTTTTACTGCCACAGTGCAAGCCTCACCGTCAGGTGCAACCGATGAGGATATTACTCAAGGTACCTTGGTTTATTTTGCTAAAGATAAAGTGATACAAGCTTTGGCGATGGACACGCAAGTGAGTATGGATGTGTCTGGTTTACTGAATCGCGTGACGGTTAAGCAAGTATTTATTAACGATTCAGACCAATGGCTTAATGGCCGATATGTGTTCCCATTACCTGAAAATGCTGCCGTAGATAGCATGCAACTGCGTATTGGCGATAAAATCATAGCGGGGCAAGTTCAACCCAAAAAACAAGCGATAAAAACCTTTGAAACGGCCAAAAAACAAGGCAAACAAGCGAGTTTATTGCAACAACAGCGCCGAAATATTTTCACCTCAGAAGTGGCAAACTTAGGCCCGCACGATCAATTAGTGGTGGAGCTCAGTTACCAACAAACATTGGACTTTAACGACGGCCTGTTTAGTTTGCGCTTTCCAATGGCCATTACGCCACGTTATCACCCAGACAATACCAGCAACAAAGACAAACAGGCATTAGCGATAGCCTATATTGACCCAACCGTGTTGCCAAATACGGTCGCTGAAACCAGCAACACCCAGGGCATTAATGTCAATATGCAAATTACCATTGATGCAGGTTTTACGCTAAATACCATTAACAGTCTGTATCACCCTATTAAGCAAAGTGTGAGTGGCCAACGTTATACGGTGAGTTTTGAAGGTAAGCAAATTGCCGATCGTGATTTTGTGTTGCAGTGGCAAGCTGATGTTGGCGGGCTACCGCAAGCGGCAACCTTTTATCAAACCGGTAAAACCCATACCGTAGCGGTTAATCCAGACGACAATATTACCACCACCGCGGGTGATCAAAGCGTGTATTCATTAGTGATGTTAATGCCGCCAAGTGTTGAAGTGAGCGAGCAGCATTTAATCGGCCGCGAATTGATTTTAGTGATTGATACATCGGGGTCTATGTCTGGGCAATCCATTGTTCAAGCCAAACAAGCGTTGCAATTTGCGATTGCTGGGCTGCGCGATATCGATACCTTTAATATTATCGAGTTTAATCAAGACATCAGTTTATTGTCCCCTGTGCCATTAACGGCCAATAGCCATAATTTGGGCTTAGCAAATCGTTTTATCTCGACGCTCGAGGCCGATGGTGGCACAGAAATGGCGCCAGCTATCCAAGCTGCATTAGTCGACACTTTGCAAAGTGAATCGGTTAATGCGCGCGGCGAATCTTTATTGCGCCAGGTGATATTTATGACCGACGGTGCGGTCAGTAATGAGCAGCAGTTGTATCAATTAATTAGCGATCAACTGGGTGACAGTCGCTTTTTTACCGTTGGCATTGGTTCGGCGCCCAATTCAGACTTTATGCGCCGAGCAGCCAGCATGGGCCGAGGCACCTTTACCTACATTGGTAAAGAAACCGAAGTGCAACAAAAAATTGAGCAACTACTGACTAAAATCGAACAACCGGTTTTAACCAATATTGGTCTGTATTACCTCGACGGTAGTGTACCGGATTACTGGCCATCGACCATTAGCGACTTATATCAAAACGAGCCGTTGTGGGTCAGTATTAAATCACCAAGCCAGTTACTACAGCCGATGATTGTATCGGGCAATATTAATGGTCAATACTGGCAGCAACAACTTGATTTTACTGATAATCAACCAGCAAGAGGTATAGATCTTTTATGGGCGAATGCACAAATTACCGCATTGGAGTTACATAAAAATGCCGCCAGCGGCCCACGAGTGAATAAGCAAGTCGAAGCCTTAGGCATGCAATACCATTTAGTGACCAGCCAAACCAGCTTAGTTGCCGTCGATGTGACCCCCGTAAACCCAATGAGTGACACGACTATTGATGCCAATGTGCAATCACATTTGCCTCACGGGTTACAAGTGGGTAATCAGGCACAAATTTTACCGCAAACCGCGACATCGAGCCGCTTATGGTTATTGATTGGATTTAGCTTATTGGGCTTAGGTATCTTGCACTTTTTGTGGCTTAGACAGCGCTTACCTGGCCAGGTATTGGTAATTGATACGAATGTTTAAGGAGATAAATAATGAAGCCATCTCTACACGCCAAAACACATTTTTGGGTTATGGCGCTGATAATACTGGTGGGCCTTGGGCTCATTGTTCAAGGAGGATATATGCAAGCTAAAGCCCATTTTGCCCAGTTTTTAATTGAGCGCGCATTTGAACAAACGCTGGTGGATAATCAGCCCCATAAGCCCTGGTCATGGGCCGACACGCACCCGGTCGCCAAAATGCGTTTACTGCAACACAATGCACAAGGAGGGCAGCAGCCACTTGGCCAGGATTTATACGTGCTTGCTGGGGCTTCAGGCCGAAATCTCGCCTTTGGGCCAAGCTTGATGTTAGCTGGGGCAGGTGTTGGCGAGCAGGGCAATATGATTATTGCCGGACACCGCGACAGCCATTTTATGCGCTTACAGTATGTTAATGTCGGTGACATGATTGAGCTTTACAGCGCCACAGGGCAATTACAGGTGTACCAAATTACCGCCACGCAAGTGGTACACGAAACCGCCACGGAAGTACTGGAGCAAACAGAAAGCAGCAAGCTAACCTTAATTACCTGTTATCCATTTGATCAGTTAGCGGGCAATGCTGAATATCGCTATATCGTTGAAGCTAGACCTATGGTGTAGTTCATAATATTGAAGGGATATCGGCCGAAAAGTCTTAGTTTTGGCCGTTTAATATGTACTTATTGCCGTGTTAACAAAAACCGCCATAAAGGCGGATTTTTATCATTTAAAATGTATTGGTACTAATTAAGTTAAGCCCGCATGCACTTTTCGCCGCGTGCTAAGCCGACAACACCAGAGCGCGATATTTCAATCACTTTTGTAGTGTCACCTAAAGCGTGTATAAACGCATCGATCTTGTCGCTGGTTCCCACCATTTGTATGGTGTACAAGTTGGGCGTGACATCGACAATTTGACCACGGAAAATATCCGCAGTACGTTTCACTTCTTCGCGTTGCTCACCCTGTGCTTTCACTTTGACTAATGCGATTTCACGCTCAATGTGCGCCGCTTCGGTAATGTTAGCGACTTTTAAGATATCGATAAGCTTATGCAATTGCTTTTCAATTTGTTCTAACACGGTTTCATCGGCAATCACGGTAATGTTGAGGCGTGATAGCGTGGTGTCTTCCGTTGGCGCCACGGTTAAGCTTTCGATGTTATAACCGCGCTGAGAAAAAAGCCCTACAACGCGTGACAATGCACCTGGTTGGTTTTCAAGTAATACAGAAATAATACGACGCATTAGCTTTTCTCCGTTTTGCTTAACCACATTTCGTTCATCGCGCCGCCGCGGATGAGCATAGGGTAAACGTGTTCAGTTTCGTCTACGCTAATATCGACAAACACTAACTTGTCTTTCATTGCTAAGGCTTCAGCTAGTTTTGATTCAAGCTCATCAGGGTGATTGATGTTCATGCCGACATGGCCATACGCTTCAGCAATTTTGGCAAAGTTAGGCACAGAGTCCATATAAGATTGTGAATGGCGACCTGAGTAAATCATGTCTTGCCATTGCTTAACCATGCCTAGGAAACGGTTGTTTAAGTTAATGATTTTAACTGGAGTATCATATTGCAATGCAGTTGATAGCTCTTGAATGTTCATCTGGATCGAACCGTCACCGGTGACGCACACTACGGTTTCATCAGGAAATGCCATCTTAACGCCCATAGCCGCAGGTAAACCAAATCCCATGGTGCCTAAACCACCAGAGTTAATCCAACGACGTGGCTTATCAAATGGGTAATATAAGGCGGCAAACATTTGGTGTTGACCGACATCAGAGGCAACATAGGCATCACCATTGGTTAATTTATAGAGTGTTTCAATCACTTGTTGCGGCTTAATTCGGTCGCTGGTGCGATCAAACTCTAAGCTTTTACGTGAGCGCCAAATGTCAATTTCGCGCCACCATATGGCAAGTGCATCAGCATCGTTGGTTTCGCTGGATTCATCTAACAGCTCTAGCATACTGTCTAGGATATTATCAGCTGAACCTACAATCGGAATATCGACGCGTACCGTTTTAGAGATTGAAGAGGGATCTATATCGATGTGTAAAATGGTGGCGTTTGGACAGTATTTATCGACATTGTTAGTGGTTCTGTCGTCAAAACGGACACCGATACCAAAAATTAAATCGGTGTTATGCATCGCCATGTTGGCTTCATAAAGCCCGTGCATACCAAGCATGCCTAAACTTTGCTTATGAGTACCAGGGAACGCGCCTAAGCCCATTAAGGTACTGATGACAGGAATGTTCAAGCGTTCTGCTAGTTTAAGGATTTGTGCATCGCAACCCGATATCACCGCGCCGCCGCCCACATATAACACAGGTTTTTTAGCGGCTAATAAGGCTTGTAATCCTCGGCGGATTTGGCCTTTATGGCCTGTCGTTGTCGGGTTATAAGAGCGCATTTTAACGCTGTCTGGATAAATGTAATCGTGAAGTATATCTGGGCTTAAACAGTCTTTAGGGATATCAATAACAACCGGGCCTGGGCGGCCTGTCGATGCGATGAAAAAGGCTTTTTTGACAATTTCAGGAATATCTTTGGCATCTTTGACTAAAAAACTGTGTTTAACCACAGGGCGTGAAATGCCAATCATGTCGCATTCTTGGAATGCATCATTACCAATAAGGTTACTCGGTACCTGACCTGATAACACAACTAACGGGATTGAATCCATGTAAGCGGTGGCAATGCCGGTAATGGCGTTAGTTGCGCCTGGGCCAGAGGTGACAAGTACGACCCCGACTTTACCTGTAGCACGAGCGTAACCGTCTGCCATGTGCACAGCCGCTTGTTCATGACGTACAAGAATGTGTTCCATGCCGGGAATTTTATGAAGAGAATCATAGATGTCTAAAACTGAACCACCGGGATAACCGAAGATGTGGCTTACGCCTTCATCGATTAGAGAGCGCACGATCATACTCGCGCCAGAAAGCTTTTCCATGAAATGAGTCCTTTTTAAGTTACCGTATGGTAAACAGTATCTTGTTATACAACGACGGTAATCGCTTTAAAAATAAGTTTGAACGGTAATTCAAACTCGACGATTGAATTTAACAGTCGCTAAATTCAATGACTTGTTCATTCAGCAACCCAGATGAGTCACTGACATCTATCTTATGTAAATTAAATTTTACCGCAAGCTCTTTAGTTAAATATTTTTCAAGGTTGAAATCATTTCATGTTTATGATTTTTTACTGGCGGTTTTGATAGGCGGTTTTGATAGGCGGTTTTGTGGGCTTATTTTCTTATTTGCTTTTGATGCTTTGATATTTCCACCTTAAATAAACAATGATGGCCATCGATGTGATGGCCAAAATGTTAGAATTAGTCTATGTGACTTTTATGAAAGTCTCTATGAAAGCCGAATATTAGAGAGGTGTTTGTATACGGCTTTTAGGTAAACGAGATTGTAAAAATTGGCATACACCCACAAGCAAAATGGCACAAAGCATGAGTGCAGAGAAGGGCACAGCACTGCCATCGTAAAAATAGGCCAGTAAAGGCCCTGCGGTTGCACCAAATCCAAAACGCAGAGTACCAATGACAGCAGTCGCTGTACCGGTTTCTTGTTTGAATTTTAATAATACAATGGCATCAGCATTCACCGACATCACCCCAAGTGAGCCCATTAAGGGGATGAGCATCAACACTGTAAAGTGGTAGCTTAAATCCAGCAGATTAACCATCAATAAACCGCAAGCGGCAATCACGCCAAAAAATGTCGAGACGTGCAACATGCGTTTTGAGCCATAGCGACTGACAATTCTTGAGTTAACAATGTTTGCCAGCATCAGAGCGCCAACGTTAGTGCTGAATAGGATCGCAAAGAGTGATTTATCTAAATTGAAGACTTCCATATAGATAAACGGGGATGCGGTTAAATAGCAAAAAAAGGCAAATGACGTTAATACGCCACTGGTAATATTGAGCTTGACGCCATCCCTTGCAAATACGGTGTAATAGGCCCGAAGAAAAGATTTTTGACTGCGACTATCAGCATCTTTATCACTGGGCATTTTTAATTTAAACAGCACCAGTGCTAACAAGATGATGGCATAACAACTTTGACTTAGAAAGATTAAATGCCAGTCGCCTAGCTCCATAATGAGACTGCCTAGCGTTGGAGCAAGCAATGGGGCCAACATCATAATTAAACTGACATAAGACATGCCTTTAGCCGTATTGTCGCCGTACACTTCTTTTATATAGCCTGGCACTACGACCGTGGCTGCAGCACCAATAAATGCCTGGGCAAATCGTAGAATTAAAAATTGCTCAATACTGGTACTCAAGGCAATGAGTAAACTAATAACCGTAAATCCGGATAAGCCAAAAATCACTAATGGTCGGCGGCCGATTTTATCTGCTAATGGACCAAAAGTGAGCATGCCTAAGGCATAACCTGCTAAATAAATACTTAAAGACTGTTGCACCGTGGTAATACTGGTGTCAAAGCCCAGTGCCAACACCGACATTGCCGGTAAATACATGTCGATCGCTAAAGGGGTAATCGCCACAATAGCAGCCAACATAGGGATCAGCATGGCCAAATTAGGAATACCGGTATTGATGGACGATGACGTTGATTTTACTGGCGTTACCACATAAACCTCGAAAGCAGAAAAACGAAAAATACGAACAGTGTGCAAAGAGGTAACAGTTTAGCATGTAACTAGGGCGGGAGAGCCGTCATATTTGTAAGCGAATTTGGCATAGTCTACTCTACAAGGGCCCACCTTTTAGTGCTAGATTTGCCTAATTATGCGCAACTTTTTTTGCACATGAGGTGCTAAGGTTTTGCGTAGGGCATTATCAATTTATCTGGGTTAACAAAAATTTACCTGTTTAGCGCGATTGAATGTGTCGTAATTATTTTGAAATAAATCTATGATAACAATCAAAGTCAATGTGGTGGGGTCGTTGTGTTTCTGAGTCGATTGTATGCGTTTATGCCTGGTTTAGAGACCTTTTCTCGTTATGAGAGAAGCTGGCTCAAAGACGATGTTACCGCCGCGTTATCTGTTGCTGCTGTGGCATTACCCGTGGCTATCGCTTATGCCCAATTAACTGGGGTTAATGCTGCCGTTGGGCTGTATTCTTGCGTATTACCTATGCTAGTTTACGCCTTGTTTGGTACATCAAGACAACTTATTGTTGGCCCTGATGCCGCCACCTGTGCGGTGATTGCCGCGGTGGTTACTCCCCTTGCTGCGGGCGACAGTTTAATGCATTGGCAACTTGTAATGACCATGACGGTGATGACCGGTTTTTGGTGTTTAATTGCCAGTCGGTTTAAGTTAGGCGTGTTGGCCGATTTTTTATCAAAACCGATTTTAATGGGCCTGCTTAACGGGGTCGCGATTACCATTATTGTTGGCCAGTTCTCAAAAATATTTGGCTTTACCTTCGATGAAAAATACCTGTTAGAACGTTTAGGCGGGGCACCAAGCTACTTGTCACAAACTCATGTGCCTACATTGTTAATGGCAGTATTAACTGTGATTGTTTACTTTGTGATGAAACGGATTAAACCCACTTGGCCAGCGTCCATGTTTGCCATTGCCGTTGGTGCGTTGTTGGTGTGGGGCTTTAAGCTTACCCAATACGATATCGCGGTCATTGGCTCTGTGACGGGTGGTTTACCGTCATTTCAAACCCCTGCATTTAATATTGGTATCGCGCGTGAACTGGTGATGCCTGCACTGAACTTAGCGATGGTCAGCTTTGTTAGCATGATGCTTACGGCTCGAAGTTTTGCCGCTAAAAACGGTTACGACATTGATGCAGACAAAGAATTTAAAGCCTTAGGTTTAGCCAATATTGCATCGGCGTTATCGCAAGGTTTTGCTGTCAGTGGTGCAGATTCTCGCACTGCCGTAAATGATGCTAATGGCGGTAAGACCCAACTTGTGTCGATTATTGCCGCGGTATTAATTGCGATAGTGGCGATATTTCTAACCGCACCACTTGAATACATCCCCAGTGCTGCACTAGGTGTAGTGTTGGTCATAGCATCAATACACCTTATCGATTTTAAAGCGATTTGGGTGTTACGTTTGCGCGATCGTCAAGCATTTTACCTCGCGCTGACAACCTTATTTGCGGTGTTATTTATTGGTGTTATCCCAGGTATCACGCTTGCAGTATTACTGGGTTTATTTCAATTTCTACGCACCGTGATGCGCCCAACAGATCAAGTGTTAGGCCTTGATTTCAAAGGAATTATTCGTAGTATTGATGGCAGCGATAAAGCGGCGGCAGTACCCGGTGTGTTTATTTATCGGTTTAATTCACCGCTAACTTACTTTAATTCAACTTACTTTAAACGCAGGTTACTTGAGCGTTTTGCTCGTCAGAATCAACTCGAACCTGTTGATTGTGTGATTATTGATGCAGTGCCGTGCTTTACACATTTAGATTTGAGTGTGATGGCCATGTTGACAGACATTGAGGCATTATTACGTAAACGCGGCGTAAGCTTGGTGTTAGCGGGCAGAAAACGGCAGTTAATCAGTTGGTTTGAACAAACTGACATGGTGTCAGGTGACGACGGTATCACAATACGCTCAGATTTATATTTGGCATTAAGGTTACATCAAAGCCATTTGGCTGCCACCGTAGAACCCACAACGACTGAAGACAATACAGCAGAAAATACAGCAGACAATCAGTCGGTTTTACTTCACAGTCAAATTTAATAGAGTTAACATTAAGTTGTTGATTTATATTGTTTTTAATATGTGTTGTCTGGGGCGGTTTTATTCTATAGAATCGCCCTAAATAATTGAGGTATGGCAATCATACCTTTTAATGACGCCCCCTCGAAAATCAGACTCTTAACTTCCTTTCTGAGTCCTTAAGTAAAGTAAAAAGCGTAGTCTTTCTGTTTGGATGTGGCATGTATGGTTTCGCAAGTAAGTGAAGCAATGCTGGATGTGATCGCAGATGCGTTAGTCGATAAAGGATACATTCTTTTATCTGACATCATTCCTGATTATGTAAGCTTAGCCTTGCTTGAAAAAATGCAAGCTGAGCAAGATATTAATTTTAAAGACGCGGCAATTGGTCGAGGTATTGAACAACAAATCAATACCGAAATTCGCTCGGATAAAATTAGTTGGTTAGACAATCAAGATCATACCGATCGCGAATACTTGTCGATTATGGATCAACTAAAAGAGGGCTTAAATCGACGCTTATTTATGGGGCTGTTCGATTTTGAAAGCCATTATGCCGTTTACGAGCCTGGTGCATTTTATAAAAAACATGTTGATGCATTGCACGGTAGCCAAAATCGAATTTTGTCGACGGTATTTTTCTTGAATCCAGAATGGCAAGAAAGCGACGGTGGTGAGTTGGTGATTTACGATGAGCTTGACCAACAACTCGATGTGGTTAATCCGCAAATTGGTACGCTAGTGCTGTTTTTGAGTGAGCGATTTCCTCACGAAGTGCGCCCAACGTTTAAAACGCGTAAGAGTATTGCCGGTTGGTTTAGGGTCAGTAACGCTAACCACGGCTTTTAATCGTTAATGGGTTATCATTAAGACACAGATAATGATGTAGATAACGATTATCTGTGTTTTATAACACGCTATTTTCATTGATATCAATCTGCTATTTTTTGTAAGCCGCCATCGTTGCCATGTTCTCTTACAATAAATCAACTGCGTGCCTGCAGTGATGCTTTTCAATTTAGTCACTATTGATATACGATAATGTGATATATATCGTATTCACCATCTGCTGATGTTGTGGTAATTCAAATTTTATTAATCGCAGCAAAACTCTCACGACGTTGACTGTTTATATGTTAAACGCGTAAGTAGTCATTTTTTTTAGATGATGATTTAGGTCTTGGCGAGCGAGACGATAAAATAACACACTATTTTATATAAGGAAGACAACAGAATGTTCAAACCAGCTATGTGGATTTTGGCTTCATCATTTGTGTGCTTCAGCACGGTTTCGTTTGCAGAAGATGCTGCCGAAAAAGCTTTTACTAATGAATTAATTGAATGTGCTGCGTATTACCAAATTAGCTCTGAAGCTATTGCTGCAATGAATGCACCACAAATGAAAGCGGTAGGCGAACGTCTAAAGACCTCTGCAAGTGATGCGCAAACGCTTGCCAGTAAATATCGCGGGGCAGAGCAAGTTGAAAAAGATGTGGCTGCAGCTAAACAAGCCCAAGTGAAAAAGCTCGCTGGCTCAAACAACCTTGGTGGTTTAATGGCTCAGTATAAAGACGCTTGCAAGACATTAGTTGATGATCCACAAAAACGTTTAGATTACTGGACTATGGCAACAATGTAATACGGCAACCATGTAATACTGGTATTGCCTGAAAGTATCGATGGTGCCGTCCATCAATAGAATACGCCGCGAGTGGACATGTCGTTAATTAAGCATTACTTAGTTAGCCATTTTCCTTGTGGCGTTTGTATTATATGGCCGGTATCAGCTGCTTGTATGGCTTTTTGTGCAGCAAGCTTAGCAACCGTATCCAGTTTTATGTGGTTACGCTCTGCAATCACCAGGTAATACTTCTTACGTTTCTCGTTTACTGCTAACACCAATGTTTGCGTTTCTTGGCTATCCACCACCACGCCTAAATAGCCATTGGTTTGCTCTCCTACCCAGCCCGATGCTTTGGCTTGTTGTAAGGTCACTGCAGCCAACACATTTGAACACCATAATAGACTAGTGGCGCACAGTAGCGTCACGATAGCGAATGAAGATTTCATTGTATTCTCCGCCTAAAATAACTCATCATTTTCAATCAAAGTGTCTAACTCTTTATCGACTTTGATCCTAATCTCATGTTCGATTTTGACATTAAGATTAATCACAATAGGTTTGTCGGGCGGCTCAATTTTCACCGTGGGTGTGCAACCTGAGAGCAACAATGAGCCTAGCAGGGTACTGATACTAACAATGTATATCGACGAGTATTTCACCTGTATTTCCTTCTAATGCGACTTGACGGATGTTATGCAACTTGTGTTATTGAGCTTGTGTTATTGAGCTTGTGTTATTGAGCGTATGCTACTGAACCTTGGTTTCAATTTTGTTTTGCAATTGGTTGCCTATTTGAGTGCTTTTGTATAACTGAATAAGGTTTTCTTGGTGGTCGTAGTTCAGATGAACAGGGCGCTCAATGTCGCGACTTTTTCCTTTAACCCCCACATGAATAAAGGCATCACCGTTTGGGTTCATATCAAAAGTACTCGATAACTCAGTGTAGTTAAGATGCTCCAGTGCGGTAAACACTAATTCCAAATAAGGCTGAGATAGGGCCAGTTGATCCATTGCTGGATTTCCTGCCACTTCAATTAATCCACCGGGCTTACGAGCCGCGAGTTTCCCGCCCGCAATCGTCACTTTACCATCGACAAGTTCAGCAGGGAGTACGCCATCAAATAGACCGCTGGCTTTTACACCGACTTGAGGTTGTTCTTCTAAAAACTTGGCTAAACTTAACCCTTGTAATAAAAGGTAGCCATGGGATTTATCATGCAACTTAAGCACAAATTCTGGCAGTAAAAAGCGGCCGTCGAGCATGTCGCCACTGGCTGTTAAACTGACGTTGGTTTCACTGAGTCCAGTGATTTGTTGTAGCCAATTGTCGGGCACTTTATTGCCATCTTTGGTTAATTCAATATTGGCATTGATGTTGAGGTTAGTCATTAATAAACCCACATTGGCTTTTTGTAAGCTAATGGCTGTTTGAGGACACACTAATTGACTTTGGGCAAAGTGTTGCTCTGCCAGCGGAGTGTTGGGTTTATCGTGCTGCTGTTGCCAGTTAAATTGGCACTGTGCAAACACATCGCCACCAATAAATGACTTGTCAGCTAAGCGGCCAGACAACGATGAAAGTTGTTGCTGAATTTTCATTTCAAATTGACTGCTGTTATTGAGTTCGCTCAGCGCAAAACCAGCGACTAAGCGGCTGTGACCTTGAAGGTTGAAGTTGTCGGGTAATGGCTGCACTTTTTTAAGAATGTTAAGCGCCTTCTCAATGTCGGTGTCAAATGTCCATTGGCCTGCCAGTGAAAGAGGGCTTTTGGCATCGGCAAACTTTAATAAATGGTAACTGCTTAATGCTAGGGTATCTAATTGCCATTGCTCACTGCCCACCAATAAGCCTTTTGACAAATTAAGTTGTTGCTGCAAATTAACACTGTTAAGTGCAAGCAAGGGTTGGCGACGACTTTTGCCAACCTGTTTAACGGCATCAAGTTGATTAATGCTCCATACAATCTGGTTTGTTGTTGGGGTTTGTAACCAACGAGCAATGGCTTGTTCGATATTTTCATTGTCATTTAGGCTAAATAACACATCTTGTTGAACGTCAATGCTCGCAAGATTGGCGCTGGCATTGGTGGTGATTGTTTTAATATTTTTTTGGCTGACGATTTGCTGGCCGACAAATTGTTTTGCGGTAACGATAAAAGGAGCCAATTTAATATCGAGGTTGTGACTTTTTTTAATGGTCGAGGTCTGGGCTAAATTAAATGTTAACGAGGCAAGTTGCGCAGCGGTATTTTTTTGAATTTTATGGATGGTTTTATCACCATCTTGCTGGGTAAAGTACAGTTTATCAATCGCGACAGTGGAACTTGGGAACAGGGCGATATTAACATCATTTTCTTGCACATTGTTTATCGTACCTTTCAATATGACTGAGGCTTTTTCAACGCTAAGCTGTTCAACATCAATGTTTGCTAATAATTTTTTGAGGTCAATAGGTTGAGGATTTTCTGTTGTTTGTGGTGAGGCTAACTGAATATCCCAATCAAAAACACTGCGCCATTGTTGTTGGCTATTTGCCTTGATGTGGCTTAATGACAGTTGTGTTTTTAAGCGCAAGCCATTAAGACTTAAGGTTAAGTTTGGTATGGCCACTTGTGTTACTGCGGTGTTTTGTTGAAGAGGGATGAACACCTCAACGGGCTCGGTCATATTAACCGCAAGGTTAGGTTGCTCTGATAAAGGGAGAAGTTGCTGAATGATATGATTGAGGTGTTGTTTGCTATCAGGATTAACAATCAGTAAGTCCATTAACTGGTTGATGTCTGTCTCACTCGGATTCAGTTGATAATTGATCGGTGCAATAGCGAGTTTGAGCGCTAACGTTTCAAGTGATTTTTGCTCGTCAGTCATAGCCTTGAACGGATCGTTAACAGAGTATTGACCTATGTCGAGGGTAAAATTTATCGGTTGTTGTGGCGTAAAAAAGACACTTGGCCAACGCGATGAATGTAATGATAAATCGCGTATGGATTGTTGACTCTTAAGCTCGCCATTAATTAAGTTAAGTTGGGTGTGAGTGGTCCATTGCCCTTGAACCGATAATTGCTGCTCAGTGATAGGGTTGAGTATATGTGTCAGTTGTTTGTGTAAGCCGCTTAATAGGTTATTGCTGTTTGGATTAGCCTTAAATTGTTTATCATGCAACAAGTCTAAATATTTCTTTAATGACTCAAGCCCTTGATAACTTGCTCCTAAGTCAACCAAGGTGTCAAATTCCCAAGCTCGTTTGCTAAGTGTTGCATCAACACTGAATAGCGGAAACTCATCAAAACGCCACACGGTATTGAGTTTCCCTGTTTTTGACAGGGTTAGATTATCCATGGTTAAGCTGTGTTGGTTGGCTTGTGCGGCCTCTAACACGGGGAGTCTTATGGTGATATTACCTAAATTAATGGTTGGGAGTTTCGCGAGATTTAATTGTAAGGTGGCGGGTGAGTCTTCGGTTTGCTTTGATTGCCTAATAAAAAAACTTTCACCTAAGTCGACATACACGCTTTGTGTTTCAATACTGACAATATCGTCGGCATTGAATTGCTGATTTTTAAGCATTTGAATACTGTCACGCAGTTCGAGATTAAATTCTTGTACCGCGATATGGCTGTCTTCAATTTTGAGGATAAGTCTTGGAATATAAATATGATTCAATGAGACGTATTCAGCATCAAAATTCAGGACTTCAATGTGATTGTCTGCGAGTAAACTATTGAGTAGTTTTACCGTCAGTGGCTTTGCATGTTCGATAATGGCCCACACTAAACCTACCGTGCATAGCAGTATAAAAACTAAAATCCTTTTTATAGTAAATATGCGCAATAGTAACTCACTCGTTGCTTCTGTTATTGCTGTGCTATAGCGTTATTACGGCTCAATAATGTAGTTAAATCAATTTTGATTTGACTTAAGATTAGCATGTTAACAGGTTGATTGAATTACCCTATAAAAGATAATTAATCCCTTTAGCGTGCCAATATACCAATAAAAAAGGCGCTCTTAAGCGCCTTATGGGTAAATTTTGCAGTGGTTAAGTTGGCATAGGTTCAACAACAATGTGTTCTAACTCAATGGCTGCAATCGCGTGTAATGCATCCATAGTCGCGCCCACTAAGCTAATTTTCCCCTCAGATGACTCAACTAATACAGCACGTTTAATTTCACTGTATTGGCGGTTGTGTCTAATTAAGTTCGATAACGCCATTTGCATCGGTTGCATTGATGGGTTAAATGCTGCGTTTTCGGCATAACGGCCACAGAATGTCGCTCCGTCCATGGTTTCAAGCACTACTGCTGCATTACTGTCAGTGTAAGGCGCATAGCTCAGGCCTGCTTGATCTACCGCTTCAATGATCATTGGGTCGTCAGAATTTAGGCTAAATTCTTTTTCACGTTTGCACAATAATGGCAAGGTGACATCGAGGTCGGCAGGACTGAAGCCATACGGTAAGTAATGAGATAAGGCTTTAGTTTCTTGCTGTGGCAGATGGATCTTGATATTACTGCCGTTGAACAATTCATTCATAAATTGACGACAGTGGCCACACGGACTGTAATTAACAATAATGTCTACAATTTCTGTTTCACCGCTTAACCATGCATGACTAATGGCGCTTTGCTCTGCATGTACACTGTGAAATAGCGCTTCACCAGGTAGTTCAAGGTTGCCGCCCATGTATAGGTCGCCACTGGCACCTTTAGCAATAGCACCAACATAAAACTCACTGATAGGTGGGTTAGCCAGAGCGGCTGCAATAGGTAATAAATCCATTAACACTTGTTCTTCTGGCTTACCGCTGGCTTTAACTAACATGGCAAATTGGTTGGCATCGATGTGGCCACAAAATTGCTCATGCAGTAATGGTGCAAGCGCGGTCGCTAATGGTTTGTCTAACTGAGTAATGCTGTCTAAAAATCGATTTTGCATTCCCTTAATCCTTAAATGAAATAAATCGGGTAAAAGTGATAATTCACTATAATGACTGTAAGTATTGATATAGGGCTTTAAGTAACTTTTGTTTGTGTTCATTCTCGCTGGTTTCTTCGACCAAGTTTTCGAGATTAATCACATAATCGGCATCTGAGAGTCGTTGTTGGCAAAAATCGCGCCATCGACGAGTTTCATTATCAGACAATGTTTCTGGGTAGTTACGTGCCCGGAAACGAAATAACATTTCATTGATGCGCGGATCATCAAATTGTAACTCTAACGCCGCTAGGTTCCGCGGTTCAGTATGACAAATAATTTCCATTTTGGTTTTATCAGCATGACTGAAAAAACCGCCGCTATATAGCATCAAGTCAGGATCGGTAATGGGCTTGCGATCTGACTCTAATTCAAATACTTGGTTAATCTTTTCTCGTATTTCTGGATGATTTTTTAAGCGTTTATATTGTTCACGAGCAAAGTCTTTATCAAACTGTAATTTTGCAGTCACCTCGTCGTCAAGTAATTTTGGCGATCCAATGAAAGGACATTTGTTGAGGTGGATTTGTTTTATGGGTATCGCCAGCTCAGTTTCTGCTAATTCATGACGTGGGGTGTACATTCTGTCGCTGATTTCTTGAGCGGATAACTCGAGCAATGGTGAAATATCCATGGCCAAATTAATGCAAATGACGGCGTTTTTATTGGTTGGGTGATAAGCCACAGGTGCAATTAAGGTTGTGCAGCCATTTAACGCACTGATTTTAGAGCTAACATGCACCAAAGGTTGCATTTTTAATACGTCAATATGGTCAGCAACGGCTTGCTTACGGCGCAAATTAAAATAGTATTCATACAATTTAGGCTGTTGCTGTTTAATGAGTTTGGCCATTGCAATGGTTGCGTAAACATCTGACATCGCATCATGTGCTTTTTCATGGCTTAAGCCGTTTGCTTGAGTTAATAACTCTAATTTAAAGCTTGGCGAGCCATCTTCTTTCATCGGCCAGTTAATGCCTTGCGGACGAAAAGCATAGCAAGCTCGGACTAAATCGATTATATCCCAACGCGAATTGCCGTTTTGCCACTCACGCCCGTATGGATCAATAAAGTTGCGATAAAAACCATAGCGGCTAACTTCATCGTCAAAACGTAACGAGTTGTAACCCACAACACAGGTATTAGGTTGGCTAAATAAGCTGTTGATACGGCGCATAAACTCAGCTTCAGGTATGCCTTTCATGTTCGCCAGTTGTGGGGTAATGCCGGTAATAAGAATGGCTTCGGGGGCCGGTAAATAATCGGGTGATTGCTTACAATAAAAGCTTTCTGGCTCACCAATAATATTTAAGTCGAGATCCGTTCTAATCCCTGCAAATTGCGACGGGCGATCTTTGGCCGGGTTTGCACCAAAGGTTTCATAATCGTGCCAGAATAGGGTGGGTTGAATTGCATTTGCCATAATAAAATTAAGATCCTTTTCGCGATTACTGGCATATTAACATTGATGAGCCTTAAATTGATAATAGCGTGAATTTTGCAAATTTTTTACTATGTTCTCAATAGGTTTGCTAGTTTCAATTTAATAAGTAAGATAAATTATACAAGTCGTATCGATTTTTAAAGGATATTGAATGCATCAACATATTTTTACTCAACCCATTGTCAGTGAAATTAAACAGCCCACGTTGTTGACGCTTCGCTTGTTAGAGTCGGTGAGTGATTTGTTGGTACTATCGTCGATGACAAATCCTATCGTTGAATTTGTGGTCAGCCAAGTCAACGCAACGCAAGCAACGTTAATTGTGCGTCATCAACCTTTTATTGAACTGATTTATCAAGATACACAGCAAGTTGCTGACAAATATGATCAAGTACGATCGATTGGGCAAGGTACTCGTTTATACCCAACGATGGGGATAGCTCCCAGAGTGTGTATTGACCAACTCAGAAAAGGTATTACCGTTGATATTCAAGCTGATGAGCATGTCTATTTTAGTTTAGAAACCCTTGCTCGCTTTGAATTAATCTCCCTTGAGCAAGATTTACGGATTTTAAGTGAGCCTCATGCGTTAGTGATGGCCAAAGCGATTTTAGGGCGTAAATTTGATTACGATGAACCGTCCTCAATGCTGGCGGTACATATCAGTGAGCTTGAACAAGTCAGACGCGATTTACGAGAATACCTTAAAGGTGAGTCGGGTAAAATTCATCCGGGTGTGTCAACTGAGCTGTTAAAGCTTGATCATTTATTGCAAAATAAACACCAGTGGTTGCTCAGAACGTACCATCAATCTTTAGAGCGGCCTAACCTAGGGCGTTCGTCGAATGAGCAACTGTGTAATATTGAACAATTACAGCGAAAGTTAGACTGCTTTGAGCTGTTAGCCCCTAAAGACGTGTCAGATATGGTCAATAAACTGTCTGACGACGAAATGTAATTTTTACCATTCAGAGCCTACTCATGCCGTATATTTGTCCTATTTGTTCTGCGCCGTTAATCCTAGGCGATAAAAGTTGGGCATGTTCCCAGCGTCATCAATTTGATTGCGCTAAAGAAGGTTATGTAAATTTATTGCCAGTGCAAAAGAAAAAAACCAAAGACCCTGGTGATAACAAAGAAATGATGATCGCCAGACGAGAGTTTCTTGATAAAGGCTTTTATCAGCCGTTGAGCGATAAAGTGAATCAATTAGCTGCTCAATATCATCCCAATGCTGAAACGCTGCTCGATATAGGGTGTGGCGAAGGGTATTACAGCCATCGCTTATTTGCAGCCATGCAACAAGCATCTATAAATCATTGTAAGCTTTATGGCCTCGATATCTCTAAATCGGCGATTCGTTCTGCGGCAAAGCGGTATTCAGATTTACATTTTTGTGTGGCCAGCGTGTTTGAAATGCCATTTGCTGATGACAGCGTTGATCTGGCTATACGCATTTATGCCCCGTCTAAAGTCGAGGAGTTACAAAGAGTGATGAAACCTGGCAGTACATTAATTACTGTCTCGCCAGGGCCGATGCATCATTTTGCGTTGAAACAAAAGATATACAGCCAACCAAGATTGCATCCACAAGAATCGTTGTTGCTCGAAGGGTTTAATTATCTGTCGCACGAATCACTAACTTACTCGCTTGCGCTAACACAAGTGGATGATATTCAACACTTCCTCAATATGACACCGTACGCATGGAAGTTAAGTGATATGCAAAAACGACAAATAATAGAGCAAGGGCTCGAATGTGAGATAGATTTTAAAATCGAAATTCATCAACGCGAACAATCGACTGTTGATTAAATCAGACAAATAACTAATTGATGCTCAAAGATAAACCGATTTGTTTACTCATTAAATATATTTAGCCTGGCGCTTGATCTTTGTTGACTTATTCTGAAAATGGTTTATAGTTTACTCAGCTTGAAGGTTGGGCTTATATTTAACAATACGATCAGATTCGTCCTGTAAACATAAGTAATACCGGCATTTTCCAGCTTTACCGCCGTTAAGGCTTTATTTTATATATTTACAGGATTTATATCATGTCTCAAGTTACTGGTGTTGTTAAGTGGTTCAACTCTGACAAAGGTTTCGGATTTATTGAGCAAGAGTCTGGTCCAGACGTATTTGTTCACTTCCGTGCTATCAACTCAGACGGTTTCAAAACTCTTGACGAAGGTCAGAAAGTATCTTTCACTGTGACCCAAGGTCAGAAAGGTCCTCAAGCTGAGAACGTTTCAATCGTTTAATCTTTTAGCTTCGGCTAAAAATTAAATAAATAAAGCTGTAGCATTTATGCTGCAGTTTTTTTTTGCTTTTTTATTCATGATTGTTAGATTATTAAAGTAATCTTTTTACCCTATATCGCTATCGTCCATTTCATTGCTTATCGTCCATTTCACAACTCATCGTCCGTTTATCACTCATTATTTCGAAGTACGCATATCAGGTTGTGTTAAAAAAGCGATTAATACCTTTAAGCATATTTGGGGCTGTACCTCTGTATTGAAAGCAACTCACAAATGAATCGTAATTAGGTCACTCATAGGCTTGATCGAGTCCTCAAGCATGCTGAAAGTTCAACTTCTTAGACTGATCACGCTTGAGTATCGATAGTGAATGAACATTAAATAACTTGAGAACTGGAGAATAAATGCTTTTCAAATAGCCCTTTGCCCTGCTTACTGCGTTGAATCAACTTACAATAGGCTGGCTATTGACGCGACAATTGTCCTTATTAACATCATAAATGACAAGCTTACAAGTGAGGTTAATTAAGATACTGATTTTAAATAGTATAAGTTCATTTCTTATACCTCATTCAGGTTAAATAGTATGAGGTTACGTATGCCCGTGACTCAATTCTGATAACAAATAGGCAGTTAATAGCAGTGATTGGGAGTAGGGGGCTTCGTTTTAACTACATATTGTAGATAAAAAGGCCCGTTTTACCGGGCCTGTGATTAGCATATTGATAAGCAGCAATGGCTTAAGAAAACAGCGTTTCTTCTAATGTTCTGCCTTTGAGTATGGCTTTGTATTGCCATTGCTTCTGGGCGAATAAATTCAATAATTGCAGTTCAAGTTCAAAGTTGCTTTGTTTTTGGTATTCAATAACATACTGTTCATCACCGCTACGTTTTACTTCAATGACATTGATTAAACTGAGTAACTGTTGATGCAGACTGTCCATATCGCAAGCTTGCATGGTGAGCGTAATAAAGTCAGTTGCCTGACTGGCTTTAATTGAAACAGATTGTTGTAATTGGCCTTTTTCAAGGTAGACAACATGGTCGCAAAGTTTTTCAAGTTCATCAAGGTTATGAGAACTGATGATAAATGTTGTTTCACCGGCTAAGTTTTTAACGATTTGGCGGATCTTTTTAGCATTTGCAGGATCCAGTCCTGCAGTCGGTTCGTCAAGTAACACTATTTCAGGCGCGCCGATAAGTGCTTGCGCAATTGACACTCGTTTACTCATACCGTGGCTCAAACTTTTTGGTTTCGCCTGTGCAGAGTCGCTAAGTTCAACCAGCTCCAATACTCGTATGACTTCTTGCTTCGCATCTGTTTTGTTAAAGCCTTGCAACTGAGCAAAAAATTGCAATTGTGAAGCAATCGTAAAGTTAGGATCCAATGCCGCATCTTGCGGTAGAGCGGATAACACACCTTGTAATGCTTTGCTGCCGGGGGCATGTCCAAGAATGCGAATGCTGCCATGAGTCGGTTGAATGTAACCGCATAACAAGCTAAATAATGTGGTCTTCCCTGCACCATTTGGCCCGACTAATGCTATTGGCGCCCCCGGTTGAAGGATTAAGCTCACATTGTCGAGTGCTAATTTATTCGGGTATTGCTTTGATAAGTTATCACATTGAATAAGGATCATAGGGCACTCCGTTTCATTAATACATTGCCCAATCCTAAAATGACTACGGTTTGCACTAGTGGGATCGGGGCAAATGCCAACGAGCCTAACCCCTGAGTGTTAATCATACTGGAGATCTGCGAGCCAGGTAATATCATGCTTAAACCATTCAATTGTGGAAACTGAAAATTAATAATCGCAATGATGATGGATACTATTGCCCATAATATCACCGCAAATATACTGGCTTGCCTTGCTGAGTTTGCCTGTAGAGATAACACCGCCATTGCTGCAGTATAAGGAAGTAACACAATAACCAGGTTTATCATCACTAATAAGCTGGTAGTTAATGAGGGCAGTAACAAACTGATATCACGGCTAATCACCATCACAATAGTGGCTAGTAGCGTTAATATAATGAGTGCGAATTGAATGAGCATTTGCCCGATAAAACGCCCGAAAAACAAACTGCTACGGCTCACTCTTAAGGTTAAAAACCGTAAGCTGCCACGTTGTTTGTCAGAGCTAAATTGGTCTGCAGCAATAAAAATACTGAACATAGGGAATAAATACAGTGCTGCAAGCCAAAATACGGCTAACTCAGGGACAGGCCATTCAAATAAGTGTTGCAAACTACCGGGGCCAAATAATGCTTCCGTGAACTCTTTGAAATTGGGTTGCATAATAAATTCAGATGCACTTTTTATGGGGTAAAGTAATAGAATTCCCCAAATGAGCATAAATGCAATCAAAGCGACCATACCGCTTTTATTAGTAAAGCGTTTGGTGAGTTCATATTTAGCTAATAACCAAATGTGAGATATCCCCGATGGGGGAGTCGTAACGGGCATAAACGTTTCCTTGCTTAAGCGGTATTTTCGCGTAAAAATCAGGTTTATTGAATTAGTTTAATAAGCTTTCAAGTTGAGCTATTTTTTCTTCAAGCACGGCGACTCGTTGGCTCAGTTCATCAATACGGCTGTCTTGAGCAATACTTTGGTGCGTTTGCGCAGAGACGTGCAGATTGTCGTTACTGTTGACTTGGTGATCGTCTATATTGCCGCTAAAGCATTCCATAAAGCGACAATCTCGCTTATTAGGTTCGCGTGCGAGCTGCACAACTAATGACGTTTCACGTTGGCTTAATCCAATTAAAGCCGTTTCTACTTGGCTTACATCAGTAAATTCATGTAATCGAGCCGTACGTGTTTTAAGTTCACCAGGTGTTTGTGGCCCACGTAATAACAGCACACAAATCAGTGCCACTTCTGCACTATTAAGCTGTAACTCACTAAATTCGGTGTTGCAAAATCGATGTTTGTATTTAACTACACGGCTGCCAAATCCAGACTGTTCGCTGATTAAGCGCTTTTTATTGAGATCTTCAATAATGTCTTGTACATCGGATTCGCTTAATGAAAATACTGGTTCACGGCTGCTTTTCTGGTTACAGGCGAGCGTTAATGAATTAAGAGATAAGGGGTATTGGTCTGGCGTGGTGAGTTCTTTCTCGAGTAAACATCCAATAACCCGAGCTTCTAAGGGCGTTAATTCCATACACTATCCTTATTATAAATAATCTTTGCACTGTTAGTGTTTATATCAGAGTAAGAGTTTTATACCAATCAGAACCCATCAGATTACTGACTTATACCATTCAAGCTGGTGAGGTTGTTAAGTAAGGTCATGAGAAAAAGGCGTAGTTAAAAACCGGTGTATCTGAGATGGTAGTCAATCGAGATGTAGGAACCATTTAAATCATGAGTGATTAACATCTGTTGCTCACTCATGATTCAAAGGCTATAAAGCAATCAATGTTACATGGTAAGACGAATACCATCAGTTTCAATGCTGATTTCACCGGCTTTAAACAAGCCTCCAATCGATTTCTTAAAGGCTTTTTTACTCATACCAAGTTGATCATAAATGATTTCAGCATCTGTTTTGTCGTGTAACGGTAAGAAACCATTAGCACTTCGCAATTTGTTGATGATCAGACGGGCATTTTTGTCTAAGTCTTCTTTACCACTTTTTTGTAGCACTAAATCAATTTTACCATCGCTGCGCATTGATTTAATGTAGCCAGTGACTTTTTGACCAAAACGTAGTTTTTGGAATACTTCGTTAGTGTAAATGACGCCCCAATGCAGGTTATTAATAATGGCTTTGTAACCTAGCTCTGTAGTGCCACCAATGATTAAGTTAACCTGTTCACCTTCGGTGTAATGCGCTTCAGTTTTATCGACAAACTTATCCAGTTTTGACGACGCCATAATACGTTCGTCGGCATGGTTAGCATGGACATAAACTAAGTATGAGTGGCCTTCTTCGGCCGGTTTATGTTGCTCACCAAAAGGCAGTAATAAATCTTTGTCTAAGCCCCAATCTAAAAATGCGCCGAATGGACCCGTGGCGACGACTTTTAGATAAGCATATTCACCCACCTGAGCTAATGATTTTTGGGTGGTAGCAATCACAATGTCTTCAGAGTCTAGGTAAAGAAACACATCTACCATATCACCGACATTACAACCGGTAGGGACAAATTTATTAGGAAGCAAGACCTGTCCTAGCTCTTGAGCATTTAAGTAAACCCCAAAGTTCACTTGCTTTACGACTTCTAATGAATAACGTTTACCGATTTGTATCATGAATGACTCTACTTAATAAAAGATGAAAAGGTGATTTAATCAAAATCGATTAATTATACACGTAAATCAGCACTTAGTTGTGTCAATTAGCTTGCTGTTAAACGTTTTTTTAGTTGGCAAGATTATTGAACTCTTTCAATCCCAATAAATGCAACTTTTTATAAGGATTAATGGGTAATTTACTTGCATTACACTGCATTGCAGGTTTTAATTGCGCCGATTTTATCAAGGCGAGTGTCAGTGCTATTTCTGTGTATGAAAGTGATCTTTTTGTCGATTACTTCAGTACAACATTGGCGATGTATACACACTGAGGTTCGCCTTCAACATTTGCAAGCCATGCTGATGTAAGACTAATATGTACTTACAAATAGCTTAAGCGCAGTGAAGATGAAGAATGAAATTGACCATAAAGGATAATCTCATTTTATACGTAAACTGTGGATTGCAACATAAAGTGTGTTGTCACGGCTGGCCAATAAGCCCAGCCGTAAAATACAACCGCTTTACCAGAGACATCGCTAAGTCGTTGTCGGATTTTAACAAGCAGCACGATGTTTGCTGCTTACTTTGATACAAATACGGAAAATAATTATGTCTGATTGGTCTATCGAAGATGCTCGTGCGGGTTATAACGTGACTCACTGGAGCCAAGGCTTTTACGGTATTCGTGAAGATGGCGAAGTGACTGTGTCACCTGATCCACAAAATCCTAATCATAAAGTTGGCTTAAATGAATTAGCCAAAGATATGGTAAAAGCGGGCGTTTCGTTACCGGTACTTGTACGTTTCCCACAGATTTTGCACCACAGAGTTGAAAGCTTATGTGAAGCATTTAATGATGCTATTACTAAGTACGACTATCAAAATGATTATTTGTTAGTTTACCCGATTAAAGTGAACCAACAACAAACGGTTGTTGAAGAAATTCTGGCTAGCCAAAAATCGAAAGAAGTACCACAGTTAGGCCTTGAAGCGGGCAGTAAGCCTGAGCTAATGGCCGTATTGGCTATGGCGCAAAAAGCAAGCTCTGTAATTGTGTGTAATGGCTACAAAGACAAAGAATACATTCGTTTAGCGTTAATCGGTGAAAAGTTAGGCCACAAAGTCTACATCGTGCTTGAAAAGATGTCAGAACTTAAAATGGTATTGGCCGAAGCTGAAACTTTAGGCGTGACCCCACGTTTAGGCCTTCGTGTACGTTTAGCGTTCCAAGGTAAAGGTAAGTGGCAAGCAAGTGGCGGCGAAAAATCTAAATTTGGTTTGTCTGCTGCGCAAGTATTGAAAGTCGTTGCCGAATTAAAAAATGCTAACATGCTTGATTCTCTGCAGTTATTGCACTTCCACTTAGGGTCGCAAATTGCCAATATCCGTGATATCCGTCAGGGAGTGGGTGAAGCGGGGCGTTTTTATTGTGAACTGCGCCAACTAGGTGCCGACATTAAATGTTTCGATGTGGGCGGTGGTTTAGCAGTTGACTACGATGGTACGCGTAGCCAAAGCAACAACTCAATGAACTATGGTTTAAGTGAATACGCTAACAACATCGTTAATGTGTTAACTGATTTATGTAATGAATACGATCAGCCAATGCCGCGTATTATTTCTGAATCTGGCCGTCACTTAACGGCTCATCACGCGGTATTGATTACCGATGTGATTGGTACTGAAGCGTACATGCCTGAAGTGATTGAAGCACCAGCTGAAGATGATCCGCAGTTGTTACATAACATGTGGCAGTCGTGGGAAGACATTAGCGGTGGCAACGATCAACGTGCCATTATTGAGATCTACCATGATACTCAAAGTGACATTGCTGAAGCGCATTCGTTGTTTTCAGTAGGTCAATTTAGCTTAGCGCATCGTGCTTGGGCTGAACAAGCTCACTTACGCGTATGCCATGAAGTCAAAGGCTTATTAAGCAATAATAATCGTTATCACCGTCCGGTTATCGATGAATTAAATGAAAAGTTAGCCGACAAATTCTTTGTTAACTTCTCTTTATTCCAATCATTACCTGATGCATGGGGTATTGACCAGGTATTCCCTGTATTGCCATTGTCAGGTTTAGATAAAGCGCCTGAGCGCCGTGCCGTGATGTTGGACATTACTTGTGACTCAGACGGTATTGTTGACCAATACGTTGACGGTCAAGGTATTGAAACCACATTGCCTGTGCCAGCGTGGAGCGAAGAAAGTCCTTATCTAATTGGCTTCTTCATGGTGGGTGCATACCAGGAAATCTTGGGAGATATGCATAACCTATTTGGTGATACTAACTCTGCTGTTGTACGTCTTGATGAACATGGCGCTGCAAATATAGAGTCAGTATTGCAAGGTGATACTGTTGCAGACGTATTGCGTTATGTTAACTTAGACGCAGAAGAGTTTATGCGCACTTTTGAAGAGCTAGTGACTCAACATATTGTTGAAGACGAAAGAGAAAGCATTTTAGAAGAGTTACAAGCAGGTCTTGACGGTTATACTTACCTAGAAGATTTCTAATCTTTACTGTTAGTGATTGTTTAAAGAGCCTTAGTTATGAATAATAGCTAAGGCTTTATTTATTATTCTGCGTTTAAGTTATTTTTTAAGAGAGTTTCAAGTATTGATGTTTTTTGAAGGTTCAGAAAAAAAAGTTGAACTGATTGTCGAACCTACTCTAGGGTCGTTGCGATCGTTTGGACGAGCATTTTGGACCGACATCGTTGCGCTAGCGAAAGCAGACATTATTTCTGTTATCAGCAATGATCAATGTGATGCTTATTTACTGAGTGAATCGAGTTTATTTGTATGGGACAAGCGTCTAGTTATCATCACTTGTGGCCTCTCAACCTTGATAGACAGTTTAATCGCTGTTATTGATCACATTGGTATCGCAAATGTAGCGTTTGTAAGTTATCAACGTAAAAATGAATACCTTGCGCATTTGCAAGCCTCTACGTTTGCCGATGACATTAGCCAATTGCGCCAGAAAATACCTGGCAAAGCTTGTCGAATAGGCCATTTAGACAGCCATCACCATTTCATTTTTACTAGCGAAAAAGCGGCTGAGTTAGCCTCAAATGACACCACAAGCGAACTGTTGATGTACCACATTAGTGGGCCGCTCGCGCAGTATTTAATTAGCGAGAATCAATCTGAACAAAAAATTTGTCAGTTATTACAACTCGACACATTGTTTGCTGGTTTTGACTATGACTGTCACCTATTTTCTCCTCTCGGCTTTTCTGTTAATGGTATCAAAGGCGACCGATATTTTACGATTCACATTACTCCGCAAGAGCAAAGCTCTTATGTCAGTGTCGAAACCAATGTGGATGTTAATGCAGCCGATAACCCCATCGCTGTGCAATTACTGGCTTTATTACAGCCTATTAGTTGGGACACTATCGGATTTAATACACCTATTAAGGCGGGGGCTGGTTCTCACAATGTTTGTCTAGCCTATTGCTCATACCCCATTGTTGAAAATTATCATGTGCATTTTAGTCATTTTCAACAGGTTGACACAGAAGTGCTCAATCCCGAATTGATGTAAATTAGCTTGTGTTGCGTTAGGTCTTGAAATGTGGTTTTTTGAAGCAAAAAGATTGGCATAATTAAAAAGCCGTTTAAATAACATCGCCAACGTATAGAGGTTGGCTTTTTTGTGCCTGCTCAGCGTAAAATAGATTTAGCTAGCATAAACAAGGAAACACAATGAGTGATTTAAGTGATATTCGCCGAGAGTACACCCAAGGTGGCTTAAGACGTGGTGACCTACCTGTTAATCCAATGGATTTATTCGAAAAGTGGATGCAGCAAGCCAAAGATGCGCAATTAACCGATCCCACCGCAATGTGTGTTGCCACTGTCGATGAAACCGGCCAACCTTTTCAGCGGATTGTGTTATTAAAACGCTTTGATGATAACGGCTTTGTTTTTTTCACTAACCTTGAAAGCCGTAAAGCCAAACAAATTGGTGTTAATAGTAAAATCAGTTTGTTGTTTCCCTGGCATCCATTAGAGCGTCAGGTGGCCGTTATCGGCGAGGCAGAGCCTTTGTCTATGTTAGATGTGGCGAAGTATTTTATGAGTCGACCAAAAGACAGCCAGATTGCCGCATGGGTTTCAAAACAGTCGAGCAAAATATCTGCTAGGCAGGCTTTAGAGGGTAAATTTGCTGAAATGAAAGCCAAATATGCTCAAGGTGAAGTGCCATTACCTAAATTTTGGGGGGGATATTTAGTGCGTCCTAGCAGTATTGAATTTTGGCAAGGTGGCGAACATCGCCTACACGACCGATTTATATACACTAAGGCTGACAGCGATTGGCAAATAGATCGTTTGGCACCTTAATCTGTGTTAATAAATAGGAGCATTATCGCGTGATAAGCAATAAAATTTGGGTCGATGCTGATGCGTGTCCAAATCCCGTAAAAGACATGTTATTTAGAGCTTCAGAGCGTAAATCTATTCAGTTGGTGTTGGTGGCAAATCAATTGATTAAAGTGCCTATTTCACCCCTCATCAGTATGATTAGAGTGAGCTCTGGGTTTGATGAAGCCGATAATTATATTGTTGAGCAAGTTAACAAGGGTGATTTGGTTATTACCGCCGACATACCGCTGGCTGCCGATGCGATAGATAAAGGGGCGTTGGTGTTAAACCCTCGTGGTACGGTTTACACCACTGAGAACATCAAGCAAACCTTAACCATGCGTGATTTTATGGAAGAAATGCGCAGCAGTGGAATACACACTGGCGGGCCAAACAGTTTCTCTCAAGCTGATAAGCACGCTTTTGCACAGGCATTAGACAAATGGTTGGCCAAAGTAAAATAATGGCTAATTGATTAAACCGTCATCTATACTTATTTTTATAGTGACATAACGCGTTATTGTTAACAAAAAGGACGACATAATGAAAATCGCATTACCTTTGTTCGCTGCTGGGTTATTAAGTTTTCAAGCCATGGCTGGCGATTGGCAAGTTAATCAAGATCATTCACGCGTCAGTTTTATATCGGTTAAGAAAAACGATATTGCTGAAGTTCATCACTTTAAGCATGTTGCTGGTTCACTCACCGATGCGGGCGCTTTTGCACTAACCATTGATTTGAACTCGGTCGATACAGGCATTCAAATTCGTGATGAACGCATGCAAACTATTTTATTTGAGGTGGCACAATTTCCTCAGCTAAAAGTCAACGCTGTCATTAACCCTAAATTACTGATGGGCATGAAAGTGGGTGATACATTAACAACACAAATTGATGCCATGGTTGAAATGCATGGTAAAAAACAAAAGAAAAGTATTGATGTGCTAGTGGCGAAATTGTCAGACAATAAAATGGTAGTCAGTAGTTTTGCGCCAATGATTGTTCAAGCGGATGAATTTAATTTTGTTACAGGTGTCGAAAAACTGAGAGAAATCGCAGGTTTACCCAGTATCAGCTTAGCGGTGCCAGTGTCATTTGTGCTAACCTTAGCGCAATAGCACTTACATATTTGATCATGGCTTTTATCGTATTGATTTAAGTCATATTCATTTTTTAGCAGTATATAAAGGTGAAACAACATGGTTACCGATAAAGACGGATATATGCATTTGATTCAGTATTTAACTGAACACTTAGGCTTGTTTGAAGGGCCTGAAAACAATGCAGCCGCAACGGAGACCGTGATGGAGCTGTTTGAAGAACAGTTCTCTGCGCAGATTATTATGGTTTGCGGTCAAAACCCGCAATTGTCATTTGCGCAGCGTAATATGGTGATACGTGAAATTGATGCGATAGTCTATGATTTAGAAGAGATTTTAGCTAAAGTCGCTAATCATCAAGCGACTGCAGAACAAAGTATTTTTATTACTGAGTTTTCTGGTTTAATTAAAAATTTATTTGATCAAGAAATTGATCATTTATTGCGTTAAGCGCATTGCATTTACCGCGTGAAAGAAATTTGTGGATGTGTGGAATAGACATGTTTAGAAAAATAGCCATTGTTACCGTGTTGAGTTTTTTATCATTACCCGTTTTTGCCAATAGTAAAACGATAATCCGTCAAGTTGAAGAGATGACCGTTTCACAGTCTGATTTGATTTATCAAGCACGGATTGACACGGGGGCAGTGAATACTTCTTTGCATGCCGTGGATTTAGAGATTATTGGTGGCTCTGCTGAAACAATGCAAGGTAATGTCGGTAAACTGGTCGAGTTTACAACCCAAAATGAGCTAGGCGATCAACAACGCCTTCAAGCTGAAATTGTAAAAGTGTCGACGGTCAAAAATGCCTTAGGAACGGAAAGTCGATATACCGTTAAATTAGAAGTGGGCTTTCCCGATAGTTTACAGCCACTTTACGTTAATTTGCGCGACCGCAGCCATATGAACTACAAGTTATTGATAGGTCGTAATTTTTTAAAACAAAAATACGTTGTCGATGTTGCGTCTAAAAAAATAATTGGTCCAGTAGCCCAACTTAATATTAAGCAAATCGGTTTACTTTATACCACTCGTATTGATACCGGCGCTGGCCAGAACTCTTTGCATGCCGTAAATATCAAGGTTGAAAATGAAGACGCGGATGTGATGGAGAACAACATCGGTAAGATGATCCGTTTTGATACTGAAAACGAAAATGGTGAAACGGTTAGTTTTACCACACGAATTAGAGGCGCGACGTTAATTCGCAATGCTCAAGGTTCCGAAATTAGGTATACGGTAAGGTTAAGCATCGGCGAGCCAACAAATGAGTATCAGGTTGACGTTAATTTAACTGACCGAAGTCAAATGGGTTATAAACTGCTTATAGGTCGAAATTGGTTACAAGGCCATTATGTGGTCGATATGTCACTGCCGCATAAACCCATTTAAGACTAACGTTGTTCAAAATACGAATGTTATTCGAAAACAAATGTTATTAAAAAAACCGTTCATGCTGAGCGGTTTTTTTTATCACCCAATGCTTTATCTAATGCCACAGCCGCTTTTGCTCTGCGTTCTCGCTATTTGAAAGGGAACAACCATTACTACATCGCGACGCCTTAATCAAAAACCGTTGGACGCATTTTGAGTGTTCACTTATTAATGCGGATGGGTAAAAATGAATGTTTTTGACACGACGACACAACTTGACTTGTATTAGTTCTCGCTACAATAGCGGCAATGACAACATAGTGGTACTTAATCCCTTAATTTATATCCCATTAATCTGACCATTACGCCATCGAGTTTCTGTCTTTGTATTGAAACCTAGACGTTGATAGAGAACAGACTTAAAAAGCCCTTCACAACGCTTTTTTGTTGGCTAATTTGAGCTTGTCAGTACGAAGGCGCTGATATTGAAATGTTGAAAAGACGGTTTCACAATTGATAATCTGGCGTGTTTAACATGACAGATAAGCTCACAATTAGAAATTGCAGTTAAATACAGCTATTTGCCACTAAAAAATCCAATAATGACTAGTAAAATCACGGTCGCTAACGTAAAATTTCTCTCTTTAATTTTAACCCTAGCTTTAGCTCTTTGTGGCAAATAACAAGAGTTAAACTATCGCGTCGGCACTATTGATTTATTTGATTTATTTGATAGTCGAATCAGACGCCCAATCGCATTGATATGCACAAATGCAGTGGATGATAACATGCAGCAGTTAACCGAGATCGTAGAACAAGCCTTAGAGGTCATTGACAAGGCCAGTGATCTAAAGACATTGGATGATATCCGTGTCGATTACCTTGGTAAAAAAGGTAAAATCACAGACATGATGAAAATGATGGGATCAATCAGCGCAGAAGAAAAGCCTGCCTTTGGTCAAGCCGTCAACCAAGCTAAACAAGCCGTACAGCAAAAGCTGACTGAGCGTATCGATGGATTGAAAGCCTCGGAATTAGAAGCAAAATTAATTGCTGAAAAAATCGATGTCACTTTACCGGGTCGTACCTTAGAAATCGGTGGCTTACATCCGGTTACTCGTACTATCGAACGCATTGAAACCTTTTTCGGTGAGTTAGGCTTTGTTGTTAAACAAGGTCCTGAAATCGAAGATGATTTTCATAACTTTGATGCGCTAAATATTTCTGAACATCATCCCGCTCGTGCCGATCACGATACGTTTTATTTTAATCCTAAAGTGATGTTGCGTACCCAAACCTCTGGCGTACAAATTCGCACCATGGAACACGAAAAACCACCGCTGCGTATTATTTCTCCAGGCCGTGTTTATCGTAACGATTATGACCAAACACACACACCGATGTTCCATCAGGTTGAAGGGTTGATGGTTGCAGAAAACGTCAACTTTGCTGAACTAAAAGGCATTTTGCACGATTTTTTACGTAACTTCTTTGAAGAAGATTTAGAAGTGCGTTTCCGTCCATCTTACTTCCCATTCACAGAACCTTCAGCTGAAGTAGACGTGATGGGCAAAAACGGTAAATGGTTAGAGGTTTTAGGCTGCGGTATGGTGCACCCAAATGTGCTTCGCAGTGTGGGCATTGACCCTGAAAAATACTCTGGTTTTGCTTTTGGTATGGGCGTTGAGCGTTTAACCATGTTGCGCTACGGCGTAAATGATTTACGTGCCTTCTTCGAAAACGATTTACGTTTTCTTAAGCAATTCAAATAACGGAGCAATATTAGATGAAATTCAGTGAATCTTGGCTTCGTGAATGGGTTAACCCATCGATAAGTCGTGACGCATTATCACACCAAATTACCATGGCAGGTCTTGAAGTTGACGGCGTTGATCCCGTAGCGGCTGATTTTAGCGGCGTGATTATTGGTGAAGTGGTTGAATGTGGTCAGCATCCAGATGCTGACAAACTACGTGTAACTAAAATCAATGTGGGTGGCGATGAGCTTATCGACATCGTATGTGGCGCACCAAACTGCCGTTTAGGCTTAAAAGTTGCGGTTGCTATGGTGGGCGCAGTATTGCCTGGCGATTTTAAAATTAAAAAAGCCAAATTGCGTGGCCAGCCATCAATGGGCATGCTTTGCTCATACGGTGAACTTGGTATCGATATCGAAAGCGATGGTATTATTGAGCTGCCAGCAGATGCGCCATTAGGCGTTAATGTGCGTGAGTTTTTACAACTAGATGATGCCATTATTGATGTTGACTTAACTGCCAACCGTGCTGACTGTTTAGGCATGGCTGGTCTTGCGCGCGAAGTGGGCGTTTTAAACCGTCAAGCAGTGACAGAGCCTACTTGGCAAGCTGTGAGCGCAACGATTGATGCGCCATATAGCATCAATGTAGTCTCGCCTGACTTGTGTCCACGTTATTTAGGCCGTGTGGTTAAAAATATCAATGTGAAAGCGGCAACACCGCTGTGGATGCAGGAAAAGTTGCGTCGTAGCGGTATTCGTTCAATCGACCCGATTGTCGATATTACTAACTATGTGTTGATTGAATTTGGTCAGCCCATGCACGCTTTTGACTTAAACACCTTAAATGGCGGTATTACCGTACGTTTAGCGGATGGCGTTGAAAAGCTAACGTTACTCGATGGTAACGAAATTACCATCCCCAACGACACATTAGTGATTGCCGATGACAAACAAGCTGTTGCGCTTGCAGGTGTCTTTGGTGGCGAAAGCACAGGTGTGAATGAAAACACTCAAGACATCTTGTTAGAGTGTGCATTCTTTGCACCACTTGCCATTATGGGTAAATCTCGTCGCTTAGGCTTACACACAGATGCCTCACACCGATTTGAACGTGGTGTAGACCCAGAGCTTCAACATAAGGTAATGGATCGCGCTACACGTCTTGTATTGGACATCTGTGGTGGCGAAGCTGGCCAAGTGATTGAAGCGGTTTCTGCTGAGCATTTACCGAAAGCGGCAACCATTACATTACGTCGTAACAAGTTAGACAAAACTTTAGGCCATCACATTCCTGATTCTGACGTTGTGGAAATTTTAGAGCGTTTAGGCTTTAACGTTGAGGCGGCTAATGATTCATGGCAGGTCACTACCGCGACGTACCGCTTTGATATGGCGATTGAAGAAGATTTAATCGAAGAAGTGGCGCGTATTTACGGTTACAACAACATTCCGAACACCGCGCCACAAGCTGCGTTAACAATGCCTGATCACAAAGAAGCGGATATTTCGCTTAAGCGTGTTCGTAGTGTTTTTGTTGCCCGAGGCTTCCAAGAAGCGGTGACGTACAGCTTTGTTGACCCTAAGATGCAAAATATCGTGCATCCAGGTGAAGAAGCCATGGTATTGCCAAACCCGATTTCTATTGAAATGTCGGCCATGCGCTTATCAATGTTTACCGGTTTACTGACTGCAGTGGGTTATAACCAGAGCCGTCAGCAAAATAGAGTACGATTATTTGAGACGGGTTTACGCTTTGTTCCTGATGCACAAGCAGATTCTGGCGTTCGCCAGCAAGCCATGCTGGGCGCGGTTATTTCAGGTGTGCAAAACGAAGAACATTGGTCAATGGAATCGAAAACTGTCGACTTCTTTGATTTAAAAGGTGATTTAGAAGCAATTCTCGGCTTGACAGTTGCCGCTTCTGAATTTAGTTTTAAAGGGGCAACACATCCTGCGCTGCATCCAGGTCAATGTGCTGAAATATTAAGAAATAATCGAGTCATTGGTTACATCGGCGCTATCCATCCAAGTTTGGAAAAGCCGTTTGGACTCAATGGCAAAACAATTGTTTTTGAGTTAGAACTGGATGCATTATTGCACGCCCGTTTGCCGCTAGCCCAAGCTGTATCTAAGTTTCCTGCTAACCGTCGCGATATCGCGCTAGTAGTAGACGAAGCAGTTTCTGCAACTGATGTTATGAATTTGATAAGAAAAGTTGGCGAAAATCAGTTGGTTGGCTTAAACTTGTTCGATGTATACCAAGGTAAAGGTGTTGAGCCTGGCAAAAAGAGCCTCGCTATCGCACTTACATTACAAGACACTACTCGTACACTTGAAGAAAAAGATATTACCGAAACTATGGATTCAGTATTATCCGCTCTTAAGACCGAGTTCAACGCATCGTTGAGGGATTAAAGTATGGCACTTACCAAAGCCGAAATGGCAGAACATCTTTTTGAAACATTAGGCATCAACAAACGTGTCGCTAAAGAGATGGTAGAGTCTTTTTTTGAAGAAATTCGTGAAGCACTCGAAAGTGGTGAGCAGGTCAAGCTATCTGGCTTTGGCAACTTTGACCTTAGGGACAAGAATCAAAGACCGGGAAGGAACCCGAAAACTGGTGAAGATATTCCCATTTCTGCTCGTCGTGTTGTAACTTTCCGTCCTGGACAGAAGTTAAAAGCACGCGTTGAAGCGGCAAATTCGGGTAAGAAATAGATCACTGGTTAATACGCCAAATCCGTTTACTGGATCTGTATTACTAAGAGCCACTCTTTATTGAGTGGCTCTTTTGTTTTTGAGTTTGCCACAGGATTGGTATAATCCTAGATATCAAGCTTAAGTGTGTATTGTTCGTGCACGTTCATTTGGAGTGTTCTTTTGTCTCGAGAAACAAAACATTTTGATACCCGCTTTAAAATGGCCTTATTACATCCCCGTTATTGGGCGACATGGCTAGCCATAGCGGTATTGTTTTTATTTGGTATTTTACCCGCCAGTGTGCGTGACCCTATTGCCAGGTTTTTGGCGGTCATAGTGATGAAAGTGGCCAAAAAGCCTATCAATATTGCCCGAATTAATATCAGTCATTGTTTTCCTGAATGGTCGGAAGCAGAGGTTGCAGAATTAGTTAAGCGCAATGTGCGGATGTTTGTGTTGGTACTGCTTTCACAAGCGGAATTACTGTTTAGATCTACGGCTCATTTAAAGCGTCGTATCCAAATGAATGGCTTTGAGCACGTCAAAGCGGCCAGAGATGCTGGTCAACCTATTATTTTTATTATGCCTCACGTGTGGCCAATGGAATACGCAGGGCTACGTGTCAACATGGAAATTCCCATCGTAACGATGGCAAAAGCGCATCGCAACGGTTTGTTTAACTGGTTTAGTAATCGTATGCGCACTAGCCAAAATGGCCGCGTGTACATGCGTGAAGCGGGGATCCGCGCGTTATTAGCCGAGCTTAAAAAAGATAACAGCTTCTTTTATTTGCCCGATGAAGATTTAGGACCAGATAAAAGCGTATTTACGCCGTTTTTAGGTACAGTAAAAGCGACATTACCCGTAGTGGGTCGTCTTGCCCAAGCGGGCAACGCCCAAGTGATGCCCGTAAATATTGGCTATAATGAACAAGCTAAGCAATTTGTTATGACGATAATGCCCGCGATAGATCCACAAGATATGGCAGGTAAAGAAAACGAAGCGTTGGCGTTAAATAAAGCGGTTGAGCAGGTGATTAAAGCTTACCCAGAACAATACATGTGGTTTTTAAAGCTGCTTAAAACGCGCCCGCCAGGCGAGCAGCGGTTTTACTAACACACGTATTACCATAGCGTTAAAGATGCGCTAACAAGCTCAACAATACTGAATATAAGAACAATAAGAGGTTTATATGGATTTTAATGAATTGTTATCAGCCTTATCGTTTGTGGTGTTCACTTATGACACCCGGCCGATTACCTTGCTGCAGCTCTTGCAAGTGCCGTTATACATCTTTTTAGCCTGGTTTATTATTACTCGTGCCGGTCGATTGATTGTCAAAGCCTTAAAACGTCGTAATGTTGGAGCTGATGCGATCCATTTATTCACTCGCATGTACTTTATTATCAGTATTGCGGTGCTGGTGTTTACTAGTATGGAGATTTTAAATATTCCATTAACCGCATTTGCGTTTGTGTCTGGTGCGATTGCCATTGGTGTCGGTTTTGGTGCGCAAAACATCATTAATAACTTTATCAGTGGTTGGATTTTGATGTGGGAGCGGCCAATTCGTATTGGCGACTTTTTAGAAGTCGGCGAAGCGCGTGGTGTGGTTGAATGTATTAATACTCGCTCAACGTTAATTCGTCGTAACGATGGCGTACACATGTTGGTGCCAAATAGCCAGTTACTTGAAAACACCGTGACCAACTGGACCTTAATTGATAAAAACGCCCGTACCTTTATTCGAGTTGGGGTGGCTTATGGTTCTGATGTGATTAAAGTCCGCGAGTTGATTTATCAGGTGATTGGTGAACGTGATGATATTTTGCCACAACCTAAACCGTTAGTGTTGTTTGAAGACTTTGGCGATAACGCACTTATTTTTGATTTAATCTTTTGGGTGAGTGCGGTATCTGAAACCGATATTCGCCGTCGCCGCAGTGAAATTCGCTTTAGAATGTATGAGTTGTTTAATGAACATCAAGTGGTCATAGCCTACCCACAACGTGATTTACATGTTGATGGCAATTTAACCATTACTCAAAGCCATAAAAACTAAATGCTCACCATTTTGAAATAATAAAAAAGACGCCGCGGCGTCTTTTTTGTTGTTTATTTAGCAGCACTAAAGCATGGCTAAATGGATGCTATTTGCTGGCTTTGGTGTGGCGATCCAATAAATTTTTATTGATATCAGCCATTGATAAACCTTGGTCTTCAAGTAACACGATTAAGTGATACATCAAATCAGAGGCTTCATTAACCAGCTCTTCTTTGTCGTGAGTGGCTGCAGCAAGTGCGGTTTCTAAGCCTTCTTCACCGACTTTTTGGGCAATGCGCTTCGTACCACGTTCAAACAATGACGCGGTATAGCTTGAGTCTGCACTTTGGCCTTTACGTGAAATAATCAAATTGGTCAGATTATCAATAAAAGGGTGCGCGTTGCCGTCTTTCCAGCAGCTTTCTGTGCCTGTGTGGCAGGTTGGGCCGTTGGGAATGACTTGCACTAAAAAGCTGTCGTTGTCGCAGTCTTTGTCGATAGCGATAAGGTCGAGTGTATTACCTGAGGTTTCACCTTTGGTCCATAAACGCTGCTTAGAGCGGCTAAAAAAGGTAACCTGCTTAGTGGCTAGAGTTTTTTCTAAAGCCGCCTGGTCCATGTACCCAAGCATCAGCACTTTGCCTGTTAGGTGATGTTGAACCACCGCTGGGATCAACCCTTGTTGTTTATCCCAATCTACGTTCGTGCTGTCAAATACGATATCAGTCATTAAAATTCTCTTTTTTAGGCAACGTTATAAACGAATGGCGATGTTATTGGCGTGTAAGTATTGCTTTAACTCACCAATATCAATAATGCCTTTATGAAATACGCTTGCGGCTAATGCAGCATCAACTTTGGCCTGTTCAAATACGGTTTTAAAGTGTTCCATGGTGCCAGCGCCACCAGAGGCAATTAACGGCACATCACAAATAGCGCGTATCATGCTGAGTTGTTTTATGTCGTAACCGCCACGTACGCCGTCTTGGTTCATCACGTTAAGCACGATTTCACCACAACCACGTTTTTGTACTTCTTCAACCCAGTCTTGAGTATACCATTGGGTGTCTTTGGTCGCGGCTTCATCGCCAGTAAACTGTTTGACTTTATAGCTATCGGTTGCTTCGTCGTAGTATGAGTCAATTCCAATCACAATACACTGACGACCAAACTCATCTTGCAAGCGCGAGATCAAGCTTGGATCGGTTAATGCGGGTGAATTGATTGATATTTTGTCGGCACCAAAGGCCAATTTTTCCCGTGCCTGTTCAATGGTTTTAATACCACCGGCTACACAAAAGGGAATATCTATTTGCTCCGCGACGCGGCTCACCCAGGATTTATCGATTACCCGATCGTGGGCACTGGCGGTAATGTCATAAAACACCAACTCATCTGCACCTTCTTCGGCATAACGGGCGGCGAGGGGAACGATGTCACCGACAATTTCGTGGTTGCGAAATTGTACGCCTTTAACCACTTTACCTTCACGAACGTCAAGACAAGGAACTATGCGTTTGGCCAGCATTGTATTGCCTCCTCAACGGTAAATTGATTAATCAGCAAGGCTTTGCCGATAATAATGCCCGATGCTTTGCTGTCGCGAACAGCGGCAACATTGTCGAGAGTGGCGATACCGCCAGAGGCTTGCCACAGAATGTGAGGGTAAGCAGCTGCCAGCTCTGTATAAAGCTCGGTATTGGCGCCGGTTAAGGTGCCATCACGGCTGATGTCAGTGACGAGGGCATGCTTTAAACCAACGGTTTCAAACTCCGCGACTAATGATTCCAATGACTTACCGCCACCTGATTGCCAGCCTGATACCGCGACAATTTTTTCGCCTGCGTCATTAATATTGACATCAAGCGCTAAACAAATGGCATCGCTGCCGTATTTTATAAACCAGCTTTTAACCAGTTCAGGTTCTTTAACGGCTAGTGAGCCAATTACCACGCGTTTAACACCAATATTAAGCAGTTCTGCGACTTGTTCTTCACTGCGAATACCGCCTCCAACTTGAATATCAACATTGAGTCCTGCTGCTAATTCGCTGATCAGCTGGGTTTGACGTTTGTTGGGATCTTTTGCGCCAGTGAGGTCAACAATGTGCAGTAACGTAGCACCTTGTGCTTGATAAGACTGCAATTGTGCAAGCGGGCTTAAGTCAAAGGTGGTTTGTTTGTCGTAGTCGCCCTGGTATAGGCGCACCACTTGGCCGTCAATTAAATCTATGGCAGGAATAATCACTGTGGTGTCCCCATATTTAGAAAGTTTTGTAAAATTTGAGCACCGACTTTAGCGCTCTTTTCTGGGTGGAATTGGACCCCAAAAAAGTTACCTTTACCAATGGCGGCACTAAATGATTCGCCATAAGTGCTGCTGGCTAAGGTGTATTCACTGATGGGCGCGCGGTAGCTGTGCACAAAGTAAACATAACTGCCATTTTCAATCCCACTAAATAATGGGTGGTCGCCAACGTCTATTTGGTTCCAGCCCATGTGCGGTAATGGCAAGCCTTTGCTGTCAAGATCGCCAATGTCAGTCGGTACTAGGCCTAAACAGGTAATATCTTGCTCGCTACGCCCGCCATGCTCATTTGATAAACTGGCAAGCATTTGCATGCCAAGACACACACCCATGACCGGCTGAGTTAAACTTTTAATCAACTCGATTAAGTTTTTTTGCTTTAGTGCATCCATTGCGGCGCCGGCGGTGCCCACACCAGGCAGCACTACGCGCGCAGCGCTGCGAATAACATCAAAGTCAGCACTGACAACGACATTGGCGTTAAGACGTTCAAAAGCGAATCGTACAGAGCTTAAATTGGCGCAGCCCGTGTCGATAATCACTGTGAGGTCATTGCTTGAAGAAACAGATTGTTGTGTCACATTAGCTCCTTACAGCACGCCTTTGCTTGATGGCAGTATGTCGCCTTCGACCTTCACCGCTTGGCGAAGTGTACGGCCTAATACTTTAAATAGTGCTTCCACTTTGTGGTGGTCGTTATCACCCGTTGAGCCAATGTGCAGTGTGCAACGAAGACCGTCTGCAAATGAGCGGAAGAAATGCGGTACCATTTCAGTGGCCATTTCGCCGACCATTTCACGGTCAAAATCAGCCGTGAATTTAATGAATGGACGACCAGAAATGTCCATTAAACATTCGCCGCTGGCTTCATCCATTGGTAAGCTAAAACCAAAGCGAGCAATACCCCGTTTGTCGCCGAGTGCCTGGCGGATAGCATCACCAATGGCAAGCGCGGTGTCTTCGACGCTGTGGTGATCATCAATTTCTAAATCGCCGTCGACGTGGACGTCCATTTTGAAATTGCCGTGGGTTTGAATTTGGTCAAGCATGTGGTCAAAAAAGCCGATACCGGTTTCAATTGAACCTTTGGTTTGACTGTCTAAGTCAATGGTGACAGTGATGTCGGTTTCTTTGGTGGTGCGCACTACCGTCGCGATACGGCCTTTGCTCAATAGGGCATTTGCAATGTCATCCCAGTTAAGGCTTTGGCGGTCGTATTTAAAGCTTTTAATGCCCATGGCATTGGCAAGCTCAACGTCAGTGTCACGATCGCCAATTACGGCAGAGGTGGTAAAATCAACTTTACCTTGAGTTAAGTAGTCTTTCACCAGGCCAAGTTTTGGCTTGCGACAACTGCAATTTTCGTCATTAAAGTGTGGGCAAATCACCACATCGTCAAACTTAACACCCTGGCTGGCAAAGATTTGCATCATCATATCGTGCGGGGCATCAAAGTCTTCTTTTGGAAATGAAGGCGTGCCTAACCCGTCTTGATTACTCACCATCACTAAGCGAAAACCCGCTTTTTGTAGCTTGAGTAATGCTGGAATCACTTGCGGCTCAAAAACCAATTTTTCTAAGCGGTCTAATTGCTTGTCGATTGCAGGCTCTTCTACTAACGTGCCATCGCGGTCGATGAATAATATGTTCTGTTTCATGTGACTACCTTAACAATAGGGTGTAATTTTTATAATTAAATTTTACAAGTTTTAAATGGGTTTATGCCGCTGAGCCGTCAAACAACGCAACAATGGCATTGGTTTGTTGCTCGTTGGTAAAGCTAAAGCGGATAGCATCAGCTAAGCGAGGATCTTTATATGCACGGGCGACAATACCTGCCTCACGTAACCGCTCAGCTACGCTGGCAACATCGTCAAACTTGGCTAATACATAGTTACCGTTTGCCGGCAGAACGTTAGCGCCAAATGAACTTAATGCTGCACTTAACCGTTGACCTTGTTCAACCAAACTGGCCACTTGAGTTTGCATGGTGTCGATGCCCTGTGGGCTTAATGCTTTAGTTGCCAATTCAGACACGGGTAATGGCACGGGATAAGGTGCAATCACTAACATCACTAAATCGATAATGGCATCATTGGCTAACATAAAACCACAACGTGCGCCGGCCAATGCAAAAGCTTTAGATAACGTGCGCAATACCACAAGGTTAGGGTAGGTGCCAAGTAAGTCTGCCACGCTGTATTGTGGGCAAAACTCAATATAGGCTTCATCAACCACTACGATAGCATTGGGCGCAGCTTGAATGGCTTGCTCAATGTTTTCTTTTGATATCACCGTACCCGTTGGGTTATTTGGGTTACAAATAAACACGATTTTAGCGGCGCCAATTTGAGTTGGCCATGCCTGTGGCAGCTGGTAATCATCGGTTAAACTTAATGCGGTTACCCCAACGTTAAACGTGGCTGCGCTAATGGCGTACATGCCATAAGTGGGACCAAAACAGGCAATACTGTCGACACCGGGCGTACAAAAGGTGCGGATTAACAGTTCAATGGCTTCATCTGCGCCGCGACTGGCAACAATGTTACTGGCCTTTACGCCTGAATAGTGACTGTATGCATTAATCAGCTCAGGAGGTTGGCATTCTGGGTAACGGTTCACCTTATCTAAATCACTATTATTAAACGGTGATTCGTTGGCATTGATCCAAATATCGCCACGCCCGCCGATACGTCTGGCGCTTTGGTATGGCGTTAACTGAAGTAATTCGGGTCTGGCCAACTGTTTTGGGTCAAAAGGCGCTGCGGTGTTTTGGCTCATGGCTATGTTCTCTAATTCACTAAATTATCATTATTGTAGGCTGGCTAAACGAACCGCAATGGCATTTTTATGCGCATCTAACAATTCATTTTCAGCAAGTACCATGACGCTTTGACCTAAGGTTTGTAACCCTTGCACGCTCAACTCTTGCACTGTAAAGCGACGGCTAAAGTCGGCTAAAGACAAGCTTGATACTGAGCGGCTATAACCATAAGTAGGCAGCACGTGGTTGGTACCACTGGCATAATCACCTACCGACTCTGGTGTATAAGCGCCTAAGAATACAGAGCCTGCACCGCGTATTTGTTTAAGCACATCACGTGGCGCATTGGTTTGAATAATCAAATGCTCTGGGCCATATAAGTTGGACACTTTAGCCGCTTCGCCCATGTCACTGACAACAATACTGCGGCTGCATTCAAGTGCGGTTGCGGCAATGTCTTTACGGCTCAACTGCGCAAGTTGTTCAGTTAACGCTTGGTTAACCGCTTTTGCTAAATCAACTGAGTCAGTCACTAACATGACTTGTGAATCGACGCCATGCTCTGCTTGTGATAATAAATCAGAGGCCACGAATGCTGGATTGGCATCTTTGTCGGCAATGACCAACACTTCAGAGGGGCCAGCTGGCATATCTATCGACACGCTGACACGATTGTCTTGCGACACCAAACGTTTGGCTTCGGTGACATATCGATTTCCTGGGCCAAAAATTTTATCGACGTTTGGCACAGATTCGGTACCAAATGCTAGTGCAGCAATGGCTTGGGCACCACCAACCTGGAATATATCGGTTATCCCGCACACATTAGCGGCATAAATAATCGCATCATTAATGGGCGGTGGACTCACTAAAATGCGCTTTTCACAGCCGGCGATTTTTGCGGGTAACGCTAGCATCATCACGGTCGAAATCAGTGGCGCTGTACCACCTGGAATATATAAACCAACGCGTTCAATTGGCTCACTTCGAAGCTCACAACGCACTCCCGGTTGGGTTTCAATATCGACACCATTAAACACTTGGGCGTTATGGAATGTCTCAATGTTGGCAACAGCTTGTGCTACAGCTTGCTTTACATCGTCACTGACACGGGCACATGCCGCACTGATTTGCTCAGCCGTTAACGCGAGCTCGGTCAGTTCAACGCCATCGAAACGCTTGTTAAAATTGATTAACGCCGCGTCGCCTTGGCTGCTAACTTGTTCAATAATATCGCGCACACCTTGCTCAACACTGACGTCACCGATTAATGGCGAACGCGCTAACGTTTGTTGCTGCTCAGTAGAAGATAAAGACGCCCAATCGAGAATTTGCATCTGTGTTACCCCATCATTTTTTCAATTGGCATCACAAGAATTGAACTTGCACCCAGTGCGGTTAACTCTTCCATCGTGTCCCAGAATAAATCTTCTGTGCTTACCACGTGAATAGCCACACGATTGGTATCATCATTTAATGGCAATACTGTTGGGTTTTCAGCACCTGGAAGTAGGGCAACGATTTGATCTAAGGTTTCTAGTGGCGCGTGTAATAAAATATACTTACTTTCGCGGGCACGAATAACACCATTAATACGCGATAAAATTTTATTAATGAGTGCTTGTTTTTCAGTCGATTGAGTTTTGTTAGACTGGATAATACATGCCATTGAGCGGTAAATGACTTCAGTTTCGTACAAACCGTTTGCCTCAAGCGTTGCACCGGTTGACACTAAATCACAAATGCCATCAGATAAACCTGCACGAGGCGCGACTTCTACAGAACCTTTTAACATACAGTCGCTGTAGTTAATGCCTTTTTCTTGCATAAAACGACGCAGCAGATTTGGGTAAGAGGTTGCAATACGAAGGCCTTCAAGCGAGTTCGCGTCTTGGTATTTAAACTCATTAGGCACAGCAAGTGATAAACGGCATGAACCGAAATCTAACTCACGCAATTTTGTAAACTCAGCCGGCTTGTTGGCTAGTTGGCGTTCAAGTTGTTCTTCTTCAAGTACGTTTTCACCAATAATACCGAGGTCAACAACACCGTCCATCACTAAGCCTGGAATATCATCATCACGTACGCGTAATAAGTCGATTGGCATATTGTCTGCGTGAGCAATAAGGCGTTGTTCGTTGACGTTGAATTTTACACCACAACTTTTAAGTAGCTGTTGAGACTCTTTTGATAAACGGCCTGATTTCTGAATGGCGATGCGTAAACGTGTAGATTGGCTCATGTGATACTTCCTTAATGTGTTAAATATAAAATGTTGTAAATTTAAAAGCTTAAATAAAAATAAAACGATAGAAAACAAAAAACCCCTGAAATTCCTTCCAGGGGTTTATGTGAAAATATGTTCACCACCAGAAGGATAACGTCCTTCGGCAGTAAGCATCCGAAGGCTACCGCATATGGTGATGATGATGGATTGTAGTCACTTGGATGTTCATAATTGTTCTCTTAATGCTGTATTAACTAATCAGTTTAAATGAGGATTTATTCACTCATTCAATGTCGTGTAAATCGACTTGCAATTAACTTAACCGCATTTATGTTTGTTTGCAATAGTGGATAAAGCATTAATGTCATTTTATTACCAGATTTTTTGCATAAGTTATGCTTTGTTGCTTATTGGCGATCAATTCGGTCCAATTAAGGATAAAATTTGAACGCCGTGATGTTAATTGCTGTTGGCAATAATGCAGTTAATATTACGCAAGATATTACGCAAGATATTACGAGTGCTAATATTATGTCATGCCATCATGGGGTTTGACTCTTGTGATATAACGGCCTACCGGCTCAGTTTAAGTCAGCCCATCATACGTGTAATGTTGCGTATACCCTCAGCATTATTGATTCGCCTTACAGGCTAGGGTGTATTATCCTTTCATAATATAAAGCGTTACCCGAGGTGTGTATGCATGAAGACCTTTGATTTAGTGGCACTTAAAGATGTGATGGATCTGATGTTAGATGCTGTTTGTGTGGTAAACAAAAAAGGCGATTTTGTCTTTGTCAGTGCCGCATTTGAAGATATTTTTGGTTATTCTCCAGACGAAGTCATCGGCAAACCTATGATTGATCATGTTTACCCGGACGATGGTGAAGTGACATTAAATGTGGTTGCCGGTTTATTGAATGGCAACCTTCTGCCTCGGTTTGAAAATCGTTGGATCCGTAAAGACGGTAGTATCATCCACGTTTTATGGTCTGCGCGTTGGTCTGAAGACCACCAATTTCGCATCGCCATTGCTCATGATATTACTGAGCGAAAACTGATGGAACAACAGCTTCATTATAGTGCCGGACACGACCCATTAACCGACTTGCCTAACAGGGCATTGTTTTTTGACCGTTTACAAGTCTCTCTTGGTTTAGCGCGTCGCGAAGTCTCCCACCTGTCTTTATTGTTTATCGACATTGATGGCTTTAAACATGTGAATGACAACTATGGCCACCTCATCGGCGACAAACTGTTAAAGTGTATTGCTCAACGTTTAAGTGATTGCGTGCGACATTCTGACACGGTAGGGCGTTTTGGCGGTGATGAGTTTGTTGTAGTGCTCAATGGAATTGATTTATTAACTGATGTATTGCTTATTGCTGAAACTATTCGTGCAGAGCTTGAACGGCCATACCAACTCGAACAGCATAATTTACAGCTCTCACCCAGTATTGGTGTGGCGCGCTATCCAGAACACGGTGAAAACGAGCATCAATTACTCAAACATGCAGATAATGCCATGTACAAAGCCAAAAATGCGGGCGGCAACCGCATTGAAATTCAATAGAAATACGTTATTGGTAACATTAATAACGTATTTTTAATGTAACTTTACGGATCATATCCTCGCTAACCCTATTCTCGCCAGTAAAACTCTCGCTAGAAAATTTGTTGCTAATTAAGTGTGTCGTTAGTCTCAATATTGTTTATCACCAAATCTTGTTATGGATATATGATATTCGATGAGGTGAGCTGTAACTGTATTTGACTGCTTATGTCTGCTTTTTGACTTGCCGTTAATTGCGTTGAATTATCAATGGCACTCAGTGCTGCGCGTTTATCAAATCCACTCCACACATTCACTGTGCTGACGATAGATTCTTCTCGTGAGGCTGAGTCGTTAATTTTCTCTGCGACATTAAAGGCTTGTTGAGGATCGCTTTGGCTAAGTTGATTTGCCCGTTGACGGTAGGCAATGTCTTTATTGTCATCAGATAGCATTTCTACCACCTGTAAAAAGCTCGATTCAGAATGTTCAGCTAGGGCATAACTGGCATTTATAATAATATCTCGCTGCACATTGGCATCGTAATTATCTATTCTGGCGAGCATCATGTTGGGTTCAACGCTGGCGATTTCAGCTAATGCACTGTTGAAATAGTCTTGATTTAAATCGTAGGCTTGTTTTTGATTATTTAAAAACACTAATGCCGCTTCGGCATCGGTTTCAGCCATTTTACGTGAAATAATAAACACACCGCTAGCGCGTTGTTCAGACGAAATACCCTCTAACCAGTCGACAGCATCTTGAATATTTTTTTCAACTAACTGATAGACCATCGAGGTTACCAAATAATTGGTTGATTCATTCAACGGTAATGATGAGATTAAATTTGCCGCTTCATTGGGAGACTGCTCAATGTAGTAGTACATGGTATTCAGATACATTTTTAAGGTCGATTGAGTTTCAGGTTGTTGTTTTAACCATTCAAATGCGCTGATAGCATCGGTACTGGCCCATGAATCGACAATCGACATCACAATAGACGATCTCATTGGTTCTACTGCTAACAGTTCTACATCGCTTAATGCTTGTTGTGGGTTAACAGAGGCTAAGCCGCGTAAGTAGCTGTCGAGTAACGATTCGTATAGCTCTGTACTTTTTTGTTGTTCAAGCCATGAAATCACGTTCGAAAATTGTTTTTTGCCGGCAATCTCTAAGATAAAGCCGTATAAGTCTTCATGTTGAGTTTCTTGAGCAATGAGTAGGGCTTCTAAAGGATCTTGTTCTGCGAGCTGCATGATTTTGAAAATCGACATATACGGCGTTTCATCGGTATTTAATGATGCTTTTAGCGCGTCACGATCAAACTGTTTTTGCTCGATGAGTTGAGACTGTTGTGGCGATGTATGGTTTGATGATGCTGAAGATGTATGCTGTACTACCGTGCTTTGGTTTAAAACATTGGTACTGCTCGTGGTATTGTGAGAGTCGCTAGGCCAAAGCAGTGGGTAACTGACAAAACCGATACTCCAACTGATGACGACCACGATTAACCATTTCATTATTGCTTTTCCTTAAGCTGTATTTAAAGATTTCATGAGGTTTACGTTATTATGATGCAATTTAGATTGCAATGAAATGTTAAAATCCCAGGTTGGCAAAATGGAAAAGCCTTTTATGGTGAATCCGGGTACGCACTTCTGCATGCTATATGATTGGGTATATAAGGTGACTAACGGAACATTATGCGTAAAACAGATAAGAAAATAGATAACCAACTTAGGCAATCACTCACTGAAGTTTGCGATCATGCTTTGGCTGCATATGCGGGATTTGAATGGTTAACACACACCGTTGACTTCAATACATTCCCTAAAAGTTTACGCATTGTGTGTGTGTTTGACACCGAGGCACTTCTTACTCAATTTAACCATAACGGCCATAAACTTGAATTACTTCAGTTAATTAAAGGCACTTTGGCTAAAGATGGTATTGTGCTCAATAATATCGAGCAACATGTCCAGTTTGATACCGAAGCTGCATGCGCACAACACCATGGCAATTGGGCATTACGTTTGAGCGGTGCCAATCAGTATCATTAATCAGTGCCGCTAATCACTGCCACTAATCACTAGCTCTAAAATAAGTACCGCTAATAAGTGTCATTTTATGAGTATGTCAATTGAGATGAATTATCCCTTACTCAGTTGCTTGAAGTTGTCTAGATGGTTATAAAAATGCAGTACATGAGCTAATTCATAATCTTGTTTAGTGAGTTCGCCATAAGCAAAGTGCGGCGCTAATTGTCCTTGATATTGCGAAAAATCATGCAAAGATGTTATTAACCGAGCTAATGCTTGATGAGCATTAACGAACGGTTCAAGCGTTGGTGCAGCAGGGATGGCTTCTGTAAGGTTGTGAGTCATTGCGCCTTTTGTGGCAAAAGCTGAAAATGCTAACGCACCTATTGTGTGTTTAAATATTGCTGATTTGTGCTGAGGAAATCCACTCATTGAAAACTCAACGCTTTGGGCACAATGTGTGAATACTTGCGCACTATTCCACTGACCTAGACTCAAGCCCGCGAGTTCCGCAACAGGAAGTGCAGCAAATTGTTGCAGCTTAGATAATAATGCTTCAATAGTAAGGTATTTTGCATCGACGCCTTGGCTTAACCAAACCGCACTCGCACCACTAACACCGACAAAAGTACCTATCATGCCCACTTTTAAAAATTGTCTACGCTGCATCGAGTATCCTTGTTAATCATGACGGCTGAGTGTCGCATATTTTTGAGCATACACTATCTCACAAACGTTATGACCATTAACATTGGGTATGTGGCGTAACACTAAGACATGAAATCGAAAATGCTGCAGTAGTGCGATATTGATATTCAGCAATTCCAATGACTCATTTATCGTATTCACATTACTTATGCATAAAGTATAAATTGATGATTAGTGGTTGGAAGATGCAACCGTTATAAGCATAATACCCGTCCATTAAACCTTACTGTAATGCATCCTTTGAGGATATTTTGAGCTCAAGACTCACTCAAACCGTTATTCACCAATTTAGCGAACACGGCGCGTTAGCTAAAAATGTGCACAACTATCATAACCGTCAAAGCCAAACCGATATGGCAGTTACGGTGAGTGAGGCTATTAGTCAAAAACATAACCTTATCCTTGAGGCCGGTACTGGTGTGGGCAAGACCTTTGCTTATTTAATCCCGGCATTGCTCAGTGGCAAGCAAGTGGTGATCAGTACGGGCAGTAAAAATTTGCAAGAACAGCTGTTTTTAAAAGACTTACCCGCCTTACTCACCATGTTAGATGTACATGTGCCCATTGCATTGCTTAAAGGGCGTAATAACTATTTGTGTCAGTTACGACTAGCATCACAAATGCAACATGCCAGTCAGCATAGCGACTACTACATTGATGATTTACTTAAAATTAATCAATGGGCCCATTTAAGCAAAGATGGTGATATTGGCAATTTAACCTCAGTTGCAGAGCATTCTGAAGTTATCCCAAGTGTGGTAAGCACCAAAGAAAGCTGTACCGGGAAAAAATGTGAGCATTACGATGTGTGCTTTACGCGTAAAGCGCGATTACGTGCAATGGAAGCCAAAGTCGTGGTGGTTAACCATCACTTATTTTTTGCTGATAGGCTCCTTAAAGATACTGGCTTTGCCGAATTGTTGCCTGATCCTGATGTGGTGATTTTCGATGAGGCACATTTGGTCCCAGACATTTGCATTAACTATTTTGGCAGTCATATATCAAGCCGCGAAATAGACACCTTACTCAACGGTATTATTAAGCTGCATAAAACGGTCATTCGCGACAGCATTCAAATAGAGCAATTAGCCCAACGTGGCTTAGTCGCACTCAGTGAATGGCACAATGCTATGCACGACAATCAAGTGTCAGATTGGCGAAAAGTGTTAGCTAATAAGCCGTTAGCGACTGTGTCATGGGCATTGCAGCAAGCTGTGGCCGATCTGACAAACGTGATGACACATCATCTTGGCCGCGATGACCAACTTGATTTGGCCTTTGAGCAATTGCACGAACTTGCACAAAAGCTGCAAGACTATTTTGAATGCAAAGATCTGCAAGCGGCGTATAGCGTTGAATTGGGTGCACGATTTGTGATGCTCAGATTAAGTCCGATAAATGTGGCAAAGCAATGCCAGCAATTATTTGATGATAACACCCGCTGGATTTTTACCTCTGCAACCCTCCAAGTCAACCGCAGTTTAGGGCATTTTGCCACAGAGCTAGGCTTGGTATCAGCTAAACAGATTATCTTAGACAGTCCATTTGATTACCCAAACCAAGCGATGTTTTGTGTACCCAGGCACTTAGGTAAAGTAGGCCAGTCTCAACACACGGTAAAGCAGTTAGTCGATGTGTGTGTTCAAGCGATTAATGCTGCGCAGGGCAGAACGTTTATTTTGTTCACCAGTCACCATATGCTTGAGCAAGTTGCTTCAGCACTGCAAGGTCGTACAACCTATCCTCTGTTGGTTCAAGGGCAGGCGAGCAAACAAAGCTTACTCAATAAGTTTAGACAGCTAGGCAATGCAGTATTGCTTGGTACCAGTAGCTTTTGGGAAGGGGTCGATGTTCGAGGTAAGCTATTAAGTTGTGTCATCATTGATAAATTACCCTTTATATCGCCTGATGATGCCTTATATAAAGCGCGCGCAGCCAATGCGGAACGTCAGGGATTAGATCCGTTTAGCCACATATCATTACCCCAAGCGGTGATTAGTTTAAAGCAGGGCGTAGGGCGACTTATTCGTGACGAGAAAGACCGTGGCGTGTTGATTTTGTGCGACAACCGTATTGTTAATCGCGCTTATGGCCAGGCTTTTATTAACTCACTGCCCCCGATGCACCGCACCCGTGATTTAGACCGTGCCTTACAATTTTTAAAACAGATCCCCTAAGCTTTTTAAAACGGCCTGTATCAGTTATCATATTGAGCTTATTTGAAGTTTTTTACTGGATAACCCATCATAATGCCTAAGCCGTTAACCATCCTCGCGCTTGATACCTGTACCGAAACTTGTTCTGCTGCGTTAACTGTCAATGACCAGGTCTTTTCGCTTATCGCTGATGCACCTCGTGAACATAGCCAGCGCCTATTGCCCATGGTTGATGACGTATTAGATCAAGCTCAAGTTGCACTAGCAGATGTTGACTTAATCGCTTATGGCCGTGGACCGGGCAGTTTTACAGGTATCAGAATTTGCACCAGTATGACTCAAGGCTTAGCGCTTGGTTTAGATTTGCCTGTTATTGGTATTTCTACACTCGCGGCAATGGCACAGGCTGCCATTACCGAAGCGGGCGCCACTCAAGTATTGTGCAGTATTGATGCCCGTATGAATGAAGTGTACTGGGGCCAATTTATTGCCAAAGAGGGTATTGCAACATTAGTGGGTGAAGAGCATGTTAGTGCGCCAGAAGCTGTCGAATTGCTACTTGATAGTGAACACGCTATTCACGCGTGTGGTACTGGTTTTCAGGCCTATCCACAACTCTTGACCTTGGCTGTGCATATTACGTTATGCACTGCAGTGACTTATCCAGATGCAAAATACATGTTGATATTAGCGCAGCAAGGATATCAGCAAAATTTACACACAACGGTTGATGAACTCGCACCGGTTTATTTACGTGATACTGTGACGTGGAAAAAACTTCCTGGCCGAGAATAGCCTTTGGCGATATTTTGACTTATATTTAACAAACATCACGACAATTAGGTAAACGGTATCGTTAATGACGATTAATGCAGCACTTTCTATGGCGAATAATCAATCGGGCCCTGTTAGCCTGAGCCAAGCTGTTGCCGGAAATCGCCCGATTACGCCGGCCCGCGACCCTATTATTGTTAATCCTGTTGCCGCCGAAGTTGACGCGCAACATTTTGAAAGCCAACAGGTTGCCATTGTTGATGATGTAACCTTATCGGCAAAACAACAAGCGCGTGTAGAGTATGACCGTGACACAAACAGTCAACGCGGTGCTATAGCGCAATACTTGTCGACTCAACACTCAGCAAAACGCGAAGAAATTCAACAAATGGTCGGTATCGACTTATATGCCTAGTGGTTTATCTGCAACGCCGAGTCGCAGCCGCTTTATGTTTGAGCTGCTGGTGGCTTTTTTACTGACACGATTCCCGTATATTTCGATTCCTTTCAAGTGGCTTGAAAGCTACTTTCATGAGTTATCCCATGGTATTGCCACATTATTAACCGGTGGCATGGTGAGTCATATTCAATTGTTTCCTAATGGCGCCGGTCTGTGTTTTAGCCAAGGTGGCAGCAGTATTTTTATTGCCTATGCTGGTTATTTTGGTGCCGCGTTATGGGGCTATGTGATTTTTTTATTGGCCACTAAAAAAAGCATCATCCGCTTTACGCTCAGCTTACTCGGACTCACGGTAGCGGCATCATTAGTTTTCTGGGCACGCGATTTACTCACTATTGCCATATTGATCGTACTAGCCATTGTATTTTTGTTACCACTTAAATTAAAAAACAGTAGTGTGTTAAACACCTTACTGCGTATATTAGGACTTATGATAATTTTAAATGCCATGGCAAGCCCTATGGTGTTATTCGGGTTAAGCGGTCAAGGCGATGCGGTGATGTTAGCGCAGTTGACCTGGATCCCAGCTTGGTTATGGGTAATGACATGGCTATTATTCAGTGGTTTTATGCTGTGGTTATGTTGGCAGAAAGTAGATTACAAAAAGGGAGTTATTAAATGAAACGTAACATGATGTTAGGCGCCTTAATTGGTTTTTCGAGCCTTGGATTTACCACTTCAGTGCTTGCCGCTGATGCTGTTCCTGTTAAACAAGAGGCGATGCCGCAAATTAATGCTGCATTAGCCAAAGCCGTTGCAAGTGAGTTTCGTTCTTCAGAAAATAAGTTACGTGATAATTATCGTCACCCTGCAGAAACGCTTGCGTTTTTTGATATTAAACCAGAACAAACCGTCATCGAGTTGTGGCCAGGCGGTGGTTGGTATGCTGAAATATTAGCCCCATATTTAGCCGAAAAGGGCCAATACGTCGCGGCTAACTTTGAAACAAAACCGGCTACAGACACTAAACAAAGTGCTTATTATCAATCTGCTGGAGTAAAGTTTGAAAAATGGGTCAGCGACAACAAAGCCAGCGTTGGCAATGTGCAATTTGTGACGTTAGATCCACCAACTAAATTTTCGTTGGGTAAAGATAACTCTGCCGATCACGTACTGACATTCCGCAACCTGCACAACTGGGCAATGAAAGGCGAGTTGGAAGGCGTGTTTAAAGCCGCACATGATGTACTCAAAGTGGGTGGGTCATTTGGCGTTGTTGAGCATCGTGCAAACATCGGTATGGCAGCTGAAAGCGGCTATATGGATCAAAATCAAATGGTTGAGTTAGCCCATAAATACGGTTTTGAACTTACAGCAAGTTCTGAAATCAATGCTAACCCAAAAGACAGCAAAAATTATCCAAAAGGCGTGTGGACACTGCCACCGCGTTTAGCCATGGGCGATCAAGATAAGCAAAAGTATATTGATATAGGTGAAAGCGATCGTATGACGCTTAAGTTCACCAAAACTGCTGCTAAGTAAGCTATTAGAGTCAGTTAATCAGTTCTTTTTAATAACACACGGCGAATACGCCGTGTGTTATTTTTATGAGTAATACCATTCCGCGAAGTCTTTCTTATCCCATTGATTATCATGTAGTGGTTTGTACATGTCGATGATGCGCGTTGTGTTTTTATTGTGTATCTCCACTCAATGCGTTTTACAGTTATAAAAGGTGAGCCAATCATGTTGACACTCCATTCAACCGAATTTCAATTGCCATTGGCGCATATCAACATTGCCGCAAAGCGCTATGGACAAGCCGATAAACCCATTATTTTGGCTCTACACGGTTGGTTAGATAACGTCGACAGCTTTATTCCGTTAGCCAATGTATTTGAACAACATGGATTATTTGAGTCGCATCAACTGATCTGTATTGACTTGCCTGGCCACGGATTATCTGAACATCGCCCAGGACGCTATCCATTACATTGGATTGATTATATCTATGATTTACAAGCTGTTATTCAAGCTATATCAATCGAAGGGCAGCCTATAACACTCATAGGACATTCGCTGGGTGGCATTATTGCCTCTGCATATAATGCCTGTATGGGGGAAAATGTGGATAAGCTGATTTTGATTGAAGCACTCGCGCCTTTATATGAATCTGCAGAGCATGCTAAGACTCGACTTCGTAAAGGTTTACTGCAACAGCAGCGTTTTAACCGCCAATTATCACGGCCAATACCAACGTATTCGTCGATGGATGTGGCCGTTCAAGCTCGCCATCAATTGACTGGGCTTGCATTGCCTTGGTGTGAGCTGATCACGAAACGAAATATGCAATTGATCGATGGTAAATGTGCTTGGCGAAGCGACCCAAGATTAAAGCTTGATTCATTAAATCGTTTTACGTTTGAACAAGTAGATGGATTAATGTCCACTAGTGACACGCAAACACTCTTTATTGGTGCCCAAGACGGTTTCAAACAACTCACCTTAACAGACCAGCATGCAAATACCTGGTTTAGCAACATTAAAATGGTAACATTAGCAGGCGATCATCACCTACATATGGGTAATGCAAACCTCGTCGCAGAAACGATTGGAGCTTTTATTCTAAATTAGTGGTTTAGACAGCTAAAATCGCTGTTATTTTGAATGTATTTATGTGATTATGATCAAAAATTAAAACACTTGTATGATTTTTGTCACTACAATTATCATTACAGGTAATATAAAAAAGCCTGCGATAACAATATTAATGATACGCAGTGCTATAAAGTTTACCACTGACGGGGAATGCACGTCTTAGCACAGTGGAATTATTAGGAGACACCTGTGGACCAGCCTTGGATTAATCACCTGCCTGAACATGTTCCGGCCGAAATAGACCCATCTCAATATAGTTCGTTAGTACATATGTTTGAAGATTCAGTGGCTAAATATGCCGATCAAGCTGCATTTATCAACATGGGTGCCACAATGACCTATCGTAAGCTTGAAGAACGCAGCCGCGCATTTGCAGCCTACTTACAAAATGATCTGCATTTAAATAAAGGTGATCGTGTCGCTATTATGATGCCGAACTTATTGCAATATCCTATTGCTTTATTTGGTATTTTACGCGCAGGCATGGTGGTGGTTAACGTTAACCCACTGTATACCCCTCGTGAGTTAAAGCATCAGCTTATCGACTCTGGCGCAAAAGCCATTGTGGTTGTTTCAAACTTTGCCAACACCCTTGAAGAAGTCGTTGACCAAACGCCAGTTGAGTCGGTTATTATTACCAGTCTTGGCGATCAGCTCAGTGCACCTAAACGTACACTGGTTAATTTTGTGGTGAAATACATTAAAAGAATGGTACCTAAATACCATTTGCCTCACGCATTGTCATTTCGTGATGCGCTAACAAAAGGTCGTCGTCTACAGTACATTAAAGCGGCTATTAATGGCGATGATTTAGCGTTTTTACAATACACCGGCGGAACAACTGGCGTCTCTAAAGGGGCGATGTTAAGCCATAAAAACGTGGTGAGTAATGTATTGCAAGCTAATGGCGCCTATTCGCCAGCGCTGGAAGACGGTGTTGAGTTTGTGGTCACCGCACTGCCGCTTTATCATATTTTTGCCTTAACTGTTAACTGCTTATTGTTTTTACATAAAGGCAGCAAAAATTTATTAATAACTAACCCACGCGATATTCCGGCGTTTGTAGGCGAGTTAAAAAAATACCCATTTACAGCACTTACTGGGGTTAACACCTTATTTAATGCGCTAGTGAACAATGAAGAATTTAATAAGTTAGATTTTTCTGGGCTTAAGTTTTCCATTGGCGGCGGCATGGCGGTACAACGTGCAGTGGCTGATAAATGGCAAAAAATTACCAAAACTCGCTTATTAGAAGGTTACGGCTTAACAGAAGCATCGCCATTGGTAACGTGTTGTCCTTATAATTTAGAAGGTTATAACGGATCTATTGGTTTTCCAGCGCCATCAACATTGATCCAAATCCGTGATGATGACTCAAAAGTCTTGGCCCAAGGCGAAACCGGTGAGCTACATGCAAAAGGCCCACAGATTATGCAAGGGTACTGGCAGCGTCCTGAAGAGACATCAAAAGTCATTGATAAAGATGGCTGGCTCGCAACCGGTGATATCGGTTATATGGACGAAAAAGGCTTTTTCTTCATTGTTGACCGTAAAAAAGACATGATTTTAGTGTCTGGTTTTAACGTATTCCCTAATGAAGTGGAAGAAGTTGTTGCTATGCATCCTAAGGTGATTGAAGTCGCCGCCGTTGGTGTACCGCATGAAGCCAGTGGTGAATTGGTTAAAATTTTCGTGGTCGCCAAAGACAAGTCGCTTACTGAAGAAGAGCTAATTAAACATTGCCGACATCATTTAACGGGATATAAAGTGCCTAAGCTGGTAGAATTTAGGGACGAATTACCAAAAACGAATGTGGGTAAAATTTTACGCCGACAACTTCGAGACGAAGTGAAGAAAGCATAAAATACTAGCCGGCAATTGAGCCGGCTTTTTTATTGGTGCCTTTCCCCATTTGTATTTTTTAGCGGAGCTTATTTTGTTAACGTTTGAATATATCAGTGATGATGCGAGCCTTTTGTCATTAGTTGAGCAATACCAACAAAGTACCTTATTGGTACTTGATACTGAGTTTGTCCGCACCCGTACTTATTATGCAAAGTTAGGGCTTATTCAAGCCTATGATGGTAATACGTTAGCCTTGATTGATCCTGTAGCGATTACTGATCTCAGCCCGTTTTGGCAACTCCTGACTAACCCTAATATCGTTAAATTAGTGCATTCATGCAGTGAAGATCTCGAAGTGTTTGCCCATTATGGCGAATGTCAGCCGAGTCCGTTATTTGATAGTCAAATCGCGGCAAGCCTGGCAGGGTTTGGCCATGGTTTAGGCTATGCCAAACTGGTTGAAGCATGTTTACAAGTTGAAGTGGATAAGGGCGAATCCAGAACAGATTGGATGAAGCGACCATTAACCGATGCTCAGTTACAGTATGCTGCCAATGATGTGTATTATTTGTATAAGTTGTATCCGCAATTACAGCAAAAACTAATTGAAAATCAACGCGAAGCCTGGTTGTTTGAAGAAGGCCAACGCATGACTGAGGGCAGAATGACGCTGCCCGACGGTGACAGCATTTACCTCAAAGTCAAAAATGCATTTCAACTTAATGGCCAACAACTTGCGTATTTAAAAGTACTGGCGAAATGGCGTTTAAGCAAAGCGGTTAACCGTAATTTGGCATTGGGTTTTGTGGTTAAAGACCATGCGCTCATTGCTCTTGCTAAAAAGCAGCCGACAACCCTTGCCGAATTAAGTCGTTTAACCGATTTAACAGAGCAAGAAAAACGGATTCATGGCAAAGATTTATTAGCGGTGATGGCCACGGCCGATTTAACTAATCTGCCTGAAGAGGTTGATATAGTCGCTTTAAAATCAGGTTACAAGTCTGCATTTAAAGACCTTAAAACCCGCTTAACTGAATTGTGTGAGCGCGAACAAGTGTCGTTAGAGTTTGTCGGTTCAAAACGCCATATTCATGAATATTTATTATGGCTTTATCATAAAAAGCAAACACCTACACCGTTATTATTGTGCGGTTGGAGAGGGCAGTTAATCGGTGACTTACTGGCGGATATTCAGTTTAGCTAAGTGGTCGTAAGGGATTGTGGGTTATCGTTAATGTCATTATTTTCGATAGCCAATAAAAAAGGATACTCGCATTATGCCAGTATCCTTTTTTCACCTTAGCGAACTACTTTGAATCAGGTAAGGTGACGTTAAGTTCTAATACCGATAAATTATCATCGTTTTGATCAAGTTGCACAGAGACTTGGTCGTCTGATATCTGAACATATTTGCGGATCACTTCGATGATTTCTTGCTTCATCTTTGGGAAGTAATCGGGCGCACCGCGTTCTCCACGTTGATGTGCCACAATAATTTGCAATCTTTCCTTTGCCAGCGATGCGGTATTAGGTTTTTTATTGCTTCTGAAATAATCAAGTATCGACATAGTTAGCTACCAAAAATCCTTTTAAGGAATCCCTTTTTTTCTTCTGTGATAAATCGAACCGGTACATCGTCACCTAATAAGCGAGCGACAGTATCGCTGTAGGCTGAGCCTGCATCACTTTCTTGATCAATAATCACTGGTACACCAGAGTTTGACGCTTTAAGTACCGACTGAGACTCAGGTATAACCCCAAGTAGTTCGATGGCTAAAATTTCTTTTACATCTTCCACACTGAGCATCTCACCTGTTTTGACTCTAGCAGGTGAATAGCGGGTGAGTAATAAATATTCTTTAATAGGCTCAAGTGACAGCTCTGCACGACGAGAACGGCTTTGTAACATGCCTAATATACGGTCTGAGTCGCGCACTGAGCTGACTTCAGGGTTAGTCGTTACAATGGCTATGTCGGCAAAGTATAATGCCATCATTGCGCCTTGCTCAATACCGGCTGGAGAGTCACAGACGATGTAATCAAAGTCTTTAGCTAAATTGTCTAATACTCGCCCCACACCCTCTTTGGTTAATGCATCTTTGTCGCGTGTTTGCGACGCAGGTAATACAAAGAGTTTGTCACAGCGCTTATCTTTAATTAAGGCTTGATTGAGGTTTGCTTCGCCATTAATCACATTAACAAAGTCATACACTACACGACGTTCACAACCCATAATTAAATCAAGGTTACGTAAACCGATATCAAAATCGATAACCACGGTTTTTTTACCTTTTAAAGCCAATCCTGTGGCAATTGCTGCACTGGATGTTGTTTTCCCCACACCACCTTTACCTGATGTGACAACAATAATTTGCGCCATTTTGTTTTATATCCTTTTATTTGCCAATTATTGAGGCAATGATTCAACTGTGAGAGATTCGCCTTCAAGGCGGATACAACCTCTTTGATCGAGTGCGTATTGTTGTAAATGTTCTGTTAACCAATACTGCCCAGCAATCGACACTAATTCTGCTTCAAGCGAGTTAGCAATAATCACACTTTGATTATCACCCGCAGCACCTGCCATGGCTTTACCACGAAGTGCACCATATATATGAATGCTACCATCAGCAATGACTTCAGCGCCATTGCCAACCGCACCAAAAATGACTAAATCAGCATTTTGTGCGTATATTTGTTGTCCAGAACGCACATTTTGCTTAACAATTTTAGTGGCTCTTTTAGGTAGCTCAGCTTTTGCGGCTTGTTTACCTGATTTGACCACGGCAATCGCCATGTTTTTAGCCTGTTCTATTTGCGCTTCATTCGCATCGGTAATGCCAACGATAATTAAATTTCGGTCAGTTAATAATTGTTTGAGCGCGTAAAAATCGATTTGGGTATGCTTAATCGCAGCAAGATTTAACACCAAAGGCGCGCCCAAGAAAAATTGCGGGGCTTGTGCCAGTTTGTTATCTAATTCAGCAGCAATAATGTCGAGATTACTATTATTTATGTGCAGTACTGACAGTGTAAAAGACGTGGCTTTTAATTCGAGATTTTGTTTAGCCATCCCGGCATCATTCTCCAAAACATCAGCTAGAAACTGATTTACAATTATTTTCTTGAGTCACCATGTTATAGTGTGCTTAGTTGACTATCAAGTTTGAACCTTTGGAAATTTACACTAAAATGATTTGTGCAGTATATAAAAGCAGTAGAAAAGCCGATACTTACCTTTTTGTCAAAAAACGTGATGTTTTTGATGATGTTCCAGCTCAATTAATGGAAATGTTTGGCGCACCAACGTTAGTGATGATTGTACCTTTATCAAAGCGTGATCATCTTGGTATTGCTGATATTGGTAAAGTGAAAGTGGCATTAGAAGAACAAGGCTTTTATTTACAAATTCCGCCACCGAATATTAATTTACTCGACCAACACAAACAAGAGATAGGTTTTAAGCAATAAACTGAATCTTTTGAGGAGTAGACAGGACTCATATGATTCTAAAAATCATCTTAAGCACAATAGTTTACTTCTTATTTTCTCCGTTAGTGATGGCTAAGAGTAGTCATCACCAATTTGAAGATTATCTGCTTTCCCTACAACAACAATCCATTAATGCCGGTGTTGCTCCGGTGACGGCAGAGCGGTATATTTCACAGATTAAAGTGTTTAAAAAAGCCAATCTTGATTCTAAGCCACAACACACGCTTGAAACCTCTATTGCACAAGACATCCCAGAAATTACTGTCAGTACCGCTAGAGCCATGTTGCAACAACATGAAGTACTCGTTCATAAGCTCAGCCAGCGTTATCAAATTCAACCTCGTTTTCTGATTGCCCTATGGGGTGTTAATTCGCGCTTTGGCGAGCAATCTGGTCGGTTTTCAACATTATCTGTTTTAGCATCTCTTGCTTTTAAAGGTGAAAATGAATCTTTTTATGTTAACGAGTTTATTGCTGCGCTGAAGCTCATTGAACAGAAAAATATCCCAATCGCTTCGCTGCGTAGTTCATCAACTGGGGCTATGGGGCAAATGCAAATGATGCCATCACAGTTATTAGCGTATGCTGTAGATGGCAATCAAGATGGCACAATTGATATTTGGGATACGACAGAAGATGCGTTTGCCAGCGCGGCCAATATGTTGCATCAACAAGGTTGGCAGTTTGACTCTACCTGGGGCAGGCAAGTTAAAGCGACCATGATGTTGGACCCTAATTTGTTAGGGTTGGCCACGACCCATACTTTTCCCCAATGGCAGGCATATGGCATTAGGCGTTTTAATGGTGATAACTTGCCATCGCGCAGCGATATGAATGTGTCGTTAATTGCTCCTGACGGTAGCAAAGGGCGCTTTTATTTGGTTTACGATAATTTTCGATTATTACATCAATTTACGCCCTCATTTCATGACACCCTTGCGTTAACCTATCTTTCTGAAAAAATTAAGCAGTAACTTGAGCTGTTTTCGGTGTAAAATACTGACAAATTTTGATGAATAATTCTTTAGATAGACCATGATGACACAGTTTTGGACAACAACCCCGTTAGATGAAATGACTCCGATACAATGGGAGTCGCTCTGTGATGGCTGCGGTAAATGCTGCTTAAATAAAATTATCGATGATGAAACCGATGAATTGTATTACACCAATGCTGCTTGTCATTTACTCGATGGGGACAGTTGCAGTTGTCGACGCTACATTGAACGTTTTAAATACGTGCCAGAATGTACTGCGATAACGCCTGCTAACATTAGCGAGTTAACCTGGCTGCCAGACAGCTGTGCTTATCGTCGTTTATATTTGGGTAAAGCGTTACCTAGCTGGCACCCATTATTGACCGGTGACAAAGAGGCTATGCATGCTGCAGGTATTTCGGTGCAAGGTAAAACGGTTAACGAGATGAAAGTTAAATACTTAGAAGACTGTATTGTTTTGTGGCCATTACTTGATGTTGAATAGTAAATGACAATACCAGTCCGCATTAATAAGTGACCACTCAGCATGCGTCCAGCGGTTTCGATAAAATTGCAGACACCGATGTGCATCATGATAAACAAAAAAGACCTCTATTGAGGTCTTTTTTTGTTTAATCACGGTGATAGGTTATTTTGCCGGTTTTAAGCTCGGAACAAGCATAGCTAACCAAATCAGGGCATAGATAGCAAAACACACCATCATCCATTGTGCCATGCTCACCGATAACCACGTCCAAGGCAGATCGCTGCACATTCCGGTAGGAGAAAACACCGATGGGAGCCAAATATCTAATGGCATAAAGCTTGGGAATTCAGGATAAAAAGAGCATGTTGCAAAAGGTGACGGGTTCACTTGCATGTTGTTAAGCTCATAAGCTAAACGAAATCCCCATACAGCAGACACTAACCAACCCACTAAGCCTACAAAGCGTAAAATCAACCATGTGGGTTGAAGCATGCCAATTAATCCCGCCAATATAAGGCCAAGAACGGCTACACGCACGTATATGCACATTACGCAGGGTGACAGATCCATTCCATATTGAAAAAACAGTGCGGCAAGCTCTAATACCACTCCAGAGAGCGCGAGTAATCCCCACGATAAACGACCACGACAAAAGAGTTGTAACGTTGACAAGTACTGCTCCTAGTGCAATTTTGAGATAAAAAAACACCCTCAATTGAGGGTGTTCAAATGGGTTGTGTCGACTTTAAGATAAATTATCTATTAAGTCCAACATCCTAGCTCACTAATGGCCGCTAACCATACCTCCCAAATCTTTCGCTGAGTGGTGAATAATCAACTGCGTGTCGTACAGTACTTGGGTCATATCAGTTAAGAAACCGGTTTCAATGGCCATCACTCCCACAATCGATAATACGATGGTATAAGGTAATGCCATCCACACCATGCGACCATAAGACAGACGAATAAGCGGTGCAATCGCAGAGGTCAACAAGAACAAGAACGCAGCTTGGCCGTTTGGCGTAGCGACTGACGGAAGGTTAGTACCTGTGTTAATTGCGACAGCAAGTAAGTCAAATTGGTCTCGGGTAATTTGGCCACTCAATAATGCTGATTTAACTTCGTTAATGTACACCGTACCCACAAAGACGTTATCACTCACCATAGACAATAAGCCGTTTGCAATATAGAAAATCACCAACTGCGTATTGCCTTCATAACCTAATGCCCATTGGATGACTGGCGCAAATAAGCCTTGGTCAATGATCACACCAACAATGGCGAAGAACACGGCTAAAAGTGCAGTAAACGGTAATGCTTCTTCAAACGCTTTACCCAATGCATGTTCATCAGTCACACCATTAAAGGCCGTCGCTAAAATAATGACAGATAAACCGATTAAGCCTACAGATGCTAAATGCAGTGCTAAGCCGACAATTAACCAAACACCAATTAACGCCTGAACAACCAATTTCATTTTATCTTGGTTGGTTCGATGCGAATCTTCATGAGCTGCGTAGTCAGTTAAAATGCGGTGAACAGCATCAGGTAACTGCGCGCCATAGCCAAACCATTTTAATTTTTCTACAAGGAAACAAGTAAAAATACCCGCAAACAGCACCGGCATAGTGACTGGTGACATACGTAAGAAGAACTCACCAAATTGCCAATGAGCCTGCGCCGCAATGATTAAGTTTTGTGGCTCACCCACCATGGTACATACACCACCTAAAGCGGTACCAATACCAGAATGCATCAATAGGTTACGTAAGAACGCTCTAAATGCTTCTAATTCATCGTCGTTGAGTTGGTCTGAAGATTCCGATGTATGGTCGTGCCCATCATTATCGCTAAAGCTCTTGCCTGACGCGACTTTGTGATAAATAGAGTAAAAGCCCACCGCCACAGCAATGATTACTGCAATAACGGTTAAAGCGTCTAAAAAGGCAGATAAAAAGGCCGATGCGGTGCAAAACATCAAGGACACAATGACTTTGGAGCGAACCTTCGTGATCATCTTGGTAAATACGAACAGCAACAGCTGCTTCATAAAGTAAATACCGGCAACCATAAACACTAATAGTAAAAGCACTTCTAAGTTGGCTTCTATTTCATGCAGAACCTGGGTGGGCGATGTCATGCCTATCATCACCGCTTCAATTGCAAGCAAGCCCCCTGGCTGTAACGGATAACATTTTAATGCCATCGCGAGTGTAAAAATGAATTCAACAACCAGCACCCATCCTGCGACAAATGGACTGACATAAAAGAACAGCAGGGGATTAATAATTAAAAATGCCAAAATGGCGTATTTGTACCACTTAGGCGAATTGCCTAAAAAGTTAACAAATAGCGCTTGACCCTTGGTTGCCTGCATAGCAGCCTCTCCGATATTGTTATTGTGACAGTATTGGTACCATTTCTTGATAGCAAACAACACATTCTTATTTTCAACAGGTTGGGAGAATAGAGGCAAGTTCGGATTAAAAACTTGATGAAAATCAATATTTCATTAATTTTCATTAAAACTTTACCTACTATAGTATTACAAATGGCCTGTGGTTAATTGAAAATAGTGATGAATTGATTTATTAAACAAGGTTTTAGCGCATGTTGTAATGCGAAAAACGCTATATGGCTCATTATTTTCGTCGCTAGTGTAGCTTAAACAAGTCTCATTGTAATGCCGTAGTACGGGCAAAAATACCTACACAGCACTAACAAACTAGCTACATGAGTATATACTAAACTTGTTTTATTTTATCGACATAAATCACGATATGTTGATGATAATAGTCAAGTTGTGAAGTGAATTCAGTTAATCCGATTTGAATAAATTAGGTATGTTTAAAAAACAAGCATTATATGTGTTGTGAATAAACAATGGTTTTTATTTTCCACCGCTCTGGTATGATCAGTCAATAGTTTCGCCATTGTTTAGCAATAGGATATGAAGGCTAATGATCATCAATGCCAAAGGCCCAGCAAGTTTCGCCGAAAAGTACATTGTTCGTTCCATTTGGGAAAACAAGTTCCCACCCGGATCAATTTTACCCGCGGAACGTGAGCTTTCTGAACTCATTGGAGTGACTCGCACAACATTACGTGAAGTCCTGCAACGTTTAGCTCGAGATGGCTGGTTGAAAATTCAACATGGCAAACCAACCCAAGTGAATAACTTTTGGGAAACATCAGGACTCAATATTCTTGAAACCATCGCGGATTTAAATCCAGATGGATTTCCGTTATTAGTCGATCAGTTAATGTCAGCGCGTGGCAACGTGAGTAACATTTATTTCCGAGCATCGATTAGACATAATCCCGATAAAGCCATTGCCGCTTTAGCAGGTATTCATTCGTTAGAAAACGATGCTGAAGCCTATGCCGAGTTTGATTACCAATTACATCACACTTTGGCTTTTGCGTCAGGAAATCCACTGTATGTGTTGATTTTAAATGGATTTAAAGGTTTATATAACCGTGTGGGGCGTTTCTACTTTTCAAGCCAAGAAGCTCGAGAATTGACGATGCGTTTCTATATCAAACTTGAAAAATTAGCCAAAGATAAAAACTATGCCGAAGTGCCTACGTTAATGCGTAACAATGGTATTGAAAGCGGTAAATTATGGCAAAAACTGCGTGATGATATGCCCGCTGAAATCGGTCATGACAACAGCTAAATCAGTTTGATAGCTTAAACATAAAAACCAATCGTTTAGCGATTGGTTTTTTTATGCCCATAAGCTAAGGACTAATGTTAAAGGACTTATGTTATAGGATATGTTATTAGCTTATGTAATGAGCCTAAGCGATAACGTTATAAGAAGAATGGTGAGGCTGTGATTCCATTTCAGGGCATGTTGATAGTACTTTTATCATGCCAAGTTCATCAACTTGCTCGAGTCTCACAGTAAACCCCCATAACCGATGCAGATGTTTCAATACTTCCTGATGATTGTCTGCCAACGGGATATTATCAAAAGGGATATAACGAAGTGTTATTGAACGGTCGCCATTGACCAGCACTTGTTGTACTTGAATGTTAGGCTCGATGTTAGACAAGTTATACTGCTGCGACAGTGTATTGCGAATATCTTGATAACCTTGTTCATCGTGAATGGCGGATACGGCTAAATGACTGCGTTTTTCATCATCTAAAATCCCAAATAACTTAAAATCTCTTATCACTTTAGGAGATAAGTATTGGCTGATAAAACTCTCATCTTTAAAGTTTTGCATAGCAAAATGTACTGTGGTTAGCCAGTCGCTGCCCGCGATATCGGGAAACCATTGACGGTCTTCATCCGTTGGATTCTCACAAATACGCCTAATATCAATAAACATGGCAAACCCTAATGCATAGGGGTTAATGCCAGTATAGTAAGGGCTATTATAAGACGGCTGCGCGACGACTGCCGTGTGGCTTTGTAAAAACTCTAACATAAAGCGATCGCTGACTTTACCGGTATCATAAAGACGATTCAAAATGGTGTAATGCCAAAATGTTGCCCAGCCTTCATTCATGACCTGAGTCTGTTTTTGAGGGTAAAAATATTGCGCCATTTTACGCACAATACGCACCAGTTCACGTTGCCAAGGTGCTAATAATGGGGCGTTTTTTTCGATAAAATACAGAATATTTTCTTGCGGTTCTTCTGGAAAGATTTTGTCGTTATCTTGGGGTGTTTTTTGCGGTGATATGGGGATGGTTCGCCATAAGTCATTAACCTGAGTTTGCAGGTAATCCTCGCGCTCTTGTTGGCGTGCTTGCTCTTCTTTAAACGACACCTCAGCAGGGCGCTTGTAACGATCAACGCCATAATTCATTAATGCATGGCAAGAGTCGAGCGTGAGTTCAACCTGTTCAATGCCGTATTTTACTTCGCATTCCCGAATGTAATTCTTGGCAAACACTAAGTAATCAATAATTGAGCTGGCATCAGTCCAGGTTTTAAATAAATAGTTATTTTTAAAAAAACTGTTATGGCCATAACACGCATGTGCCATCACTAGGGCTTGCATGGTGATGGTGTTTTCTTCCATTAAATAGGCAATGCAAGGGTCTGAGTTAATCACAATCTCGTAGGCTAAGCCCATTTGCCCGCGCTTGTAACCCTGCTCCGTTTCAATAAAACGTTTGCCAAACGACCAATGGGTATAACCGATTGGCATACCAATTCCGGCATAAGCGTCCATCATTTGCTCGGCGGTGATGATTTCGATTTGGTTTGGATATGCATCCAATTTGAAAAAATCTGCAGCTTCAGCAATGGCATGCTGATATTGGTCAAGTAAGTCGAATGTCCATTCGGGTCCATCATCCAACGGCTTGCGAGTTGCATTAACCATGGTTACCCCCTATACAGCCTGTTTTTTAAAGAGTTCACGAAATACCGGATAAATGTCTTCGACTTCACGAATGTGTTGCACTGCAATATTATCAAATTGTTGTTGCAGATCTTGATATTGATTCCATAAGGTCTGGTGGGCACGTTGAGTGATTTCGATGTAACTAAAGTATCGCACTTTAGGCAGTATATGGTTGGCCAATAAGTCATGGCAGTGGGGCGAATCGTCGACCCAATTATCACCGTCCGATGCCTGCGCGGCGTAAATGTTCCACTCGTTTTCGGGATAACGTGCTTGTTGTATTTCGTTCATTAATGTTAATGCACTCGATACTATGGTGCCGCCAGTTTCTTGCGAGTAAAAAAATTCGTGTTCATCGACTTCTTTTGCTTGGGTGTGATGGCGGATATAGACCACCTCAAGATTTTTATAACTGCGGGTTAAAAACAAATACAGCAATATATAAAACCGTTTGGCAATGTCTTTAGTCGCTTGATCCATCGAGCCAGACACATCCATTAAACAGAACATTACCGCCTGACTGGACGGTTTTTCACGCTTAGCGTAGTTATTGAACCTTAAGTCAAAGGTGTCGATAAACGGCACATTGGCGATTTGTTTTTTGAGTAATTCAATTTGCTCTTTTAACGCGAGAATGTTTTCAGCTTTTGAGCCTGGTGTATTTTGTAATTGCTCAAGCTCGGCTGCTAATAATTTGAGGGCGCGCTTTTTACTGCCAGACATCGCAATACGGCGTGCAAGTGACGATCGCAGCGATCGTACAATATTAATATTGGCTGGCACGCCATCGTTGGTAAAACCCGCCCGATAAATTTGATACTCAACCAACTTATTAAGGCGATTATTTTGCAAGTTGGGTAGCGCTAAGTCTTCAAATAATAATTCTAGATATTCATCTTTTGAGATATTAAAGACAAAATCATCATTGCCTTCGCCGCTGTCTGAAGCATCGCCTTGGCCCGCACCACCTTGACCGCCATTAGGGCGCTGTATTTGGTCTCCACGATTAAACTGATCATTACCAGGATGAACGCGATTTCGTTTACCGCCTTGACCTTGCCTAAATAGCGGTTCACTGATGTCGCGAGTCGGAATACTGATCTCTTCCCCTTTATCAATATCAGTTACACTGCGACGGGTCACGGCATCACTGACCGCTTTTTTGATTTGTTTTTTATAGCGTTCAATAAAACGCTGACGATTAACCGTGCTTTTTCCTTTAGCATTAAGTCGTCTATCGATAAAGTTTGCCATACGCCCCCCAAGTCAACTATCTGGCTGAGTATGTCTCAGCCAGGGCTGGGTGTTGATTATGATGATTTTCGAACGCGTAAATACCATTCAGACAATAAGCGGACTTGTTTCTTGGTGTAGCCTTTCTCCATCATCCGATTGACGAAATCATCGTGTTTACGTTGGTCATCATTTGAGGTTTTGGCATTGAATGAAATAACGGGTAATAAATCTTCTGTATTAGAAAACATTTTCTTTTCAATCACAGTGCGCAGTTTTTCGTAACTGGTCCACAATGGATTATTACCTTCGTTGTTGGCTCTGGCGCGTAAAACGAAGTTAACGATTTCATTGCGGAAATCTTTAGGATTACTGATGCCTGCAGGTTTTTCTATTTTCTCTAACTCAGCATTTAAAGCGCCACGGTCAAATAACTGACCGGTTTCAGGATCGCGATACTCTTGATCTTGGATCCAAAAGTCTGCGTAGGTGACATAACGGTCAAAAATATTTTGGCCGTATTCTGAATAAGACTCAAGATAGGCGGTTTGAATTTCTTTACCAATAAATTCCACATACTTAGGAATAAGGTAGCCTTTTAAAAATTCAAGGTACTTCTCGCCTGTTTCACTTGGGAATTGCTCTTGTTCAATTTGCTTTTCAAGTACGTAAAAAAGATGCACTGGATTAGCGGCAATTTCAGCACTATCAAAGTTGAACACACGTGACAAAATTTTAAAGGCAAAACGAGTCGACAATCCTTGCATACCTTCATCTACACCGGCGTAGTCTCGATACTCCTGGTATGATTTAGCTTTTGGATCGGTGTCTTTTAAACTTTCGCCATTATAGACACGCATTTTTGAATAAATCGATGAGTTATCAGGGACTTTTAAGCGTGATAACACACTAAACTGCGCTAAGGTTTCTAACGTTCCAGGTGCACATGATGCTGCAGATAATTCGGAGTTGACTAACAACTTTTGATAGATTGCCATTTCTTCTGACACGCGCAAACAATAAGGCACTTTAACAATATAAACCCGGTCTAAAAAAGCTTCGTTGTTTTTGTTATTTCTAAATGTCGACCATTCCGACTCATTTGAGTGAGCCAAAATAATCCCATTGTAGGGCAGTGCAGATAAGCCCTCTGTACCATTGTAATTGCCTTCTTGAGTGGCGGTTAATAATGGGTGTAGCACTTTAATGGGCGCTTTAAACATTTCGACAAATTCCATCAAGCCTTGGTTGGCACGACACAGCGCACCTGAGTATGCATACGCATCGGCATCATCTTGTGAAAAATGCTCAAGTTGACGAATATCCACTTTACCGACAAGCGCAGAAATATCTTGATTGTTTTCATCGCCAGGCTCTGTTTTCGCAATACCAATTTGATCTAATACTGATGGATAGACTTTTACGACTCTAAATTTAGAAATGTCGCCGCCGTATTGATGCAAGCGTTTAACTGCCCAGGGAGACATAATCGTTTTAAGGTAGCGAATGGGAATATTGTATTCGCTTTGTAGTAGCGCGCTGTCTTCTTCGGGATCAAATAAGCAAAAAGGGTGGTCGTTGACAGGGCTGCGCATACCATCAGCACTGAGAATATAAATCGGGACTTGTTGCATCAAGGCTTTTAATTTTTCTGCCAGTGATGATTTACCGCCACCGACAGGGCCAAGCAAATACAAGATCTGCTTGGATTCTTCTAAGCCTTGAGCTGAATGTTTTAAATAAGCCACGATTTGTTCTATGGCATCTTCCATGCCATAAATCTTTAAAAGCGGGATAACTTGCAATTAAACGGTTAGAGAAAATTCGGCTCAGGATGGGATTTTTGGCTGTGTCGACCATTTTGGCTTCACCAATGGCCATTAATAATCGCTCTGCAGCAGACACGTAGGCACTTTTGTCTTGCTTACAAATATCAAGAAATTGCGCTAAGGTGTATTCCTCGTCGAGCTTTTTCTCATAACGTTGTTGATAATGCTCAAATATGCCCATGGTAACCCCCTCAAAACATACAGTTGTCTCACTTTTAAAAGCCAAAGTGATGGGAGAGGATCTAGGGGAATATGCTGCTAGACCTATCCAGCTACATTAGGCTTTACGACTAAAGTGTAGGACAGGGCAAACGACTTAGCTAAATTTTAGTTAAAATAAGTTAAATAAAAACAAAGACAAACAGTAGCATTTGCAATAGTTGCAAAAATAGAGCTGAGCATAAAGTATGAGCGTTAATGACATGCAGGCATAAAAAAGGAGCCATATAGGCTCCTTAAGTTTTACTGTTAATTAAGATTAAGCAGCAAAGTTTTTGTTAACAAATTCCCAGTTAACAAGTTGCCAGAAGTGAGCTAAATACTCTGGACGTGCGTTACGATAATCAACGTAGTAAGCATGTTCCCATACGTCTACAGTTAATAAAATAGTAACTGATTCGTCTGTTAACGGAGTCGCAGCGTTGCTGGTGTTAACGATAGCTAAAGAACCGTCAGCTTTTTTCACAAGCCAAGTCCAAGCGCTACCGAAGTTGTTTACTGCAGAATCTGTAAACTTAGCTTTGAATTCTTCAAAAGAACCGAAAGATGCATTGATAGCCGCTGCGATATCGCCAGTGGCTTCGCCGCCAGCGTTAGGCGCTAAACAGTTCCAGTAAAAAGTGTGGTTCCAAACTTGAGCTGCGTTGTTGAACATGCCACCTGTTGAAGTTTTAACAACTTCTTCTAGCGTCTTGCCAGCAAATTCAGTTCCTTCAACTAAACCATTCAGTTTTACCACGTAAGTGTTGTGGTGCTTACCGTAATGGAACTCGATAGTTTCTTGTGAAATGTGCGGTTCAAGTGCGTTCTTTGCATAAGGTAATGCTGGTAGTTCGAAAGCCATTAGTATCTCTCCATGGATTCAGGTTATCGTTTTTGTTTACCAATCAGGTAACATTGCTCTCTTGCTATTGTACTGATTATTTTTGTGATGTGAATCATTGTTTAGGGAATTATCGCGCTTGGGCTAATTGATTTGCTGGATTTTAGATTAACCTTACAAATCGTAGCATTTTGTTATTTGTCTAGGTGTCGTACAATAGCTATTATGTGTTCAGTCGTCGTACTTAGGAAATCAAATGGAAACTGTAGAAAAGATTAAACAGCAAATTAGCGAAAACCCAATTATTGTGTACATGAAAGGTTCGCCTAAATTACCAAGCTGTGGATTTTCATCTCAGGTTGCTCAGGTGATGATCAACTGTGGTGAACAATTTGCATTCGTAGACATTTTACAGCACCCAGATATCCGTGCTGAATTACCAAAATTTGCTAACTGGCCAACATTCCCACAATTATGGGTTGAAGGCGAGTTGATTGGTGGTTGTGACATCATCACAGAAATGTTCCAAAAAGGTGAGCTTCAACCAATTATTAAAGCCACTGCTGATAAATTCCGTACAGAAGATGCAGCAGAGTAATCGTTAACCTTTAATGTGTTTAACGCAATAAAAAAAGCCCCAAAGCGAGAGCCATTGGGGCTTTTTATTATCTGTTATTTAACAACGTCAGTTATCAATCTTAATGTGTTTCATCTGTGTGAGGCTTTTTTACCGTCGGTAAAATTAAATTCATGACTATCGCCACAATACCGCAAAGGCTGATGCCTGTTAGGCTAAATGAGCCGATGCCAAAGGCCATGCCGCCAATACCAAATACCAGAGTCACCCCAACAATACTCAGATTACGTGGCTCAGATAAATCGACCTGATGGCGTATCAAGGTATTTAAACCAACCGCCGCAATAGAGCCAAACAATAAGCACATAATGCCGCCCATTACCGGCACCGGGATCGTTTGCATTAATGCCCCCAATTTACCAACAAAAGCAAGCGTAATCGCGGTGATAGCCGTCCATGTCATAATGCGTGGGTCAAAGCTTTTGGTTAATGTGACTGCGCCAGTGACTTCACTGTATGTGGTGTTTGGTGGTCCACCTAACGCCGATGCTGCAATAGTCGCAATACCGTCACCCATTAATGTGCGGTGCAGGCCTGGCTTTTTAAGAAAATCTTTACCGGTCACATTTGAAATCGCTAAAATATCTCCAATGTGTTCAACTGCAGGTGCAATGGCTACCGGGATCATGAATAAAATAGCGTGCCAATTAAATTCTGGGGCAACAAAGTTGGGCATGGCTAACCATGCCGCTTGCGTTACTGGGGTAAAGTCAACGATGCCAAAGGCTAAACTGGCGCCGTAGCCAACTAAGATACCGGCAAGGATCGGCATTAATCGCACTAATCCTTTGGCGAATACAGCAACCAAAACCGTAGTCATTAATGCGGCAAGTGAAATAAATAATGCGGTGTTTTGTTCAATAATCACTATGCTGCCGTCGCCACTTTTACCCAGCGCCATATTAACTGCAACAGGAGCTAAGCCTAAGCCAATAATCATAATGACAGGGCCGACGACCACAGGCGGTAACAACCTATGAATAAAGCCGGTGCCGCGTAACTTAACCGATAAGCCCAGTAACATGTACACCACACCAGCCGCCATTAATCCACCCATAGTGGCCGGAATGCCCCAAGTTTGTACGCCATATAAAATCGGCGCAATAAAGGCAAAAGAAGAAGCAAGAAATATGGGGACTTGACGCTTAGTGACGAGTTGAAACAAAAGGGTACCGAAACCGGCAGTAAACAGGGCGACGCTAGTGTCTAGGCCCGTTAATAATGGCATAAGTACCAGTGCACCAAAGGCGACAAATAACATTTGTGCACCTTGAAGCGGGATTAACACGCGTTTCATATTTTTCTCCGTTATTATCTAGAAGCAGGCTAGAAGCAGGCGTGTGATTAAACGGCGCGAATTGTCACATAAAAGCCTGTTTTTTCATAACCTGTATTAGGCCTATGTGGTGATTATAGTTATTTGATATCGCTACAATACTTAGTCAAATTGACCTTAGTGCTACCTTGCCGTAAAAAAGAGTTTTCGTTATCCATTTTTTATTATGATATAATTTTGCTACTTATATTTGCTGCGTTTATGTTATCAGATGCTGAAAAAACTAATTAATCTCATTGTGTTACCTTTAATTGCGTTAACCTCAATCGCGCTCGTGCAAGCTGCTGAAGTCAGTAAGCTTGAAGAGGCTGATATTGCGGTGAGTTCACGTGCAAACGATGTTAAAAATAATGCATTGAAAGAAGCGTTAGCGGCTGTGTTTTTAAAAAATTCTGGCAGCCCAAGTGTGGTATTAAACCCACTCATTAAAGCCCAGATAAATGAGCCTGAAGTCATTTTGACTCAGTACGGCTATTTCGAACAAAATGGCGAGCTGATGCTGAAAGCCAGTTTTGATCATCAAAGAGTGATTGCCAAGCTACGTCAGGCCGGTTTGCCTGTATGGGGAAGCCAACGCCCATTAACGCTGATGTGGTTAACGGTTGATGAAAACACTGAGCCCACTATTTTAGCTGATGCCTCTTTATCAGAACTTCGTGATGAGTTAACCCAAGCGTCTGCCAATAAAGGTATTCCGGTGATGTTACCGATTATGGATCTTGATGACGTGATGGGTGTTACCGTCAATGATGTGCGTGGCGGTTTTACGGATGTCGTATTTGTTGCCTCGGCACGTTACCAGTCAGATTACTTTGCGATTGCCAATATTGAAAACCAAGGCAGTCGAGTGATGTTTACGATCAATTTATTCAATAAAACCCGAACCGATGGGGTGTTACAACCTTTAGTGGCGCAGCAAGGTGAGGCGGCAGACAATCAACAAGCGGTAAAACGCATGATGGCTATTTTAGCTGATTACCACATTAGTCAGTATGCGATTGCATCAACCGGCAGTAATGCGGCCACAGAAGTGAGCTTTTCTGGCTTAAATAACATGACTCAGGTGGTCAATATTGAAGCCTATTTACGTCAGTTAAGCGCCATTAAATCAATAAGCTTACATTCGTTTAAAGGCAGCACGGCAACCTATAACGTTGAGTTATATAGTAGTGTCGATGATTTACAGCGTTTACTGGATATAGACAGTCGCCTGTCAAAGCTAGATACAATGGGCAGTGTGGAGTCATTTTACCAACAAAAAACTGAGGTTTCGCAACCCTCGTTAATGTATCAATGGCTCGGCCAATAAGTCGGCAAAGGTGGCGCTCTGTGATTATAGAGCGCTTACATGTATAATAACGTTTGTTCGTTTATGATTTCGAGACCTATCTGAGTGACACAAAACTCACCAAGACAATTATCTTTACCCGTTTACTTACCTGACGATGAAACCTTTCAAAGTTATTATCCTGCTTCGGGTAACGATGAGCTGATCCAAAAACTTCAAGCTAGTGCTGAAGGGTCACTTGCGTCTTCTTTATACATCTATGGTCCCGAAAAATCAGGTCGCACTCATTTAATGCATGCAGCTTGTGCCCATGCGAATGATTTAGAGCGACGTACGCTATATATTCCATTAGGGATCCACGCCAGTATTTCTCCAGCATTGTTTGAAGGACTCGAATCATTAGAGCTGATTTGTATCGATGATGTTGAAGCCATTGCCGGACATCCTGTATGGGAAGAAGCCATTTTTCATCTGTATAATCGTATTGCAGAGCAGCAAGATTGTCGTTTGATTGTCAGCGGTAATGCATCGCCATCCGAGGTAGGATTCTCTTTACCTGACCTCGTCTCGCGTATGCAATGGGGATTGATTTATCAGCTACAACCCATGGCTGATGATGAAAAGCTCGCCGCATTACAACGCCGCGCTGCAATGCGCGGTTTACAGTTATCTGATGAAGTAGGGCGTTTTTTGCTAACAAGAATGGCTCGTGATTTACGTACCTTATTTGACGTGCTCGATAAACTTGATAAAGCGTCTATGGTTCATCAACGTAAACTGACTATTCCGTTTATTAAAGAAATGCTTAGGTTATAGAGCTAGATTTTAAACACAGATAACGCGCTGTCATGCGCTAAAATGACAATAAAAAAACGCCAAATGAATTCATTTGGCGTTTTTGTTTATTTATATTCTACTGTTGTTCAGATTTTTTCTTTAATCCTAAGCCTAATTCTCGGCCGCGTTTGCGGGCATAGAAAGGAAAGGTAACCAATAAAATACAAATCAATACAGATTCAATCAGTGCAAAGGCAAACGCGTCAGTGGTGATATACGCTAGGGTCAAACCATGTAGTAAATACACACATAAAATAAAACTCGCCCAGGCATAGGTGTATGGGTTGCCGGTAATAATGCCTTTTAGCGGAAAGAGTAATGGGACAATCCAAATTAAACTAAAACCAAGAGAATAGGTGCCATTTAAGCCTTGTTGAATAAACCAGCCGCTAAGCAGCAAAAGTAATGCAAGGTAACCAATACGGCTGAGTTGGAATAAGGTTTGTGTGGTCATTATTTTGCTCGTTACAGAATAGATAAAACAGTTTCAGGTGGTCGGCCAATCGCAGCCTGGTTATTAGCCAGCACAATCGGACGTTCAATTAATTTTGGCGTTGCAACCATTGCGCTGATCAGTTGCGCTTCGGTCAGTGCCGGGTCTGCTAAGTTTTGCGCTTTATATTCATCTTCTTTGGTGCGCATCATTTGGCGTGCTGTTAAACCTAAAAGGGTAAGTATATTACTGATTTCGGTCTCACTCGGAGGCTGCTTTAGGTACTCGACTACAGTAATATCAACACCTTGGGCTTCAAGTAACGCTAACGTCTCACGGCTTTTTGAGCAGCGAGGATTGTGTAAAATAGTCGTTTTAGTTTTTGTCATGTTTATTTTCCGTCATAAAAAATGGCAAACCTTCAGTTTGCCATTATTCTATCAAAAAAAGACCGCTAAAGTTACACCGTTATGGTTACTTAAACTGATCAAGTTCTCTATCGGCTTGTCTAAACTGGCGGATCCTGGCTTCAATTCGTGCAAGCTGCAAGGTTTGTCCTTCAGAATAACGATAGGCATAGTTTAATTGGTCGATTGCGCCTTGATAATTGGCGGTTAATGCCATAATTTCGGCATTGCTGTAATACTCTAAGGCTTTATTATCAAGCTTACGGTAAGCGTCAGCCATAATCTGGTAAGGCAACATATTTTGTTTGTCGAAAAAGATTAACTCTTCAAGCAGTGGAATAGCCTTTAGCGGTTGGTCTGCTTCAACGTAAATATTGGCAAGGTTGGTATTGACCACTTGCGATGTAGGTTTAATTTTACGCTGTGCTTCCAATAATGCGATGGCAGCGGTGAAGTCTTTTTTCTGAGCGAGCAGATCTGTTTTTGTGTCTAGATAAAACAAATTGTTATTATCTTTTTTTAATAACGAATCGATGATGGCTTCTGCTTGAGCAAACTTTTCTAAACGGAATAATGCTAATGCTTTACCGTATAGGGCTGCATCTTCAAATGTGTAGTTGTTTTTCTTTAATTGTTGTTCAAATAACGATAACGCGCCGTCGTCACTAAAGTTAGAAAATCGCACTTGAATACGGGCTTTGGCTAATTGGTAATTTAAACTGTCAGGCACAAAGCGCTTAGGGTATTGCGCGGCACGGTTACGCGCTTCAGTAATACGAGACTCTGGTAACGGGTGAGTGAGCAACATTTGTGGTGGCGTGGTTGAAAAGCGGTAACGTACGGCAAGTTGGCCAAAAAAAGTAGACGCGGCATTGGGGTCAAAGCCTGCATCAACCAATATTTGCATCCCAATTCGGTCTGCTTCTTTTTCATGAAGACGGGTATAGTTTATTTTCGATTGAGTGGCAAGGGCTTGGGTGGTTGCTAATGCGGCCATACCCGCTTGCGGGGCGGCAATCGTTAATAAAATCGCGCCTAACATGCCTGCAATCGTCGCCGTCGAGCTTTTTTGCTGTGCCTCGAGTGAACGGGCTAAATGGCGCTGGGTAACGTGGGTGATTTCGTGTGCGAGCACTGATGCTAATTCACTTTCGTTTTCAGCATTTAAAAACAAACCGGTGTGTACGCCAACGTGGCCACCAAAAAACGCAAAAGCGTTGATTTCATCATTACGCAGTAAGAAGAAGTAAAAAGGGGTTTTAACGCCTGTCGCATTGGCAACTAATTTATTCCCTAGTTCAGATAAATATTGTGTCAGTACCGGATCGGCCAGTACAGGTGCAGATGAGCGGATGACTCGCATGTATGCGTCACCGTACACGGTTTCTTTTTCTAAACTGAAGGTGTTAACAGCTGCAGTACCAAGATCGGGTAGATCATTATTGGCAAAGCTGTGGGCAATACTGCCAGCAAATACAATGCTAATGGCAGTGGCTGTTAATGCTTTTGAAAAGGTCGATAATGATAATTTACGCAAGCGAAACCTTTAATGCTAAATGAGTCGTAAGTTCTTGGCTTAACGCACAAGTTGGTTTTGCAACATCGCTTGTGGTTTGTTGTTCAAGCTAGGATAATAGCCCTAGAATGATTAAAGCAAGTTCATAATGATTTTTATTGATTTAACGCCGTATTCTTGTCCGTATCCTTTAGTTAAAGTGAAACTTTTACTCAAGCAAATACAAGTGGGTGAAACCTTACATGTTCTTCTATCTGACCACGGTTCACGTCGAGATGTTCCCTTGTTAATGAAAAAAATGGGTTTTGGTATTGAAATCGTTGCCGATGAGTTGCATTGTTTGTCCGTAATTATTACCAAAACAAATTAAATTAGTGTTTTTAATATAAAGGTTGTTCAATGCTGGCATTTTTAACAGAGTGGTACAAAACCCGTTTTAGCGATCCACAAGCCATTACCTTAATGTTTATTATTATTGGTATTGGTCTTGCGTTGTACTTTGGTGCCGGTTTACTTGCGCCTTTATTGGTTGCGTTGGTGTTAGCATTTTTACTTGAATGGCCTGTGGCGCAAATGTCACGTTTAGGCATTAGTCGAACGGCGGCAGCCTCTATCGTGTTAGTGGTATTTTTAGGCTTAATGCTGATTTTAATGTTGGGATTAGCACCCAGTATTTGGCGTCAGGGTGTGTCATTGGTAACCGATTTACCGTCAATGATTGATAAAGGCATGCTAATCGTTAGAGAGTTTAGTGCTGATTATCCGCAATTTATCAGTGCTCCACAGATAGACTCGATGATGGAAGAGATTAATAAGATGCTTGATACTCAGCACTTGTTAGACTTAGGTAAGCAGTTGTTAGGTTATTCTGCGTCATTATTAGTGTTGATGGTATACGCGATTTTAGTGCCATTACTGGTGTTTTTCTTCTTAAAAGACAAAGACCAATTAATGAAGGGCAGTAAGCGTTTTTTTCCCACAAATCGTGATTTAGCACGCAATGTTTGGTTTGAAATGGACCAGCAAATTTTTAACTATATCCGCGGTAAAGTCATTGAAATTGTAATTGTTGGCGTTGCGAGCTATATCTTCTTTGCCATTATGGGGCTGCGCTATTCTGCATTGTTAGGTGTACTTACTGGTTTGTCGGTATTGATACCGTATGTTGGTGCGACCTTAGTGACGCTACCCATCGCACTAGTGGCTTTTTTCCAGTGGGGATTTAGCCCTGAGTTTGGTTATTTGATGCTTGGTTACGGTATTATTCAGGCGTTAGACGGTAACGTATTAGTGCCTTTATTGTTCTCTGATGCGGTTGATTTACACCCTGTGGTGATTATCGCAGCGGTACTTGTGTTTGGCGGGCTGTGGGGCGTATGGGGGGTTTTCTTTGCGATTCCATTGGCATCGTTAGTCAAAGCGGTGATTAATGCCTGGCCTAATGATGTCGCACCTAAAGAGTCCTTTGATTACGAATAATCGATAGGATTTCTGCTGAATATTGCGCTATGAGTTAATTTACCGAGCATTATTTTAGTTAGCTCCAAGCATTTAGCTCCAAGCATTTAGGTTTAAGATTTAGCGCAGGGCTCCTATGACTTAGTTTCTAATGACTTAGCACCTAATGATTTAGCGACTTTGATTAAGCTACTATGAATGAGCACTTAGTGCTTCAATATCAAGAGTACTGCAATAAAAAAACGCTAGCCACTGCGAAGAGGCTAGCGTTTTTTTGTCTCTAATAAGCATTAGAACAGAGGCTCAAGATTAGCCATTAGGCTTACTGTCATCATCTTTTGTGTCTGACGGTTTGTCTGTGTCAGCGTTATTCTGATCTGGTGTCGCCTTGTTATCTTTTGGATCACCAAATTGTGGCATTTTAAATTTTGCTGAATACTTTAAAACCGCAATATTACTGGCAATAACACCAAGCACTAAGATAATAATCAACCAGACTTCGTAGCCTTCTAAACTCATGGGTTACTCCTTGGTAATGGTGTGTGTCGGTAGCATTTAATTTGCCGCTAAAATGCGCTCACATTTTTCAATATCGTCCGGCACGTCAACTTCAGGAGCGTTGTATTTACTGATAACGACTTTAATTTTATGGCCATTTTCTAATGCGCGTAATTGTTCTAGTTTTTCAATGTCTTCTAGTCTGCCTACTGGCAACTTAGCAAATGCATTAATGAAACGTTTGGTATAAGCATAAACGCCAATATGCTTATAAACAGGGTAGTCTTTAATGTCACGGCCAAAAGGAATGCGAGCTCGTGAAAAGTACAGGGCGTTGTAGTCGTTATCAAACACCACTTTAACGTGCATTGGGTCGTCTAACTCTTTCTCTTCGGTAATTTGAAAGCCCAACGTGGCCATTTCAAACTCGCCAGGGTGTTGTTGAAATAAACTCACCATTTGCTCAATAGAGCTTGGGTCGATTAACGGTTGGTCACCTTGTAGGTTAATCACTAAATCATCGTCACCTAAGCCTAGGCGCTCAATGGCATCGTTAATGCGATCTGTACCTGATGCGGCATCAGGGTCGGTCATGACGGCCTTGCCACCAAAGCCTTCTACGGTGTTTTTAATTCTGTCGTCATCGGTGGCAACGTAAATATTGTCGATGCCCTTAGCCAGTGCAGCGCGCTCGTAAACTCGCTGGATCATAGGTTTACCTGCAATAAGAGCCAGTGGTTTACCCGGGAAACGGCTTGAGCCATATCGTGCTGGGATGATGAGAGTCACGTTCATTAAATTAGCCCTACTGTTGTAGAAAATACCTATTGAGGATTTAGACTTATCCTCAATAACAGAATATGTTGTGCGTTAACCGCACTGATTTGCAGTGCCCTGATTAATTGCATTAGTTAAGCGCGTCGTAAGTTAAGCACGTAGGTTAAGCAATATGAGTAAGCAATACCGTTAATTATATACAAGGTAATATTTTAATCTGCCTCTTTCTCTTAGCGGCAGTCAATTGCGCGTTTACATGCTTAAAAAACAGCCTTGGGACAATAATAATACTTTTAATAATAAATATCTTAACACTTTTTAAGGCATTATTTAGGAAAACGAAGGCCTGCAAATAGCCGTCGAATATCTGACGACCATGCAGGCCTTTTGTTGTCGCGATTTGAGTCACTGTTTTACGGAATATTACGACCATGAATGCGGTCAATTGTGACATCTAAGTCGGTTAATAAACCATTGTTAATACCGTAAATCCAGCCATGGACGGCCACATCTTGACCGCTAGCCCAGGCTTCTTGAACAATATTGGTTGATACAACATTAGACACTTGTTCCATTACGTTGAGTTCACACAAACGGTCAAAACGTTGTTGTTCAGTCATGGGTTCAAGATCGGCCTGATGAATACGATGAACGTCGCGCAAATGGCCTAGCCAATTATCGATTAAGCCTAATCGCTCGTTCCCCATTGCGGCGCGAACACCACCACAGCCATAGTGGCCAACAACCATAATATGCTTAACTTTGAGTACATCAACTGCATATTGCAGTACCGATAAACAATTTAAATCGGTATGAATGACCATGTTGGCGATATTACGGTGAACAAATACTTCGCCCGGGAGTAGGTCAATAATTTGGTTTGAAGGTACTCGGCTATCTGAGCAGCCAATCCACAAGTATTCAGGATTTTGTTGCTTAGCTAGCTGTTCAAAAAAAGTAGGATCTTCTTTGTTGATCCGCTCTGCCCAACGGCGATTATTATCAAATAATGGTTTAAGGAGTTTCATTGGTGCTCGGATTATTCAGTATTTTGTCTGTCAGGATTTACAGACAATATGTCATTAAGTTACGAGTATATCAGCAATGTTTGCGGATCTGGTCTATCCATTAAGTGGATTAATTAAAATTCACTTTATTCAAAAAATCAATAAGATGCTGATTAAATAAATCGGCTTTTTCAATATTCGTTAAATGCCCAGCCTGTTCAATATGCAGCAATTGGCTGCCATCAATACAGTCGTGCATTAAGTAGCTTTCTAATGCGGTACGAAGGTAGCCATTTAGTCCTACGGCAACGAGTGTCGGTAAGGTTAAAGCCTCAACCGACTCTAAGGTATCGCGTTTAAAAATCGCCATATTGGCAAATTTAAGCAACGGGGCAATTTGTTGTGCGTTAATGGCAATTAACTGTTGCTCAAATGCTTTGATGGCTTGGGCTAGGGCGATATTGTGTTGACTAATTTCATTAGCGTCTTTACTGAAAAACAATTCAGTTAAGCTTGCAGCTAGCGCTACAGGAACCGCTTGGGCATTGGCCACTTGTGCCATAAAGCCTTGATATTTTATGCAGTTTACTTGTGGCTCAAAGCCAACAAAACTGTTTAGCATCACTAATGCATGTACGCGTGCTGGCGCCAGTAATGCCATTTCTGTGGCAATGGCTCCGCCGCTGCCATGGCCAACCACTGCAACATTGTTAATTGCAAGAGCATCAAGTAACCGTAAAACGTGTTTGGCAACATCTTGTAAACTATCGCAGCCTACGGGCAACGTTTGGCTTTGGCCGTGACCCCAAAAATCAATCGCAATACATCGGTATTGTGTCGATAACGCATCAATTTGCGCTTGCCACATGTGGCTGTTGGCTAATAAACCGTGACAAAACACCACCACTGGGCCGTGGCCTTTATCAATATAATGCAGCGGATGTTCGTCGATAATGATATTGGGTAACAAGGTTGGCATAACAGTTGGCTCATTTAATTAGGCGACACGCAGGCGTTAAGCCGGAGAGGGCGCGACATAAAATACATAGTGATTAACCAACTCGGTTAATCGTTCAATTAGCAGCGATTGTAATGATATTTCAGCATGAGACAACACCTTTGCCAGTTCATCTGCCTGAAACTGGCTGACGTAATCTTTGGCAATCGGAAAGTAACTTAAATGCCAGGGCTCAGGGCTTACGCCACTTTGTTGTGTTTGATAAGGAAAATAAAAACCATATTCAACCGCATGTTGTACAAGCCATTGGTGTAAAGCAAAACACGGGCCTGTTGCTTGGTATTCTGCGCTGACTAATTGCAGAGCGTGTTTACTGATCTGCTTAGCATCAAATACATCGACATCGGTGCCCCAATGGTGCCTTGACGCACCGGGTAGGGCAGACCAAATCAAAATAGTGTCGATAAGCTGTTGTTCAGACAATGATGCATAATCAATAGGTTGCGATGCTTTATCGAGCAAAGGTCGTGTACCTGAGGCTTTGGCATTCCAAATATGCACTTGACGTTCAAAAGGTCGATAAGCCGAACACAATTGCAAATCTATGCCGCTTTTTTTTGCAGCATTCTGCATTTTGCAAAACGCTGTAGCGGTATTTTTCTCAAGTAAATAATCCCCAACAGACACCATATGCTGGCCATCTAAGCCGTATAGCTTGAGTTGTTGTTGAGGAATATCGATGTTGAGTGGCGGTGTTACTTGCACAATAGTTTTTCCAAAATGCGCTCATAACAATTAGCTAATACTTCTAAGTCAGACACTTTTACACACTCATTCACTTTGTGAATAGTGGCATTAACCGGACCTAATTCAATCACCTGAGCCCCTGTTGGCGCAATAAAACGTCCATCTGAAGTGCCGCCAGTGGTTTGTGGATCGGTTTCATAACCAGTAACTTCACGTATGGCAGCACGTGTGGCTTCAAGCAGTGGACCATCACCGGTTAAAAAGGGCAAGCCATTGAAGACCCAATCAATATCGTAATCTAGGCCGTGGGCATCAAGAATATTAACCACGCGCTTTATCAATTCATCAGCGGTAACTTCAGTTGAATAACGGAAGTTAAACATCACTTTAAGATCGCCTGGGATCACATTCGATGCGCCGGTGCCGCCATTAATATTGGCAATTTGAAAACTGGTCGGTGGGAAAAACTCATTGCCATTGTCCCAATGCATTTGCGCTAACTCAGTTAATGCTGGTGTGGCTTTGTGAATGGGGTTATCGGCAAGGTGAGGGTAAGCCACATGACCTTGAATACCATTGACAGTTAAATTACCGGTTAAACTCCCTCGGCGACCATTTTTGACGATATCACCGAGTTTATGGGTCGATGATGGTTCGCCCACAAGTGCCCAGGTGATCTTTTCATTGCGAGCTTCCAGCGTATCAATAACGCGAGTGGTGCCATTAATAAACGGGCCTTCTTCGTCACTGGTGATTAAATAGGTAATCGAACCATTATGGTCGGGATGCTTTGCGACAAAACGCTCGGTGGCCACAATCATGGCCGCTAAGGAGCCTTTCATGTCGGCAGCGCCACGCCCATGGATATAATCGTCAATAATGGTGGGTTCAAAAGGGGGGGTATGCCAACGGTTTAAGTCACCGGTTGGGACCACATCTGTGTGGCCAGCAAAGCAAAATACGGGATTACCTTTACCGCGTCTAGCCCACATATTGGTAGTGTCTTCAAAAACCATCGGTTCAATATCAAATCCAATGGCAGCTAAGCGTTTAGCCATCAATGTTTGACAACCTTCGTCAAGCGGGGTGACCGATGGACGAGAAATTAACTCTTTTGTTAATTCAACAACATCATTATTATTCATTATGCGAACCACGCTTGGTATTGCTCAGCTTTAAACCCAACCAGAATGTTTTCTTGATTGACCAGAACTGGACGTTTTATGAGAGTAGGGTATTGCACCATAAGCGCGATGGCTTTGTCTTGGGTGATGTCTGTTTTTTCTGCATCGCTTAATCCACGAAAACTGGTACTGCGTTTATTAAATAATGTTTCCCAGCCGACAATATTGGCCCATTGACTCACGGTATCAGCCGTTAAACCATCATCACGAAAATCATGAAAGGTGTAATCAATCTTTTCTGCTTCCAACCATTTACGTGCTTTACGCACTGTATCGCAATTTTTAATGCCGTATAAAGTCAAAGGTGGGCTCCCTTTTATCGGTTAAATTTTATGTGTCGAGTTTGCCGAATGAACCCTGTAATCAATAAGCAATACTTCAGCCCATGAGGCTTTAATGAAATAAGGCAATGACAACTAAGGTAATGACAATAGAGGTAATGACAACATTGTGGCATTGAGTTGCAGCTTGAACAAGGGTAATGCAGGCATTTGAATAGATTTCATAAAATGCAAGCTGAGGTTGCTTGCATCTTAGTCAATCTTGGTGGCAAAAAATGTAAAAGTGAGGATGAAATTTGATTACATTTGAACGGTAAAAATCACGTCTTTACCTGCAATAACACTGCCTTGGGCTTTGTCTAATTTGATCACATCTTCCATGTTTGCCAGTACCACAGGAGTGAGTAAACTTTCGACATTGTCGCGTAAAAAGGCTAAGTCAAATGACAGAATAGGTTGACCCGCTTTAACCTGTTGGCCTTCTTCAGCTAAGCGTTTAAAGCCTTTGCCTCTTAGCTCAACTGTGCCCACACCAAAGTGGACAAATAGTTCAAGACCTTGCGGAGACTCAATACTAAAGGCGTGGTTGGTTTCAAATATTTTACCTATGGTGCCGTCAATGGGGGCAACAATAAATTCGCCTTTAGGATCGATGGCAATACCATCGCCAACGATTTTTTCAGCAAAAACGACATCTGGTACTCTTTCAATTGGCACAATATCACCCGATACCGGAGCCAAAATAGCAATGCCGCCAGTTAATTGCGGTTGGCCTGAAATAAGTCGTCGAATACGGCTTAAAAATCCCATATGAAAAGCCCCTTTTATTAATATTTTTATGTGTTTAATTGTAAACAGCTCTGGCAACTTTACCAGTTTTAATTGTAATTAATAGTGCTGATAGCCGCGCGGATATCATCTATACGCGTTAATGCCGATACCGTTTGTGCATGTTTAACAAAATCTTGATACCGGCCTTGTACTAGCACGGCTTTCACTTCGAGTAAGTTAGTCGGATTAATACTGATTTCATCTAAGCCTAGGCCGACCAATAACGGTAAGACTTGCGGATCGCTGCCAAGTTCACCACATAAAGAGACTTTAACCTTGGCGTGTTTACAGAATTGAATCGTCATTGCAATTAACTGGATTACCGCCGGTGATAACGCAGGATACAGCTTGGCTAAATGTGGATTCGTCCTGTCTGCGGCCAGGGTGTATTGAGTTAAATCGTTGGTGCCAATACTAACGAAATCAAGCAAAGATAACATACTGGGCAGGTTAAACACTGCAGCAGGTGTTTCAACCACAATCCCTAAGCTTAGCTCACCAAAGCCTTTTTCTTGTTCAATTAATTGTGCTTTAGCTTGTTCAATTAATGCTAATGCGCCTTCAAGTTCTTCAATTTGACTCACCATTGGGAACATTAATCTGATTTGACCATGATTGGCGGCGCGCAGAACGGCTTTAACTTGGGTAATAAAGGTGTTTGGGTGTGCCAGGCTATAACGGATCCCACGTATACCCAGTGCTGGGTTATCTTCTTGAGTTTGTTGTAAATAGGGGATCTCTTTATCGGCACCAATATCGAAAGTGCGAATAGACAAGACTTGTCCTTGCAAGCTGTGCAGGGCATCGCAATACAGTTTGTACTGCTGTTGTTCATCCGGCAATGCTTTGGCGTTCATCAACAAAAACTCAGTTCGAAACAAACCAATACCTTGAGCACCTACATCAGTAACATGAGATATTTCACTTAAATTACCGACGTTTGCCAGCAAGGTAATTGCGTGGCCATCAAGAGTGACGCTGGGTTTATCTTTATATGCTGTCAACGCTTGCCGACGTTGTTTTTCCTGTTGTTGTTTTTGCTGTAATTGCTCAAATTCCGCCTCGGTTGGCGCAATATGCAGCTCGCCAGACATACCATCTAATACCAGTTGTTCACCATCTTTAATTTTTACAGGACGTTGTGAAAACTGATAATTGAGCAGTGCTGGAATACCCGCAGCACGCGCTAAAATGGCTGTATGGCTGGTGAGCCCGCCTGTTTGTAACACGATGCCGGTAATGTGTTTCAGCGGTAAAATGGCAAATTCGGCAGGGGTTAAATCGTCTGCTAATAAAATAGTGTCTTCAGTGAGGGTTGATAAATCCCACTGTAAATGACCATGCATTGCGCTTGTTAATCGCTTAGCCAAGCACAAAATATCGTTACTGCGATTAGCAAGGTATGGGTCATCTAACTCAGCTAGTTCAGCGGCTTGCTGATTAAATACTCTATCAATCGCTACCGCCGCACACACTTTAAACTGCTTGATATGTTGCAGTAGTTCTTGCTGTAATTCTTCATCTTCGAGCAACATAATATCAGCATCAATCAGCTGAAAATTTTCACACTCTTGGCACAAATGACGTTGGCAATGTTGTAAATGGTGGATGAGCAGTTCAATGGCATGGGTTAATTGTTGCTGTTGTAGGCTTATTTGTTCTGCACTGAGCAGTTTAAAGTCTAATGGCGGCATGTGCGAGGTCATGGTTAATGCCTTACCAAATGCAATGCCTGCAGAAACCACAATTCCATTGAATGACATAAACAATCCTTTAACTGAGGGTGATCAGCAAAGAGGCAACTTTATCGACTGCAGCTTGCGCTTGTTCTCCAGTGGCAAATACGGTAACAGACACGCCTTGGTATAGCCCTAATGTCTGTAATTTGAATAAACTTTTCGCACTGGCTTGTTTGCCATTGCACTCTACCATCACGTCGCATGCAAATGTTTTCGCTTCTTTAACTAATAACGCAGCAGGGCGAGTGTGAATGCCATGAGGTGCGACAATCGTAACCGTTTTTTGATACATAGAGAAAATACTCATTAATGAATGACAACTAAATACTCATTTAACGCTATATTTCAGATGTTTATATTGTTACTACCGTGTTGGCACACCGTGGTAAACAAGGCTGAAATACCAAGGTATTCTATCTGAAGCGCTTAATATACCCTAAAGTGTGCAGGGCTAAAAGTGATGCCAAGCGCAAAGTCTGTCGCGGTGTGGTGTAGGAGATGAATCGTTATGCCAGTTAGGCAAATGGCTAGCATAACGATTTACAGGATTATATTTTAAATTGACCTAAAGTATGGCTCATGTCTTTGCTGACAGTTTGTAATGACTGCGCAGCGTGTGCATGGGTTTCATTGGCGCTCAGTGATAACTCCGTCAGTTCTGAAATGGTCGTGACATTACGGTTAATATCTTCAGTCACCAGCGCTTGTTCTTCCGTTGCACTGGCTAACTGCGCGGTCATATTACTGATATTGTCGATAAGCGCTAAAATCTCCACGATGGCGTCGCTAGATTGAATCGCTTTAGTTTGTAATTGCGATGACTGTTGTTGAGTATGGGTATTACTGTCAATAACCGATTGAATGCCGTGCTGAATTTGATTAATAATTTTATTGATTTCATTGGTTGATGATTGAGTGCGGTTGGCTAATGCGCGCACTTCATCGGCAACCACGGCGAACCCACGCCCATGTTCACCTGCTCGCGCGGCTTCAATTGCCGCATTAAGAGCTAATAGATTAGTTTGGTCAGCAATGCTGCCAATAACATCCAAGATACTGCCAATTTCTGCCGATGATTGGCTTAAACTTAAGGTGACTTTTTCAGACTGTTTTAACTCGCTCACTAAGCTGTCTGTGTGCTCAACTGTTTGACGCATTAGCTGCTGATTTTGCAAAGCTTGGTGTTTAGCATTATTAGCGCCTTGTGCGGCATCTTGGGTATTACGTGCCATTTCTTGGCTAGTGGACAACATTTGATTAATGGCAGTGGCAACGCTTTGAGTTTCATTGTTTACTTGGTTTGCGCTTTGATTCGATTCGGTAACCGTATTGAGTAAATGAAGTGCCTCATCTTGTAAATTGACACCCAACGGCTGTAAATGGGCAACCATGTCGGCTATTTTGATCACAAATTGATTAAATTCATGGGCCATTTGGGCCACTTCATCATTGCCCTGTGTCGATAAGCGTTGGGTAAGATCGCCTTCGCCTTTAGCAATTTGCTCCATTGCGTGAATCGCCGTTTTTAAGGGTTGGGTAATCGAGTGATTCAATAATAAAAAGAAGGCAAAAATAGGCACCGAAATAATCATCATGATAATTAAATAATCAATAATAATGCCGGTCATGCTTTGGTTAACATCCTGTAAACTTGCACGAGTGATGAGTGTCCAACGATGGCTAGGGAAATAAGTTGCGGCTGTTAACACCGTTTGAGCACTATTGCCTACGGTGTTAATGGTCAATTGTGTATGAGTGACGGCTTGCTTAGCATCGGTTAACAGTTGATTAAAAATACGACTATTGTCGCCGCTTGCTAACGCATTAACTGACTGACCCACATTAGTAGAGTTTGCACTGTCAATTAATACACGCTGTTGTTCATCGACGACCCATAAGCCTACATGATCAGTAAAGTGTATTTCACTAATAAGCGCTAATAATTCCGGGTTAGATAATGGCTGATGCTGTTGCATCGCCTCAAGGCTACTGTTAAGTAGTGACACTTGAGCAGTTACTTGCTGTTGCTTTTGTTCGACTAAATGATTGTATTGTTCTTTAACGGAAAAAGTGCCAAAGACCACAGTACCAATCGCCGCGAGAATAAGCATAATGAAAAGTCGTTTCAAAATGGTTAAACGTCTTAATAATTCAATCATTTATAGTCCTAAAGTACATATCCATATAGCGTGCTCGAATTATAATGGCATTGTGAAAAAAATTAACGATTAATGTGTGTTTTTGTGAGCAAACAACGCTTATTTACAATTGTACGGCGTGAGTAAATAGCTTTTGAAAAGTATATGTATATCATGCGGTTAATCACATTTATGATATATTTGATGATAAAACATGCTAATCAATTGTTTTAATTTTGATTTTTTTACGTTTTACCCGCAAGATTAGCCTAAATAACGAAAAGGTATCTAAGCCATGAATTCTTCTAACGCAGTTAACAACGACGACATTCTTTTAAAACTATGCCATTCAGTTTCTCATGTATTGTCGAGTGCTAGCGCAAGCCGAGTTAGCCATGCTGGCATGGTGCAAAGCATTTCTCGCACACGCTTAAAGCCTGATTTAGGCTGCTTTTCAATTTTTGATGGCGGGTTTTCCGGTCTTGTTGTTATCAATTTTTCAGCCGATGCCGCCATTGAGATATATCGTCGTTACATGATTAACATGGGCATGCCAGAGTCTGAATTGGCTTTTTCTCACACGTCAGATGATGTCAGTAATGTGATGGGCGAGTTGATGAACCAAATTTTGGGCGATTTTATTGGTAAAATCTCGAAAGAGTTACAAACTTCTATAACTCAAAGCCAGCCGAAAATGTTAACCATTAATAAAGAGTTAACCATATCGGTAGACACTAACCTTGATAATGCTGTGGCAAGGCGCGTGTCATTTAAAACTGAAAGTAATCATATTTTCTACCTTGAATTTGCCATGGATCAAACCGAGTTTATTCGTTCGGCCGATTTTGAAATGGACGAAGAGTTTGACCCAGATTCGCTAATCGAAGCGCACCGTAAGACTATGTCTACAGAGCCTAGTCAATCTAAAGACGTGCTAAGCGATCCCAATGTAAAAGGGATAGTAGTTGACGATGCTGATGATTTACTCAGTGAGCTGGGTTTATAGTTAACTAAATGCAATAACAATAAAAAGGTGATGGATAACAATGACCTCAAAAGCGACCTCTATTGATATCGCATATAAGGCCGGCGTGTCGCAATCGACAGTGTCTAGAGCATTACGAAACAGCCCATTGGTGAATTTAGAAACTCGCCAGCGTATTCAAGCCATTGCCAAAGAGCTTAATTATAAAGTCGATAAAAATGCCAGTAATTTGCGCACCCAAAACAGTCTTACATTAGCCTTGTTGATTTGTGAAGATCCCACAAACGACGACTCAATGATCAATCCGTTCTTTCTATCCATGCTTGGGTCTATTACGCGTGCAACAGCACGGCAAGGCTATGATTTATTAGTGTCTTTTCAACAATTGTCGACGGATTGGCACGCCGATTACGAAGACAGTAATAAAGCAGACGGCATTATTTTACTCGGCTATGGCGATTACATGGACTACGCCCATAAGCTGGATACCTTGATTGAAAAAAATACCCACTTTGTGATTTGGGGCGCCGAGCAGCACAATAAAGCCGTGTTATCGATTGGTTGCGACAATCACCAGGGAGGCGTTATAGCCACTGAACATTTATTAACTCTTGGTCACAGACATATTGCATTTTTAGGTGATGCCTCAGGGCACAGCCCAGAATTTCGTGACCGTTATTTAGGGCATGTTGATGCGTTAACTGCTGCGGGAATTAATGCCAATAAACAGTTATTGCATCACGCGATTAATACCGAGGCTTCAGGGTATGAGGCTGCTATTGCCTTGCTTGATAGTGATGTTCAATTTGAAGCGATTTTTACTGCCAGTGATCTGATTGCTATTGGTGCAATACGTGCGTTAAAAAAGCGCGGTGTGTTAGTGCCTGAGCAGGTTGCTGTAGTGGGGTATGACGATATTCCGGTTGCCAGTTTTGCCAATCCAGCATTAACCACAGTAAAACAAGATACTCAATTTGCGGGTGAGATTTTAGTTGAAAGTGTGTTGAAATTAATCCGTGGGGAAGAAGTCAGTCAGCGGTTAATTCAAACCAGCTTAGTGGTTCGCAGCTCATGCGGTGCTAACGTTGACGAATAAGCGAGCCGTTGTTAACGATTGATAACGGCTAAAAAACACAATAAATATATAGCATCACACCCACTCTTTTTTATTGATAAAGGACACAAGCAATTATGGCAGGCGCCAGTTTATTAACCTTGTTAGATGATATCGCAACAATTCTTGACGACGTAGCAGCAATGAGTAAAGTTGCCGCACGCAAAACCGCAGGGGTACTTGGCGATGATTTAGCCTTAAACGCCCAACAAGTGTCAGGTGTAGCCTCAGAACGTGAATTACCTGTGGTCTATGCGGTTGCCAAAGGCTCATTTCGTAATAAGTTAATCCTGGTGCCACTTGCGTTATTGATCAGTGCCTTTATTCCCTGGGCCATTACGCCGTTGTTGATGTTTGGTGGCTTATTTTTATGCTATGAAGGCTTTGAAAAAGTTTATCATTCGATGATGCACAAAAAGGCTGCACCAGCTGACGATGAAACCATTGTTGCTAAAGGTAAAGCTGACATTGACGATTTAGCGGCATTTGAAAAAGACAAAATCAAAGGTGCCATTCGTACCGATTTTGTATTGTCAGCTGAAATTATTGCCATTAGCCTAGGTGTTGCCGCTCACATGGATTTAATGGGCCAATTTTTAACGTTATCGGTTATTGCTATTATCATGACGGTTGGCGTATATGGCCTAGTCGCTGGCATTGTCAAAATTGACGATTTAGGTTTATACCTTGCCAAACGTAAAGCCGAAGGCTTAGGACACAATATTGGCTTAATGCTGGTGTCTGCTGCGCCTTATTTAATGAAAATACTCACCGTAGTTGGCACCATTGCCATGTTTATGGTTGGCGGAGGGATTTTAACGCACGGCATTCATGTGGTGTTTGAATGGATAGAGCATGCGGCAGTGGTTGTTGAGCAAATCAATGTTGTCGGTGGCTTTTTAGGGATGTTAACCCCAAGTCTACTCAATGCACTATTTGGTGTGGTTGCTGGCGGTTTAGCGGTATTATTGATGAATGGTGTGATGAAATTAATGCCATCAAAAGGTTAACGCTGTAGCGTTAAAGCGCTTAATTTGTAAACATTATTTAGTTTGATAGCACATTAAAGATGTAAATGAACGATGAAAAAAAAGAGCAGGGGCATTGACCCTGCTCTTTTTTGTTTTAAGGATGTAGATAATTTAAGCGGTTAAATTGTCGTTATCAGTAAAGTTTGGCTCAGCTTTTGGATTTGGGCCGTATTCGTTGTCATCTTTACTGTTAAAGCACATGACTACAAGCAGAATTAATACACCTAGGAATGGGATTAATATCAACAGTAACCACCATCCTGAATGATCAGTGTCATGTAAGCGGCGCACACTAACGGCAATACTTGGGATCATGATAGCGAGTGAGTATATTGAGCTTAATGCTCCAGCACCAAAAGCGTCATTGTACATACCCGTACCCATGTCTATCAGCGTCAGAACGATGCTGATCACGGCACTGATTAGTCCAAACATCCAATATTCTTTACGACGCGCGCGACCTTTAAAATCGAAATACTGTTTTAAAACCTTTAAATACCAATCCATTCGTTGTTCCTTAACGTTAACTTTTTTTAATCTGATGTATTTGTAACAAGATAGTGTTGAATTAACAAGGTTTTGTTTAAGTGAATGGCAAAAATAAAGCCATTGATATTCACAATGGCTTTATTTAATAGTTCATCAGATAGGTGTTATTAAAAAGACTTATTGAGCCAGCTGCTGTTTCACCACAGGGTAAAAGTCCCATACTTGCTCATCGGTCATTGAACGCACCAATTTAACGTATTCTGCATGAGTCCAGGCCAAAGGCGTTGCTGAGTTAGTACCATCACCCATTTTATAATCATAACGTGTTGGGTTACCGACACCGTCCCACGCTTGCTCTGGTAACATTAACCCTTGGTTTGCAAAGGTTTCCATGCCTTGCACGTAGGTGTTAATCAAAGCTTTTTTACTGTCAGGGGTTAAATTGCCTTCAGATCTAGCAAGTGCTAACTCGTAATGGCCGCGCTCGCCGGTAAAGAAGGGCCATACACGGCCGCGTTGATCTTCTGTATTGCCTTTTTCGGCATAGCTTAGGCCTGTGACAGTATCCTCGCCGTAGCCGTCGTTACCGTAACGGCGATAACCCGGTACTTTACTGCCATCTTTAGCAGTAAACTCATACTTAACTCGTAAGTTATCTTCAAGCTGTTGATTATCAATAAGCATTACGCTGTTTTTAATGACAGGGTCTTGCGCATCAACCACACCATAACGCACTAACTCTAAAAAGCCGCCGTCTAAAATTAGCCGTTGATCTAAGCCTGGCTTACCGTTGTTATCTAATAAGTTATCAGTGGTATTTGGGTTGCCATTAGGACTAATACGCACGTAATAAGGAGCCGTATTACCCTCGGTATTTGCCGCTTCTGTGGTATTAAGCAAGCCGTTAGTGGTGACCATGGTTGTTTCAAGCTGACGTTGCAATTTAGTGGCAAGCTCACGGTATTCACTTGCTTGTGGATCTTTGGCCAACTCAGCTAAATCACTTGCGGCCACTAACCCTGAAATGACGGCAGCGGTTGTCGAAGGCGAAAAGCCTGCCTGTTCTTCCCAACGTTCTTGTTGGGTGCTTGGCGGAGTAATTTCGGTGTCATTCCAATCGAGTTTTACCTTGCCACCGCTTACCAAAAAGTCAGCGGCAGGTTTTAGCATGTCTTTATACCAAGTGGTGATCTCTGCATCTGTTAACACGCCAGCTTGCCACAGTTTCCAACCGAGCATAATTGGCATTGCGGTTTGGTCTAACTGCACGCCAACCCATTCGATTTCGCCATCAACGTGGGTTTTCTGTAAAAACCAACCTGGGGTGCCGGAAAAGCCTAGGGTTTGCTGATTAACCTGAACTTTCTTTAAATACTCAAATGCCACTTTAGGTGTTTGAGTATCGCCCATGGCCAAAAATGCCATGGCGCATTGGTAAAAGTCGCGTGGCCATACCGCTTTATAACCCGTACTGCCTACTTTTGCTGATACAGTGTCGCCCCAAGGGTTTGATAAGGATGCGATTAGCGCGCCTGCATGAGTTTTATCTTCTTGTGCTTTGAGCACGAGTGCACTGGCATACAGCAGTTTGCCGTTATCTGTGGTGTTAGCGCTCATGTCGTTTATTGGCGCTAAAGAGCCAAGGTAGTCTTTCCAACCTATATGGCTGTCATCGCCTAAATAAGCCTGCTTAACGGCATCGTATCCGGCATCTAATGTGGCTTGTGCTGTGGCTAAGCTGCTGGTTTTGTCTTTACCAAAGCCGATGGCAAGATTAAAGCTTAAGCTATCATTGGCATTTGAAAGGGTAGGGTATTGAGCCGTTAACGCAACGTTGCCGCCTTGATTATTATCGCTGGTGGTTTGGTACAGAGAATCAAGTTTACCGTTGTCTTGTAAATCGATAATCCCGTCTGATGTGCCCACAAATCCTACACTTGCGTGGACAAAATCAACATCGGTTTTAATGGTCATCACCGTTGAGTTTGCCTCATTGGTGTGCGCTACCAGCGCTTGGCCATCAACGAAGGCAATATCATTTGCACCGCTATTATCGATATGTGGGTTAACGTACAAGTGTGGGGTAATTCCGGCTTCAAAAGCGGTAAAAGTCACGTTCATCATTAAGCTATTTCTATCAGGATCAGTAAAAATATGCTTTTCGATTTGGTATTTGCCTTCCACGTCTTTATTAATAATCTTATACGCAAGCGACAATGGTCGGCCTTGTTCGTCGGTGTCGAGGTATTCGATGGTACTGATGGTGTTGTCTTTTTCTGTATCAACAAAACCATTGCCGCTGATGATAAATTGAAGCTCTTTTAATTGTGCATTATGAATAAGGCCAAACATGGTTTCGGTGAGTATGCCCTGGGCAACAGAAAACCATACTTTACTGACAGGATTTGTGGCCTGGTCTTGATATTGACCATTGATATAGGGCTCATATGATGTGCCAATACCGGTTTTCCCAGAGAATGCCCACGTAGGCTCAATACCCGGTGCGCCCGGCGCGACAACACTTAAAGGTGCAGTTGTTGGTAACACTTCAACCTTTGTTGATGTGTCTGCGGGTGAACACCCACTTAATACCAGGCCGAATAAGCTTGCCGTTATGGCACTCGAAATTGCACTACGGTGTGAGTGTGGCTTTAACATAAACTTCCCCAAAAATGTTGTCTGTGACGATGACAGATCACTGTTATTGTTTTGTATTTAATAAACGGTTAATTGATTTAGTTATCTTGTTTTACAAACAGTACGGCAATGCCCGACACCATCATAAATACGCCGCCCAAAACCAGGGCGTAAATTGGCTGACCGTCAAAAAAGACTTTTAACAACAAGCCTAAAATACTGGCCGCAAGTAGCTGAGGGATAACAATGAAAAAGTTAAAAATCCCTAAATACACCCCCATTTTTTTAGCGGGTAACGCAGACGACAACATGGCGTAGGGCACAGACAAAATAGAGGCCCAGGCAAAGCCAACACCAACCATGGGGATCCACAATTGATTCGGGTTTTCAATAAACATAAAGCTGATAAGTCCCAGTCCACCCAAAAACATATTGATGGTGTGGGTTAGTCTAATGCCGACAGCTTTGGCTAAAAAGGGAATAATGATGGCGGCAATTGCGGCAAAACCGTTGTATGAGGCGAATAACATTCCCACCCAATCAGCACCGTCGTTATACGCCTGGCTAAGCACGTCGCTGGTTGCGTAATGGTGTGAGGTCACGGCCGCGGTGGTGTAAATCCACATGGCAAAGAGGGCAAACCAGGCAAAAAACTGCACTACAGCTAATTGCTGCATGGCTTTTGGCATATGGAACAAATCATCGACCACATTAAACAACATGCCAAAGTTTTTGCGTTGCACGCTTGTATTGTTTGCTTGAGTGAGTTTACGGGCACAAAACAGTTGCAGAGGCCCAAAAGCAAAAATACCAATACTGAGAATATAAAGCTGTTTATCAAGATCTTGAATGACAATGGCTGCGGTAAATATGGCGCCAATGAGCATCCAAATAATACCACCGTTTTGATACTGTTTACTGGTGCGGCTGTTGGTATTTTCTGCTGTGTCAACATGGTTGGCATGTTGCTCAAACGAGGCTAACTCTTCAGGTGAATACTCTTTACTTGAAACAATAGTCCAACCCACCGCGACAAACAAAACCGCACCGCCAAAATAGAATGAATAGCGCACTGAATCTGCAATTTCACCTGCTGCAGCGGTATTGGCTACGTCAAACACGTTGGTTAACATATATGGCATGGCAGAAGCGACAACGGCGCCTATGCCAATAAAAAAGCTTTGCATTGCGTACCCTTGGGTACGTTGATTTTTAGGTAAGTTGTCACCAACAAAGGCACGAAATGGCTCCATAGCGATATTGATTGATGCGTCCATAATCCACAACATGCCCGCAGCAATCCACAGGGTAGGTGAGTGAGGCATAATAAACAGTGACAATGTGGTTAACACTGCACCAATTAAAAAATAAGGACGACGACGGCCAAGGGCATTCCAGGTGTTATCACTCATGTAACCAATAATGGGCTGCACAATTAAGCCTGTAAGCGGCGCGGCAATCCATAAAATAGGAATGTCGTCGATGGCAGCACCTAAGGTTTGAAAAATACGACTGACATTGGCATTTTGTAGGGCAAAACCAAATTGAATCCCCAAAAAACCAAAGCACATATTAAAGATTTGCCAAAAGCTGAGCTGTGGCTGTTGAGTCACTTTATGATGATTTTCCGCAGACATGTTATATCCCTTATTATCAGTCGCTATGCTGATTTTTTATTATTACTTTTAATGATGCTACGTGGCTCTTAAGTTTGCCAGATACAAACTTGAGATAATGGTGTCATAAAAAATGGCGAATACGCATCTCCCTAAGACAAGTATTCGCCAAGACCTAAGCTCTATCGATGGCTTATTTTCCTAATAAACCATCGATAAAGGCAATTAAGGTGCTGTAAAGCTGGTGGCCTCAACAAGTGGCTTACCAGAAACGACCTAGCCCTTCTCATCCTGCAATCTGAGAACGAAATAGCAGGTTTTATAGTAGCCTTGAGCCTGTTGTGGGTTCAACGTGCTACATACGTATTCATGCCATTTGAGCAACCAAACACAAACACTTACGTAACATATTACAGTGCTTTAAAACGAATTGCGGTACCGCCACTTGACGCGAGTGACAGGGCAAGAGTGTCTTTGGCACTCACAATCTTGGTTTCAATGACGTAATCATACGGATTTGTTAGCCAATCAGCGTTATGACCATCACGGTATATTTGGGCTTCATAACGTTTACCAGCCGTTAAAAATTCGAGTTTAACCGTTAATTTACGTGGCTTCTCGTCAGTCAATGCACCTAAATACCAATCTTCCGCGCCGCGTTGTTTTCGAGCAAACGCCACGTAATCACCAATGTCACCGGCAAGGGCAATACTCTCGCTCCAATCAGTTGGCACATCTTGAATAAATTGAAATGCATCAAGTCGTTGCACATAGTTACGCGGTAAATCTGCCGCCATTTGGATGGGGCTGTATAACACAACGTACAGCGCCAGTTGTTTGGTTAGCGTGGTTTGTACGCGGTTTTCGGCATCTAATCCTTGTGGGGCCAAGTTGAAAATCCCTGGGGTAAAGTCCATTGGTCCTGCCAGCATTCGGGTATATGGCAATATCGCGGTGTGCTCAGGATTATTGGGTGGGCTGCCCCAGGCATTAAACTCCTGGCCTCTCGCGCCTTCGCGCGCAATCCAGTTAGGGTAAGTGCGGCGCAAGCCTGTGTCTTTAATTGGCTCATGAGCATTAATGCTAATGCCGCGTTTTGCCGCTTCCGTTACGCTGTGCAAATACTCATTAACCATAAACTGACCGTCGTGCCATTCGTGTCTCACTATGCCGTTTTCATCAATACGCTTGATGTCGCCGCCGTCGGCCACATAACCGGTTTTAATTTGAGTGACACCATGTTTTTTATATAAGTCGTATGCATCGCTCATTTGATTGCGGTAGTTGGTCACAGAACCTGAAGTTTCATGGTGGCCGATTAAGCGAACATTTTTACTTTTACCGTATTGGCTAATCGCATCAAGATCAAAGTCAGGGTAGGCTTTGGTAAAGCTAAACACGTCGCCATTATCAAACCAACTGCCATCCCAACCTTCATTCCAGCCTTCAACTAATACACCGTCAAAGCCATATTGCGCAGCAAAGTCCATGTAGCGTTTGGTTTCGCTGGTGGTGGCGCCATGTTTTGGACCGCTGCCCCAGGTGTTTTCGTTTAGGTGCATGCCCCACCAAATACCCACGTATTTACCTGGTTGTACCCAGGACACATCACCCAGTTTGTTAGGCTCGTTGAGGTTTAGGATTAAGTCGGAATTGAGTAAACCAATAGCATTGTCAGCAATTTGAATGGTGCGCCACGGTGTGGTGAACCCAGGTTGAGTTTTCACCCTAATACCGTCTGACCATGGGGTTAAATCTGCGCGTAATGTCCCGTCACGGCCTTGATTTAACACCATGGCGGCATAATCAGTTAGGGCGGCTTCATGGATGCTCATGTGCACGCCATCATTTGTTCTAAACGTCATTGGAGTATGGGCGCGGTCGATTTTATCCAGCGTGGTGGTGCGGTATAAATACTCGTAGCGGTTCCAACCTCGCCCCGGGATCCACCAGGCTGTTGTAAGCTGTGGATTTGGGATAACAAACTCGGTGAGCTCGTCGGTAATATCCAGTTTGGGTGTGTGCGCTAGGCCCGCTTGTTTTGGTACAAGGTATCGAAAGCCAATGCCGTCGTTAAAGGCTTTAAATTCAATATCAAAATCGAGTGTACCGTTAGACAAGGTGGCTTTGATACGATTGTAATGATCGCGCACATTTTCACGCTCCCCCCACGGTTGCTGCCAGGTTTGGTCAACACTGCTACGACTGATATTTTTAATGGTAAATTCACTGGCAAACTCACCTAGTTGCTGAAATACCAGGCCAAGTTTACTCGGGTTAATGACGGTTTTACCGTTAAAGGCTATTTGATATTCAGGACGGCCATTGTCGTCAGTTAAACTGATATTGATGTGGGTGTCAGGCGAGCTCACATGCACAGTTTTAGCATTCACCATGCTAGAAAATGCTAAACCAGATAGGACAACTGCGCAGGTTAAACTAATAATTGATTTATTAAATCGAGATTGAGTCTCAGCGCTACGAGACAAAGCCGCAGGCTGTGGGTATGAGGGCGTCATACGGTATCCTTGTTGTTTATTATTATATTGTTATCAACAAGTAATATATGACGCTTTTAGATTTTACCGCAAAGATCTGCATACGTATTCAGAGCGAGAATGACAAGGTGGTTTTGTTTTACCTGCATGAAGTGAGACGCTAATCCAAAGGGTGGAAGTGGGTTACTCACGTTTTACCAGCGCAAATTTACCTTTTACTCGTTGACCTCGCGAACGTTCACACCAAAAGCTGTATACAGGGTAAATGAGTGCAGCGCCAATTACCGAAAAAACAAAACCTAAAAAAGCATACATTAGGCTAGCGAACCAAAAGACTTCGCCTTCTGAACCTTCAATATGGATTTGTGTTGAAATGACCAAAAGAAATGCGATAGAAAAGGACAAGGCTGCACCAAAACAAACCCATAGTGCGATGGCCATAAAAGAAAAGAAGCTGAGTTGGATGCGTGCTTCATCACTGAAGTGTTCGTGAATTTCCATATCAAAGAGCCTCCTATGACGACTTGTTTTTACTGAAGCGAGTAATGAAAGACTTGAGTGCAGTATGTATTTTGTAGTCTGAATTCTACAGTATGAATTCTACAGTATGAATTGTGCACTCAAATCAATAAAGTCTGCTTAACGCTGCCCAGTGTTACAATCTCATGTCTAATTCATTGTGGATCAACACCACACATTGCGATGCAAACAGCATTTTAGGGCCTAAGTTAATGTGTTGAGTACCAAGACGTTTAAGGCTGTTAAAACTCTTCTTAGGCATAGGGATATGGTCGGTTAGTAAAAAACATGGGTTTTGCGCAAACTCAACATCGCGAACCGGGGTACCTTTTTTCTCTAACATATAAAGCTGGTAATCTTCGGCTAATTCTTGCACTAATTTTTCAAAGCTAACAGTGCGGACGGTAATGCCTGCTTCTACGTCACGTAACTGTTCTTTATCCATACCTTTGGATACCGTTAATGCCTTGGCTATTTTATTGGTGAGGTTTTGCTCATGAAAGCCACCGATATGACCTAACTCACTTGAACGAAAGCATATTGTGCGTGAAAAATCGGTCGTGCTTTCTAACACTAAATACACCACGACATCATCACGATGTGATTGAGCAACGAAGATGGTATTCATTAAAGTGTGGGCTAAAATTTCAGTGTGAGCAGATTGACCTATACCCGCCAAAAACTGCTGACTATCAACTGGAGCCGCTCTGGCTCGAACTACAAAAGCGCGCATCGTAAATCCTATTGGAAATTAAATTAAGCGAACATCAATTATCTTCTCCGCTAATCAGTGAGTCACAGTTAAATCTGTATCCCCCAATCCATTAGCGACAAAGTATATCGGCCATTATCACAGTTTTAATGCCTACTGTAATGCGATTAATCTCAATAACCAGATACTTAGATAAAAATGAGGCTTAAACAGTAAGTCGAAGGCTCTTGTCGTAGTTGAATAGTGGGGTAATCATTGCAGACAGAAAAGGGGATTAAGTGCTCGACTCAATCCCCTGGTATGTTTGTTGAACTTAGTTTAGTTATCGTAATATTTACTGCTGATTAGTCCCTTCACGATAGATTGAATTTGTTTAATTGGCACAACAGATTGAGCATGTTGTATCATTTGTGGTGAGACTGATTGAACGGTTACAGGCTCTTCAACCCATTCATTAATCGAAGTAAATAATAATTGTCCATCTACGTCTTTTTCAATTTTAGCAACATGCCACCATTCTGTGATGCCATCAGTTGGAGGGCTAAAAATACGCTGCTGATTATTAAAAATTATCTCGACACGAGTTGTAGCTGGGTCGATCTCAGGTGAACCCGAATAATTGTAGACATAATAGTCATAACTTCCTTCTACCGGAAATTGAGGGATTGAAATTACTTCAGGGCCAAAGCTTGTGATATCGTCAACATCTAAATAAATAATAGTGTCATTAATTGTAACTTCGGAATTTGCGAAATAAACATGGTTTTCGATACCCTCTACATCAGTAATAAATAGGTGTGAGTCTAAATCGCGAGGCGCTTCCCCCCAATTAAGGGTTATTTTAGTTAATGCTTCTGAAAGTACTAAGCATTCATCTAAATTAATATCTTCCTCTAAGGTATTAATAATCGAAGTGCGGCTTTGAAAACCAATTGTTGCACCCAGCAAGACAGTAGAATTAGATTTTACAGGTATGCTAAATGAGCCATCTTCAATAGAGAAAGTCAGTGATCGCCCTAAATAATCACGTCCATCTGAAATCACTCTAGCACCGTCTAGTAAGTTACCGTCTTCGTCTTGAACGCATCCATTAACAACAATTGTTTCGTAAATTATATCAGCATTCCATGTCGTGAAATGACTCACATTTCCCTGATAAAATGATTGGTTATTGATGGAAACTAATTGTGCTTCACCTTCTTCTACCCATAAACCCGACGTAGTATCAAAATAATAAAGCGGACTTGTTGCTGGAGGGTTGTTACCCGCAGCAGGAATATTAATCCCGGCCTCTTTACCTGCCGCAAGTTGCAGTTTGTTACCCGATGCATCAACAAAACTTACCGTGATAGCGCCAAAAGATTCGATAGGTACGACTTCATTTGCGCTATTAACTGTGAGCATGTCTCCAGGCATCATTTCGATATCAATCGCGGGGTTAATGATGGTCAGTTCAGCCACAACAGCTGACGTCACAACATTACCGCTAGAATCGACAAGGCTGTTTGCTGGTAGCGTTACCAAAACATTACCATCAACTGCAAGTTCAGCAATTTGTGTTGCATCAAAGCTAACGGTTTCATGTACAGGTTGGAGTAATAGACTATGATTTTGAGTGATTTCATTTCTAGAAATACTGACAGCAGCTTCAGAATAGCCAGTTGCATCAGCAACTAATGTTAATCGGTCACTTAACTGAGTATCTTGAATTCGTGATATGAATACCCCTTCAGAATCAGAGGTTACTGAATCAACAATTTCAGTACCATTTGATAACGTCAACATACTTTGGGGGATCACTTCACCATTAAAATAATTAATCGTTGAGCCCGAAATAGTATAAAAATATTTTTCATTTAAATTGAAGCTAACTTGAACTGGCGCTGCTCCATCTTCGCCACCATCAGCAACTTGTACCGAAATATCGGTTGATGTTGTTTCAGATACGGATGAGGTATAAGTCATTAAGCCTGAAGGGGTAATAGATAACCCCGTTGGTCCAGTCACTAGCTCAAAGTTAATGTCATTTTCAATGTTAGTATCATCTACATCCGTAACAACTAATTGATAAGTGAATGTTGAGCCGGATTCAATACTTTGGGCCGTAATAGCAGACACAACAGGTGCATCGTTCACAGGCGTTACTATAACTTCAAAATTCTGTACAGCAGGTTGTGCTTCGTCTTCACCGCCATCTCTGACCGTCACAGTGACAGTGCCTGAGGTTAATACTCCTTCAAGCGGCATCCATGAAATCAGACCTGTGTTGTTAATGGTCATGCCATCAGGCGCATTCGTTAATGTGAATGTTAAATGTGTTCCATCATTGGCATCATCAGGATCGGTAACGGTTAGCTGATACTGGTATTCAGTATCTTCGATAGCCGTAACAACAGCGCTTGAAGATATTAACGGTGCAACGTTTTTGATTGCCTCATCTTTATCATCGGAAGAACCACAGCCTATTAAAACAAAAGAAAGTGTTGTGGCAACGATAGACAGTCGCCACTTATGTGTTAATTCCATTTACATACTCCATCAAATAATAACGTTATGAATAAACTCTAAAATTCCACCATAAATATTGTATTTATAGAAAGATATTTCGTAGCAAATAATGAAGTTTTAACAATTTATTATCAATACTCATAAGTGATGTGTTTGTAGTGTGCAAGGCACTCTTATGTGTAGGTTCTCGCTAGTTTACGGTAGTAGTAGTATTGGTAGATGACTATATCTGAATATGTATAGTTCTCGATTCTATTATTTTGTGTGCGAGATCAGGGTTTGCCTGTCAAGAATAAGATATAAAGTATAAAAATTTTACATCTTAACTGGAGATACAATGTCTGATTCAATCCACGGCCATCAAGTAATGCAAATGATGTTAAACCACGGTTCTGCGTTAACGAAGCAAGAGCTTAAAATGATGATGGAAACTACGTTTGGCGCAGAGACTCGCTATCATACTTGCTCTGCTGAAGAAATGGACGCTGAGATGCTGATTACATTTTTAGAAGGCAAAGGTAAGTTTATTCCGAGTAATGGCGGCATTACCACCGCAGCCGATAAAATCTGTAATCACTAAACTCTCTAAGGTCACTAACCTATTTAAGGTCACTAACCTATTTAAGGTCACTAAAGTAGCAATATATGGCTTAGCACTAGTTGGTTCTAGATAAGCCTAATATTACCTAATCTAACGTAAGATCCCCCTTTCAATATGAATCACTTACTCTTTAGTGATGGTTTCTTGCTCGGATAAATCGATTTTACCAATTAACCCACAGCTTCCCGTTAAACCTTTGAAGTTCAATATGTGACCAACATCAAATTTTAACAATAAGAAGGCTCGTATTGTGTAGGTAACAGTGTAGGTGTGGTTATTCGAGCAAATATAGATTTTCTAATATTATGCAAATCATCGCGGTTAAATAGCATACTTACGTCGCACTGCTTTGCAGTGCTAAAGCCAATCCAGCTGATTTAACTATTCATGTCATTGGCTGTTTCTAAGACTAAGGCCAACTTTATGAACACATTATTTACGTCCTCAAAGTTAAACATTGCCACAAGCAGCCTTGACTGGGTTATGGGTCAAACCATAAGGCATTCATTAAACTTGAACGATGCTGTCGCAATTGATGAATTACAGCCACTTATTGTGCCAGACAAGCCGATTGAAACGCTTTATATCCACATTCCTTTTTGTCATACCTTGTGCCGTTATTGCTCATTTCATAAAATTAAATTTAATGAGCCTGTCGCGCGCGAATACTTTACGGCGCTGAGACAAGAAATTCGCCAAGTTATAGCCCAAGGCTTTCGTTTTAATCGGGTGTATATTGGCGGCGGCACGACCACTATTTTAGAAGATGAGTTGATTAAAACGATAGAGTTGATTAAGTCATTAACCTCAGTACGTGAAGTCACGTGTGAAAGTGACCCTATTTATTTTAAAGACGGTAATCCGCATTTACTCAAAGGTTTGGTCGACCGTATGTCGATTGGAATACAAAGCTTTGACGATAATATTTTAAAAGCGGTTGGTCGTTTTGAAAAATTTGGCAGCGGTTTACAGCAGGCTGAGTATGTTAGTCGTGCTATCGAAATCATACCTACAGTCAACATTGATATGATGTATGGGTTTAAGATTCAAACACCTGAAGCTGTTGCTATTGATTTAGCACAAGCCATCCGGTTACATCCTGATCAAATCACCACCTATCCATTAACCCTTGGCATTGGTAAAAACCGCAAAAAAGCTGGTTGCCTTGCAGGCGAACCCGAAGCGTTATGGCCTCAATTTTTAGCGGTAAAACAAGCATTAGCAGAGCATTATGTGATGGAGTTCCCGTGGACCTTTAGCCGTAACTTTGGTCAGCCAGTTGAAAATAAATATGTATTAGACGGTGAAGACTGCTTCGGTGTCGGCTCTGGCGCATTTGGTCGTTTTGGCGAGCAATTTAGAATTTCCAGTTTTGATATTCCAAATTATATTCACCGTATCAAAGCAGGACAAAGTGGCACTTGTTATACCAAACCATTAAAAACCAAGGCACTTTCACAGCATTATTTAATGATGATGATGGGCCTTGGCTTGCTGAATAATCAACAATGTAAAGCCTACACGGGCAAGTCTTTGTGGCATGCATTTCCGTTAGAAATGAGTTTTTTAATTTCAGCAGGGGCGCTGACTAAACAAGGTGAGAATTACATTACCACCGTTGAAGGCCAGTTTATTGCGCTTAAAATGTTTTCAGGCTTTTTATCTGGAATGGATTTTCTTCGCGAGCAGGCCCGTGAATTACCCTTAAGCGCAATTGAAACACTGGCAAGTATTTAACCCCTGAACGGATTAATAAACGGCTATCAACCAGCCCTTAGTCTTACAGCTGCGTTGCATTGATTTGCATTAGGCTAGCGATTGACGCAGTTAGTAATAAAAGACTGCGCCTTGCTAGCAAACCAATGGGTAAGTCTGATATCAACAGGCCCTCAAGTCTTGTCAGTATCATTTTACGTCTTATTGATAACGTCAAGAATCACAGATTGTAAAGGGGCTAGTTCAATATCAACACTGGCACTGCCATCTTGATGCCAAATGAGTTGCTGATTGAGTGGGGTATTTTTTAATAAATCGGTCAGTTGTTTATTACCGTTAATATGCCACATTTGCATGAGTGTATTTGGTAGCTGAAGGATAAATTGCTTGCTCTGACTTTGGCTGAAATTACTGACGATGATTAATTGCTGAACATCGTTAAAGCGGCTGAAAGCAAATACGCTGTCATCATAGCCTTTAAGCTTATTTTGGCGTTGGATGCTGTCTAATTCTCTATACTCACCGCTTAGCGCAGTAGCGGTATGGCTTAAGTTAAGCAGTGTTTGATAATAAGCACGTAATGTCTTTTCATCCGGTGTTGACTGTCCACCATCAAACTTACCGTTATTCATCCAGCGCTGGTGTGCAGGTACGCCAATATAATCAAAAATACTGGTGCGAGTCGGTTGGCCAAAACCGGCCATTTCAGCACCTTGCTCGCCGACATCCTGGCCAAAATACAACAGTGTGGGTGAGCGGCTTAATGTGGTCGACACCACCATTGCTGGCAGAGCATTAAATGCATTACCGGCAAAATCGGCGGTGTTAATACGTTGCTCGTCGTGGTTTTCTAAAAAGTGCAGCATATGCTGTTCAATGTCGCTCACTTTTGCTTGCACTGTGGCGATAACCGCTGTGCTGGCTTTACCTTGAATAATGGCTTTTAAGCTGTCGTATAAATCCACTTTGTCGTACAGGTAATCCATTTTACCTAAATGAATATAATCACGATATAAATCAGGGTTATATACTTCGGCTAAAATAAAGGCATTGGGGTTTGTGTGCTTAATGTGGCTGTTGAGGTAGCTCCAAAATTCAACCGGTACCATTTCGGCCATGTCGTATCGAAATCCATCCACTCCTTTGGCTAACCAGTATTGGGCAATGCGCTCAAACTTACGCCATGAATCTGGGATATCATCTTTGGCCTGTGCTTGCCAAAAAGCCAAATGCTCCGCGGCCGCTTTGCTTGCATAGTCAGCGGGCAGTGCAGGGAAGTCGTGGCTGCCATCGGGCTTAATACCATAATTTATTTTAACGGTTTCATACCAGTCGTTGGCGTCAGGTTTGGCTAAACGTGAGCCATTACCGGTCCATTTAGCTGGTGATTCAGTAAATTTGCCATCGCTCAGAGGGTGAGTTTCGCCGCCTAACGGTGCGTAGCCATTGGGAACATCGGGTACGGCAAAGTCTTGATCGATAACATAATAAAAGTTGTTATATTTGCTATAAACCTGTGAGGTATTGTCATTGGCACCAAAGTCTGGCTCACCTTTTGGGGCTGACAGAGAGTGATAATTACGGGCGATATGATTGGGCACTATGTCGATAATCACTTGCATGCCATTAGCGTGAGTGCGCTCGATTAAGGCTTCAAATTCAGCTAGGCGATTGGCTGGATTGGTCGCTAAATCTGGGTTGACGTTGTAATAATCTTTTACCGCATAAGGTGAGCCAGCACGGCCTTTAACGACATCGGGGTCGTCATTGCTGATCCCAATACTGGTGTAATCGTTAATGACTGCATGATGCGGCACTCCGGTATACCACACGTGAGTGGTGCCGAGGGATTTGATGTCTTGTAAAGCGGTATCGGTAAAGTCGCCAAATTTACCCACACCATTGTCGGCAATGGTGCCCCAGGGTTTATTGGTGGTATTAGTGTTGCCATATAAGCGAGTAAAAACCTGGTACACCACGGGTTTACCGGTTGTTGGCGATGACTTAACTTTCATTGATAATGCCGATTCTCTCACATTTTCAGTCTTTTGAATGTCGGTATTGGTGGGCTTACAGCCGCTGATGCTTAAGCTTAACCCTATCACGGCTATGTAGGTGAGGGGACGCATGTTAACGTTAATTGATACTGAAGGTAATAACATAGGGACTCTTTTATCTTGGTATCCACTTGGTGTGGTGCATAAGCGTGTGTGTTTATCACGGCTAGGCTAATCCACAGTGGTTCAGCCTAGCCTTAGCAATGTGTAATCTTATCGTTTGAGCGACAAAATAGTCACGCCTTTTTGCTCAAGCTTAAGCGGGGTATCTAATTGATAAGATTGTTGATTGATAATATCAACGCCTTGAGTATTGCCATTAAATACGCTGCTAAAGCGTGATAAGTCGAGCTCAACGCTTTGCTCATTTTTATTGTAAATAATCAACAAGGTTTCATTCTCCGCATGGCGGCTTTGCACGTATACGCCATCTTTAGGCACAAAATGACGTAAATTGCCGTGTTGTATTGCTGCAGAATTTTTACGGTAATTAAGCAAGCTGCGCATAAACGACAATGTCGCTTGTTGCTGGATATCTAAGCCTTCACCGGTAAAGGCGTTGACCTTATCTTGCGGCCAACCCCCCGGGAAATCACCGCGCACCGCGCCATCGTTTCTGCCTTCACTTGGGCTTTGCATTAGCACTTCTGTGCCGTAAAAAATCTGTGGAATACGGTTACTGGTGAGCACGTAGGCCATTGCGATATTAAACAAGCCTAAATCGTTTTTCATCAGGCTGTATAAACGGTTGGTGTCGTGATTGCCCTCAAATAACACTAAGTCTGTCGGCTTGGCATACACCACATCGTCGGCTAAGCGTTGGTACAAATTAATTAAGCCTGTGTCCCAGCCTTCTGGCTCGGTTAAACTGGCAATCAAAGTGTCGTACAGCGGAAAGTCCATCATACTTGGGGTGTATGAGGTGTATCCGTCTTTATTTTGTTTACCTGACTGCCAGTAACTCACGGTAATCGGGTTGCTTGTCCATTCTTCGCCAACAATATTAAAGTTTGGGTATTCGTCCATAATGGCTTTAGACCAACGTGTTAAAAATGTTTTGTCTGCATAAGAGTAGGTGTCTTCGCGTATACCACTCAAGCCTGCATATTCAACCCACCAGATACTGTTTTGAATTAAGTAAGTTGCCATGTGTGGATCGGTTTGGTTCATGTCTGGCATCGTGTCGGTAAACCAGCCTTTGTCAAAATCAGCGGTGTCACTGGTCACCGCGTATGGGTCTTGTACTGTGGTGCGACGGTGGCTGGTGTACAAAATATCTTGCGGATTTTGCTGCCAGGCTTGTTGGCCGTTAACCCAGGTTTCGCTCGGAAAATCGGCCATCCATTGATGACCTGAGCCCATGTGATTCACAATGACATCTTTAATGACCCCAATGCCAAAGCTGCGCGCCTCTTGCACTAGTGCCTTGTACTCTTCGTTTGTACCAAAACGTGGGTCTATTTGATAAAAGTGGGTGGTTGAATAACCGTGATAAGAATACTTATCTTGGTTGTTTTCAAGCAGTGGGTTAATCCATAACTGAGTCACACCTAACTCGTGCAGGTAGGGCAGCGCTTTACGGATCCCCAAAATGTCGCCACCGTGGCGACCACCATCAACACTACGGTCGCTCTTTTCGAGCATGCTTGGGTGATTATCGTTATCTGGATTGCCGTTAACAAAGCGGTCTGGGGTGATTAAGTAAATCACATCTTTATTGCTAAACCCCTGGCGTTCGCGCGCGCCGGGCTCCCGTGCTTGAATAGCATAATCAAATTGTTCGACTAGCTGATCATTATCATAAAGGCCAATTTTTAGTTGTTGTGCTTTGGCATCTTGTAAATCTAAATTGATAAACAAATGATTGGAGCTAGCGGTTTGCTCAACGTTTATCAGCTTTACGCCCTGTGCGTTGAGCAGTTTAACCTGGTGGCCACGAATACTATCGCCAGCAACCAATAATTGCAGTTGTGGATTGTGCATGCCTGCCCACCACGAAAGGGGTTCAACGTTAACCGCCGCATTCACAGATAATGCACTGCAACTGATTGCTAAACCGAATAAAATTGAACCTGCAAGCAAACACTTTTTTGCTGGCGTTAATGAGTTTGGCTTTGCGTGAGTCTTTGAGCGTGACTTTGAGTTCGACAAGGTCATGTGGTGTCCTTTTTAGTTCTTATTTTTTATGGTATTGAGCTTCTTATCTTCAACAGATGCCATGCACCAAATCCACTAAAGCGCGCGAATAAACGCGCTATGTTCAGGCATGTTGGCAACTGTGGTGTTAATCACTTTACTGATGTTGCCTAAATAATCTTGTAACGCAGCAGGCTCAACCGCTGCCGCGAGCGGATGAAAGTCTGCAGGTGTAATGCCCTGGCCGAGCATCACCTGTATCCAGGCGGCTTCGGTGAAGAGTTCGTCTTGGTGCCTAAATACACAGGCTGTTTGGCTAAATAAATCGATTTTTTGCTGCAAGCTCTCAGGAATATTCATGTCGCGGCAATGCTGCCATAACCCAGTATTATCGGGTTCTGTTTGTTTGGCGTTGAGGTGGTAGTGCAAAATAATAAAGTCGCGAATTTGTTCAAACTCAGTTTGTGATTGGCGATTAAACTCATCGACTTGCTGAGGTTGAATGCCGTGATGCGGGAACAATTTAGTTAGGCGAATAATCGCCGATTGCACTAAATGTAAGCTGGTGGATTCTAGCGGCTCTAAAAAACCGCTCGATAAACCAATCGCGACACAGTTTTTATGCCACTGTTTTACCCGTCTGCCCGTGGTGAATTTGATTTTACGGGGCTCAGCTAATGGTGTGCCATCAAGGTTATTGAGTAACAGCTGTTTTGCTTGCGCATCACTCATGTATTGGCTGCTATAAACAATGCCATTGCCGGTGCGATGTTGCAGCGGAATACGCCATTGCCAACCTGCATCATGTGCGGTGGCTTTAGTATATGGCAGCAGTGGATGAGTACTTTCACACGGCACGGCGTAGGCACTGTCACAAGGTAACCAATGTTGCCAGTTTTCATAATCGACACCAAGCGCTTGCTCAATTAATAGGGCAGAAAAGCCCGAGCAGTCGATAAAAAAATCACCGGAGATGGTTTGGCCGTTTTGCAAGATAACACTGGCAATATTGCCGTGGTTATCAAGTGTTGTGTTATCTATTTTCCCCTCAATACGGTTTACACCTCGTTGCAAGCAATATTGTTGCAGCATGGTGGCGTATAGGCTGGCATCAAAATGGTAGGCATGAGTAATGCCCGACATTTGTGCATTGGGAATATTGGCTATAGGCTGAAATTTATTGTGTTTAGCGGCCTGGTAATTAATGGAATATCGCCAAAAGTCTGCTGAATTGTATTGCGTGTTTGAGTCAGTATTTTGAGTGGCCTGGGCACAAAGCCAGTAATGGTGAAATGATGTAAAGCCTAGGTCGCGGCCAACATTACCAAAGGCATGCATGTAAGCATCACCTTGTTGATACCAGTTTTCAAATTCGATGCCCAATTTATAAGTGGCTTGGGTAGCGTTAATAAAGTCGCTTTCTTTAATGCCCAGTACGCTATTAAAAATTTGTAGCGGGGGGATTGTCGCTTCGCCCACACCAATAGTGCCAATGGCGTCAGACTCGATGAGAGTAATATGGAGTTGGGTGTTAAACAGCCTCGCTAGCATGGCCGCTGTCATCCACCCTGAGGTGCCGCCGCCCACAATGACAATATTTTTTATTGTTGTTTGTTTCATTGTTATCGCCTTTGTTTATTGTGTGATGAGTGCAATAAAGTTAAAAAGCCCCTGTAAAAGATACAGAGGCTTTTGAGAGAGGTTTTATATTACAAGCCGTTTAAAACTTGTAGTTGGCACCTAACATAAAGTTACGACCATAGTTTTGATAATCACGTACGTGACGTGCATCTTCACCAGTGTATGAGGTAAATGGCTCATTGGTTAAGTTGTTGACCTGGAACTGAACCGATAGACCGTATAGTGCATCGATTCCGCTTTCAGTAAAGTCATAACCAATTTGCGCATCAACGACGGTTTCAGCTTTCACGTTAACATTGACACGCGTTAAGCTGATTGCGGTCACTTCACCTAAGAAGTCGCTGCGGTAGCGTGAGCTAATACGCGCTTCAAAGCCGGCGTTTTCATAGTAAACCGTTGCGTTAAAGGTTTTTTCAGATAGGCCTGGCAATGTTGTCGCTGCGCTATCTGAGGTTTCTTTCACTTCACTGTCGTTATACGAACCACTTAAGATGGTACCAAAACCTTCAAGTTGATCTGCAAATAAGCCGAAATCTAGTGATAAAGAGGCTTCAATACCTTGTACATAACCGCCTTGACCATTTTGTGGTTGAGACACAAGCCCGATTGGGTTGTCGTCAGCGCCTTGAGGTAAAATAGTGCTAAAATCAAAGGCTGATTGTTGGTCATAGACGTAGTTTTCTAGGTCTTTGTAGAAAACAGCTAACGAGAAGTAGCCTTGATCGCTAAAGTAGTTTTCGTAGCTAATGTCATATTGACGCGCTAACCAAGGGCGTAATTCAGGATTACCCGCACCACCAGACCAGTTAACACCGTCGTTTGGATTTTCATTGTAGCTAAAGTTAACGTTAGCATTCATTTTGTCCATACGCGCTCGGGTTAGGGTACGTGCAGCTGCAAAGCGAACCATTTGACCGTCGGCTACTTCAAAGCCTAAATTCATGCTTGGTAGCCATTCAACGTAAGAGTCACCTGCGGTGCGAGGTGTTAAGCTAACCACTCCGCTTTCAACGGTTGCGACTGTTCCGTCAGAGCTTTGGTCAGTATGTACGGCTTGTAAACCGACGTTACCCGTTAATGGGAAACCCATTAATTCAGATTCCAGGTTTGCTTTAACAAATACAGTAGACACTTCTTCTGAAACAGACCAAGAGTTAGTTGCGCGAGATAAATCCACATCTGCTACGTCTGTTTCGGTGTAACCACCGGCATTATAAAATGCTAATGAGTCATAGCTGAGTACATCACCCATACCGAAAAAGTCGAGTGAAGTCGGTGATAGCAAGAATTGATCTGGCACGGTTTCTAGGTAGTTATCAGATCCATCGTAGCCGGCAAGTGTTAAGTAATAACCTTTATCAAGCTTACTCTTGTCACGATTTGTGCGATTAACACCAAATTCAACGCTACGAACAGCGCCTTCATCAAAGATGTACTCAGCACTTAAACGGAACGAGTTTAGCTCATCTTCAATTTCTGGTTTATTAATAAAACCGTCTTGGGTGTTAGGCCCTAATGGGCTGCCCCAGCCGAGTGGGTCGCCTAATTTAATCACATTTGGATCGGCGTAATCTAAGTTGTGAGTAAAGTCATAACCGCCATCGCCATTATAGGCAAAACCTAAGTCATCAACCGCGCCAACGCCGGTACCACGGCCTGTGCCGCTGTAACTTTCCATACCAATGTCGGTACGATCGGCTTTTGACATTGCAATGTCAGCTTCAACGCGCCAATTATCATTGATGGTGTACTTGTTGTTCCAGCCAATTGATAACGAGTCAGCATCACGTTTGTTGACATCGTTACGCACAACAACTTCAGCGCCACTTATCGAGCCCGACACCATCAAACCATCTTCACTTATAGGTGAAACTAAACCACCGTTAGATCCCCAAGCACCAGGAATTTCTATACCACGTAAACGCTGATCATCAGTAAATTTAGTGTAATAAATATCAACAACTGAAGTGAATTGGTTATTAGGTGCGTATTCAAATACAGCTAATACACCATCTCGCTCTAATTCGCTTGAGCGTACAAACGGTTTTGCTCCACCTAAACCTGTAAAGCCAGCAGCTTCGCCATCGACATCGTTATATGACCCGTTTGCATTGTAAAACTCTCGCCCATTATCAACATGCTTGTATAAATCTGGGTAACCCCATGCCTGCCAGCGCTCTTCTTGGTTAGGCGACTTCATACGGGCATAACCCAATGCAATACCAATAGTGTCGTCGGCAAATTGGTCGATATATGAAATGCTGCCACGATAACCAGTGTCGCTTGAACCACTGTTAAGTGAACCCAAATCGTTCATTTCGCCACGTAATGACACCGCAATGGCTTGCTCGCCATGAGTCAGTGGGCTAATGGTTTGCATGTCTACCGTGCCGCCAATGGCTTGCGCCATAACCGATGCATCAGGGGTTTTGTACACCACAACACGGTTAAGTAATTCAGAAGGGTATTGGTCAAATTCAACGCCACGGTTGTCATTAACAGACGCTTGTTCGCGACCGTTTAAGGTGGCAGTGGTAAAATCTGGGCCTAGGCCACGAATAGAAATAACGTTTGCACGGCCATCAAGTCGCTGTGCGGTAATACCGGGTAGGCGAGCGAGTGACTCTGCGATACTGACATCAGGTAATTTACCAATGTCTTCTGCAGAAATGGCTTCAACGATTGAAGATGAAGACATTTTTAATGATTGTGATTCTTGTAAACTGCGACGAATACCAGTGACCTGGATCACTTCGATATTTTCTTCAGCGGTTGCTGTTGTTTGTACATCATCTGCAGCGTAAGCGCTGATACTCGCACCCGCGGCGGCTAATGCTAACGTAAGTAGGCTCGGTTTAAATAGCAACATTCATCTTTCCCCTTTAGTGAACACTTAACCGCTTGATTTAGGTCGAGTGTTAGTGTCCTTTTGAATTATGGTTACAGTCTTTATTGTGTTTATGCCCCAGCATGCTCAATGACTATGATAAATAACTATGTTAAATAACCATTATAAGTGACTGCATAAGTGCTGGAGTTATGACCAAATTGTTGCACAACAGTGACGATACTACTCCCAGTACACTTTTGCCGACAATATTATGCATACGTATTCAAAGCTTGTTGCAGGGATATAGAGGGGTAATTGTATATTTGAAAGCCATTGTGGTTGATATCAAAATCAAAGATAAGATTCTGTTTTTATTGTTTATTTATTGTTTCTGGCAAAGTGGTAATGCTATTTGTTTCTTTGCATACGTATGCAGGTGTATTGAACCTGATTTCCTTATTCACGTATCCTCAGGGATATCAATAAAACAACAGCGGGCTGTTACTCGCTCGCAACATAAAGTTAACTTACGGGTCTTGAGACGGGTTAGCTTATTTTAAGGGGAAACAATGGGTCAGGTAACCTGGTGGCGTGGTGGGGTGATTTATCAAGTCTATCCTCGCAGTTTGATGGATTCGAATGGCGATGGTGTGGGTGACTTGCAGGGGATCATAGCCAAGCTTGATTATATTGCTAGCCTCAATGTTGACGCGATATGGATTTCTCCTTTCTTTAAGTCGCCAATGAAAGATTTTGGTTACGACATCAGTGACTACCTTGAAATTGACCCATTATTTGGCACCATGGCTGATTTTGATCAACTTATTGAACAGGCTCATCTACGCAATATTAAAGTGGTGATTGACCAGGTATTAAGTCATACCTCTGATCAACATGCGTGGTTTGAGCAAAGTCGCCAGAGTCGTGACAACGATAAAGCCGACTGGTACGTGTGGGCGGATCCTAAAGATGATGGTAGCGCGCCAAACAACTGGTTAGCTATTTTTGGTGGTTGCGCATGGGAATGGGAGCCTCGTCGTCAGCAGTATTACTTGCATAACTTCCTTAAAAGCCAACCAGATTTAAACTTCCATTGCCCACAAGTCCGTCAGGCGGTGTTAAACAACGTGGAGTTTTGGCTTAAAAAGGGTGTCGATGGTTTCCGTCTTGATGCGATCACGTTTTGTTATCATGACGAGCAATTACGCGACAATCCTGCTAAACCGAAAGACCAACGCCAAGGCCGTGGGTTCAGCGAAGACAATCCTTACGCTTATCAATACCACTATTACAATAATACCCGGCCGCAAACGGTGGGCTTTATTGAAGCGTTGCGTGCATTGATTAACCGTTATCCCGGTGCCGTGACATTAGGTGAAGTTTCGTCAGAAGATTCACTCGCGACCATGGCTCAATACACTCAGGGCGATGACCGCCTACATATGGCCTACAGTTTTGAGCTATTAACCGATGATTTTAGCGCTGCTTATATTCGCCAAACCGTAGAAGCATTAGAAGCCAGTATTGGTGACGGTTGGCCATGTTGGGCAATAGGCAACCATGACGTTCAACGTGTTGCTACGCGTTGGGGCAAGGAGCAGGTTAACCCGACCATGGTCAAAATGCTCAATGCGATGTTGTTTTCGTTACGCGGTAGTGTCTGCAGCTATCAAGGTGAAGAGTTAGGGTTAACCGAGGCACCAATCGAATTTAACCAGTTACAAGACCCGTTTGGTATTGCCTTTTGGCCAATGTTTAAAGGTCGTGATGGTTGTCGTACGCCAATGCCCTGGGTTAAGTCTGCAGATAATGCCGGTTTTAGCCATACACAACCCTGGTTACCCATCTCAGCTGAGCACATCAATAGTGCAGTGGATGTACAAGAAGCCGATAGCGACTCTATTTTAAACAGTTATCGTCACTTTTTAGCATGGCGTAAGCAGCAAACGGTATTAATCGAGGGTGACATCCAATTTGTCGATGCACATCCTAATGTGTTGGCTTTTGTCAGAACACTCGGCTCGCAGCGGATGTTGGTATTGTTTAACTTATCAGCACAGCCATCACAGTTTGAGTTAGCTGATATTAAGGTCAATACCGTGCTGAACGACCATGGACTAGCAACAGGGCATCAAGATAAACAGCAAGAAAACACTATTGTGTTACCAGGATTTAGCAGCTTTTATGCCTTTATCGACTAACTTAATTAAAGCCGAAGTATGCTGAGTATTTCGGCTTTTTTGATCAAAAGGTTCTATATCGAGTTGAATGGGCCTTGATGTGCCATCTCACAGACATCACAGCAGATGTCCTAAACAGCTAAATAAAAATCGAAATAACTAAATCTATATAACTAAATCAATATAACTAACAAGAAGAGACCAATTATGGCTTCAACAATGCAAAGTTCACAACACACAACAACAGACGGTGGTAGCGGTAATTATCGCTTTGCTCTGGTGTCATTAACATCGCTGTTTTTTATGTGGGGGTTTATTACCTGCCTAAACGACATTCTAATTCCGCATTTAAAAGCGGTGTTCTCACTTAACTATACCGAAGCCATGTTGATTCAATTTTGCTTTTTTGGTGCTTACTTTTTGGTGTCATTGCCAGCCGGTAAGTTAGTGAAAAAGATGGGATATCAAAAAGGTATAGTGTGCGGGTTATTGATTGCCTGTGTAGGGTGTTTATTGTTTTACCCAGCCGCTGCGTTTGCCACTTACGGTTTATTCTTAGGCGCGCTGTTTGTGTTGGCGTCAGGCATTACTATTTTACAAGTGGCCGCTAACCCTTATGTTAATGCCTTAGGCAGTGTTGAAACCGCATCGAGCCGCTTAAACCTAACTCAGGCGTTTAATGCGTTAGGTACAACGGTTGCCCCTTATTTTGGCGCGGTATTGATTTTGTCTGTGGCTACGGGCGCAGTAGCAGGCTTAAGCCATGCTCAAGCAGAAGCTGAAGTCGTTAAACTGCCATATCTTATTTTGGCAGGTATGTTGGGTTTGCTGGCCTTAATTTTCTCTAAACTAAACTTACCGACCATTGCAGAACACAATGAAGTGTCAGACAACAATGGCATTGTTACGCATAACGGGAAAACCAGTGCATGGCAGAGTATGCACTTAGTATTAGGTGCGGTGGGTATTTTTGTTTATGTGGGCGCAGAAGTCTCAATTGGCAGCTTTTTAGTTAACTTTTTAGGCGAAGAACATATCGCCGGATTGCAAGAAGCCGATGCGGCGAAGTACATTACCTATTATTGGGGCGGGGCGATGGTCGGTCGCTTTATTGGTTCTGCTGTAATGCAAAAAATTCCAGCTGGCACCCTATTAGCCTTTAATTCGTTAATGGCGGCGGCGTTGGTCTTAGTGGCGATGAACAGCAGCGGCGCGGTGGCTATGTGGTCTATTTTAGCGGTGGGTTTATTTAACTCGATTATGTTCCCGACCATTTTCAGCTTAGCGTTGCGTGATTTAGGACCTCACACCTCACAAGGCAGCGGCATTTTATGTTTAGCCATTGTCGGCGGCGCCATTGTGCCGTTACTGCAAGGCGTAATGGCAGATAACATGGGCTTACAATTAGCCTTTATTTTACCGGTTGTGTGTTATGGCTTTATTTTGTTCTATGGTGCTAAAGGCTCAAAAATGTAATCGCATTTTATGCGTTAACGGCTGATAAACTAAGCGACCTTCGGGTCGCTTTTTCTTGCTATCAGTGGTCTAAATCCCTATGATCGGCACGTTTTTACACTATTGTTATTTTATGAGAGAGCCCATGTTAACTTACCCGCTGTCTGGCAGTTCATCTGAATTAGTATTAAACGTACTGACCATGGTGTTAACCCGAGGAAAACCACTAGATAGAGCTTACTCTGAGCACTTTTCAGGTTTATCGCTTAATCCATCAGAACAAGCGCGGATCACCCAAGTTACTGGCGATATCTTACGTCGGCTGAATTTATATTGTTTTTTAGTCGATATCACACCTGATGAATTTGAGCGTCTAGGTTCAAAACTGCTTAATGGCTGGCATGTGTTTCATGGTCTTGATTTGCCAAAAATGCAGTATTCATTGCAAATCGAACAAGCATCATTTGATGCCAATCTTGAAAAAGCCAAAGCCGATCCTGTGTTATGGGACGGTTGTCCAGAATGGCTAAACGAGCTAGGGCAAACTCAATTAGGCGACAAGTGGCCAGCAGAGCGCGCCGCATTAACCGAGCAACCTAAGCGGTATTTACGTGTTAATGAGCTTAAGTGCGATCGTGAAAAGCTGATTGCTCGCTTGCACAAAGAGGGTGTAACAGCAATTGCATTACCCGATGTTGCCTCTGCTGTTGAAGTGACCTCCGATTCTGCACTGTTTCGCACCGATGCCTTTAAAGATGGCTGGTTTGAGCAACAAGATGCCGGTTCGCAATTAGTGGCCGATGCTGTAGGCGCCAAACCGGGTATGCGTGTGGTTGATGCGTGTGCAGGTGCAGGCGGTAAAACATTACATATAGCAGCCCAAATGCAAGGCAAGGGGCGTTTACTGGCCATGGATGTTGAGCAATGGAAACTCGATAACCTTAAAACCCGTGCCAAACGTGCCGGCGCGCATAATGTTGAAACCCGCATTATTGCCAGCTCTAAAACCATCAAACGCTTAAAGCTAACCGCCGATCGCGTTTTGTTAGATGTGCCATGTTCAGGTTTGGGTGTACTAAAACGTAACCCAGATTCAAAATGGCGTGATACTCCAGAGCGTTTGCCAGTGCTCATTGAACTGCAAAAGCATATTTTGCAAAGCTACAGCCGTATGGTCAAAGTGGGCGGAATGCTCATTTACGCAACGTGCTCAATTATGCCAGAAGAAAACCGTCAACAAGTGGATGCCTTCTTAGCTGAAAACCCACAGTTTACTTTATTAGAAGATGAAAACATTTTAGTGTCGGAGCGCGGCTTTGACGGCTTCTACCTTGCTAAGATGGAACGCATTGCCGAATAATATTTGCGCAAGGTGTTATCAACGTTATGGGACTGGATTTTCTGTAACTGATAATTAACAATTACTTAACGGTGCTTTTTTAAGCACCGTTTTTTTATTTGTACAATAAAGCATAGAATTTATAGTGTTTTATATAATTAAATCTTAATTTAACGTTGATAAACCTTCTATAAATGCATAATCTGATTAACATATTATTCAGTTGTAATATGAGTTTACTCATACCATTACGGAGCCATATGGATATAGGACCGAATATCGACAATTCTGAGCAACAACCTCTTGAAGAGGGTTACCATGAGTCAAGATTAGAGCGTTACAGCACTATCTTGAATATGGTGTTGCAAGGCCTGCCACTTGGCGAAATGCTGAACGCATTAGTGCTGCTTATCGAAGCGCAAAAAATTGGCACTCGCGCGTCAGTATTATTAATCAGCGAAGACGGGAAACGATTAATATCGGGTGCAGCACCTAACTTACCCGATGCGTATAATCAGGCCATTAACGGGATTGAAATAGGTCCTCAAGTCGGCTCATGTGGTGCGGCTGCCTTTTTAGCTGAGCGGGTTATTGTTGAAGATATTGATGGCCATCCTAATTGGCAGCAATATAAAGAGATTCCGATTAACTGTGGGTTAAAAGCGTGTTGGTCAGAACCGATTAAAGACAGTGATGGTAAAGTGCTTGGCACATTTGCCATGTATTACGACACCATAAAATCGCCTACTGATCAGGATTTAATTTTAATTCAAGAAGCGGCTCGCTTAGCCAGTTTGGCCATTGAACGCAGTCGCGGTATGCATGTTCAGCGCTTGAGCAGTAAAATCTTTAACAGCTTACCTATTGCCCTGGTGATCACCAGCGAAGACAATTCAGTATTGTCAGCTAACCCGATTTTTAAATCGTTAACTTCGACTTATTATGCCAATCTCAAATTATTTGATGTACAACGATTTTTAAGCCATTCACCCGCCGAGCAAATTGCCGATTTATTTGATCATTTATCGCGAGGCCATGCTTGGCAGGGTGAGTTAAAAGGCTTAAGAACTGATAACGACATTATCGATATATCGTTAACCGTAGCGGTGATCCGTGACTCGTTTACCCAGCAAAATTGTTTTGCCTGGTTAATTAATGATATTTCAGCCAGAAAAAATGCTGAGCAAACCATTCATTTCCAAACAAATTATGATCAACTAACCGGTTTGGCAAATCGTAAATATTTGTTCGACAGTTTACAAAGCATCATTGAACCTGATGATTTACATAAAAAAAGTGAAAAACAGTTTAGTTTGATGTTGATAGACATTGACCATTTTAAACAAATTAACGATACATTAGGCCATGATAAAGGTGACTTAGTCCTCACCTTGATGGCTAAACGTTTATCGAGTGTTATCCCTGAAAATGTGTTGTTGTCTCGGATTGCCGCCGATGAGTTTGCTTTAGTATTTCCGGGCGAAAGGTCGACAGAAACACTCATCAGTATGGTTCACGATGTCTCTGCTGTATTAGATAATCCCTTTTCAGTAGGTGGACAACATCTTAAACTGACTGTTAGCATTGGCTTAGCGCGATACCCAGACGATGCTGACAAAGTCGAGCAAATATTAAATTGTGCCACTCAAGCGATGTATAATGCTAAGTCACATGGACGTAACGGTTTTAAATTTTTTAATCAACAAATTCAGAAAGATGCAGAACGCAATGCCGAGCTTCATCTGCGTTTAAAATCGGCCATTAATGAACAGCAGTTTGAACTTTATTATCAACCGATAGTGAACCCAAATACCGGCTTAATTATTAAAGCGGAAGTATTATTACGCTGGCAATACGATGGCCGGTTTATCTCGCCAGATGAGTTTATTCCCATTGCAGAAGAGTCAGGCTTTATCGTGCAAATTGGCGAATGGGTAAGAAACCAGGCTATTGATACTATTACTACCTTACAAAACCGCGGTTTAGCGATCCCATTATCGATTAATGTGTCGACCATTGAGTTTTGGACCACCGAATTACAACAACGATTTTTAGCGTATTTTGATGCCAAAGAAGCCGAGTTCGGTGATCAGGGATTTCCCTACTCATTGATTACCTTAGAAATCACAGAATCGTTAATGATGAAAAAACTCGATACAATTAATCAATTGTTAATCGAACTTAGACATCGCGGCATGCAGATTTCGGTTGATGATTTTGGTACCGGCTATTCATCATTATCATACCTGGCGAATTTCCCCGTAGATCAGGTGAAAATTGATAAGTCTTTTATTCAAAAAATATCAATGGGTACTCGCCATGAAGCACTCATTGAAGCGATTGTCAGTATGAGTCGTGCTTTAGATTTATCGATTGTCGCCGAAGGTGTTGAAACTCAAACAGAACTGGATTTTATGAAACTGCAAAATATTGAGGCTGTGCAGGGGTACTTTTTCTACAAACCGATGCCAGAACACGCATTCTTTGAGTTATTAGCCAAACAGGCCCAACTCAGTTAACCGCTGTTAGTTTAGGGCCTGATGATCTTTCAAGGTTATTTTTGCGATGAACCCCAATGGCAGTGTGTGTTTGATAGTGTTAAATAAAAATGCCGCATAATACTATGCGGCATTTTTATTGAACCAGCTTAAGCTAAATCGAGTTAACCCTAACCGAGTTAACCCAAAAAGGCCATTAATTAAGCATGCTCTTTGGTTCAGTAAACTCAAGGTTTAATGCTTCAGCGACTTCTTTACACACGACTTTACCGTGGATAACGTTCAAGCCATTTAATAAATGTTTGTCATTTAATAAAGCTTGTTTGTAACCTTGGTTAGCTAACTTAATGATATAAGGAAGTGTTGCATTGTTTAATGCGAAAGTAGAGGTACGTGCAACAGCACCAGGCATGTTAGCAACACAATAGTGTACTACGTCATCAACAATATACGTTGGGTCTTGGTGAGTGGTAGCGTGTGAAGTTTCAACACAACCACCCTGATCGATTGCCACATCAACAATCGCACTGCCAGGCTTCATACGCTTAACCATGTCTTTAGTGATAAGCTTTGGTGCTGCTGCACCTGGTACTAATACACCACCAATCACTAAGTCAGCTTCAAGCACATGACGCTCAATGGCATCTGCAGTTGAGTAAATGGCTTTCACAGCAGAACCAAATTGCACGTTTAGACGACGTAATGCATCAATGCTACGGTCAAGTACAACCACATCGGCACCCATGCCAACAGCCATTTGCGCTGCGTTAGTACCTACCATGCCGCCACCGATGATCACAACTTTAGCCGGTTCAACACCAGGTACGCCACCTAATAGCATGCCGCGGCCACCTAATGATTTTTCAAGTGCACGCGCACCCGCTTGAATCGACATACGGCCAGCCACTTCTGACATAGGGGCAAGTAGCGGTAAACCACCACGGTCGTCAGTCACTGTTTCGTAAGCGATACACACTGCACCGCTCGCAACTAAATCATTAGTTTGAGCCAAATCTGGCGCAAGGTGTAAATAAGTAAATAAAATTTGATCGTTACGTAACATCGCTCGTTCAACTGCTAACGGCTCTTTCACTTTTACAATCATTTCAGCTTTAGCAAAGACTTCTGCAGCAGTTGCTAAAATTGAAGCACCAGCATCAATATAATCTTGATCGGTAAAACCGATACCCACACCCGCATCAGATTGAACAAATACGTCATGACCTTTAATGGTCAATTCGCGCACGCTTGAAGGAACCATGCCAACACGGTATTCGTGGTTTTTGATTTCTGTTGGTACACCAATAATCATTTTTGAGCCTCAATTTGCATAAAACCCACTTATAAGTGGGTATAGTTGTTATTAATTGTGACCTGAACGTGCTTATTTCAGGGAACTCTAGTATAGTTCCGGTTAAGCAGATTATGCTGCTGAAGATTCCCCTTAAAAAGGTTTAAATATTGTTTTAGGGACAAAACAAGGTTAAATGTATGGCAACTAATAAAAACTATTCCATTAAAGATTTAGACCGTATCGATCGCAACATACTCAATGAACTTCAAATTGACGGACGCATCTCTAATGTAGAGTTATCTAAAAGAGTGGGTTTAAGTCCAACGCCCTGTCTTGAAAGAGTTAAACGACTTGAAAAACAAGGGTTTATTAACGGGTACACAGCACTCGTTAATCCACATTATTTAGGTGCATCACTGTTAGTCTTTGTTGAAATAACCTTAAACAGAGATACTCCAGACATTTTCGACCGCTTTAATCGTGCCGTTCAATTACTTGATGACATTCAAGAATGCCATTTAGTTTCTGGTGATTTCGACTACTTATTGAAGACTCGAGTATCAGATATGTCTGCATATCGACGATTATTAGGTGAAACCTTGCTGAAATTACCGTCTATATCAGATACTCGTACTTATGTGGTGATGGAAGAGGTAAAGCAAACGAATAAAGTTGCTTTATACAACTTAGGATAACCTTATCTTAATCACTAAGTGGTTTTACCTGTTAGGTAGCATGAAGTGCTAGCTGCAATGCCTTATATTTCAATCGTGATGGACAATAGCGCTGCAACTTATCAGTTCATCATTGATTGTTTTTGTCGATAAATCACTCAGTTTTATGCATCTCAATCGCAGTTTTGATTTGTTGGATTAATTCCCTATAACAATCCATTGAGCTTGATGAAATCAAGGTGCATAATCACTGCAAATACAGTGATATTCTGTTATCTTAACCCTTATTTTTCACTCTTTTATGGATGTTTTCGTTTGACTCAGGAAAATAGTCTAAAAACACTCAGCGGCTTACAACGCTTGCTTGAAGGTGGTTTAATTCTTTGTTGCATGGTTGCAACCTACATTCTATTGGCGCTATCCAGTTTTAACCCGAATGATCCGGGCTGGAGTCAGTCGCATTTTCAAGGTGAAATTCATAACTGGACTGGCGCTGTAGGTGCTTGGACAGCCGATGTGCTGTTTTACTTTTTTGGCTTTATTGCCTTTTTAATCCCAGTGATTATTGCCACCACAGGGTGGTTTATTTTTAACCGTGCTCATCGGGTATTTGAGATTGATTATTTTTCCGTCGGATTACGCATCATAGGCTTTATGCTCATGCTGTTGGCGTTAGCCGCACTAGTCAGCATGAACGCCGACAACATGTTTGTGTTTTCAGCCGGTGGCGTAGCCGGTGATGTGATAGGGCAGGCGATGCTGCCGTATTTTAGTACGTTAGGCACCACACTGTTATTAATGTGCTTTATTTGTGCCGGTTTTACCTTAGCTACAGGGGTAAGTTGGCTCACTATTATTGAGTTAATTGGTTTTGGTGCCATTTGGTGTGCCAAAAAAGTATGGACGTTACCAAGCCTGTTTAAGCGTGAGCGTGAAACCGAAGACACCAAAGGCTTTATGTCATTGGTTGATAAGTTCAAACAACGCCGTGATGAATTAGACGATCAAGACGCTTCAGATATACCCGTTACATCAAAAGAGGCTAAAAAAGCCAAAGAGATGTTTGCAACCAAGGCTGCAGTCGAAGACGACATAGCCGTTGCGCCGGTGGAGAAAAAACGCAGCTTCTTTAGCCGTAAACCTAAAGTGGTTGACGTATTTGAACCCCGCGATATTGATGATGACGAATTAGACACCGATGACCGTCAAGAGCCGTCGATTAAACTGCAAGATGACGAGCCAACATTTGCACCATGGGTTGCCAGTAAAGACGATGTAGATGAAGTCAGCTTTAGTGTTAACAATGATATCGACGATACTGACACTGAGAATGATATCGATATCACGCCCGATCCATTTGCAGGAGCGTTTGAGAAACCGCATTCTGTAGGTGCGTTAGTGGCTCAAAAACAACCGAAAAAAGAAGCCAAAATTGTCGATGGTTTAGTGGTGATTGATGGCCAGGCACCACAAGAAAAACGCAAAATGGATCCACTACCCAGCATTACTTTACTTGATGTACCCGATCGTAAGAAAAACCCGATTAGCGAAGAAGAGCTCAACCAGGTTGCAAGATTGGTTGAAACCAAACTGGCTGATTTTAATATTATTGCCAACGTGGTTGGAGTCTATCCTGGCCCGGTGATTACTCGTTTTGAGCTTGAATTGGCTCCAGGGGTAAAAGCATCAAAAATCTCTAACCTTGCTAAAGATTTAGCGCGTTCTTTATTAGCTGAAAACGTGCGAGTTGTAGAGGTTATTCCGGGTAAAGCGTATGTCGGTATTGAGATACCAAACAAGTTCCGTGAAACCGTATTTATGCGCGATGTGCTAGACAGCGAAGCGTTCAACGACAGTAAATCAACGTTATCGATGGTGCTTGGCCAAGACATCGCCGGTGAGCCCGTTGTCGTCGATTTAGGTAAAATGCCGCATTTATTGGTGGCAGGTACGACAGGTTCTGGTAAGTCTGTCGGGGTTAACGCGATGATCACCAGCTTGTTATATAAATCTGGCCCTGATGATGTTCGCTTTATCATGATTGACCCTAAAATGCTTGAGCTGTCGGTATATGAAGGCATCCCACATTTATTATGTGAAGTGGTCACCGACATGAAAGAAGCGGCCAATGCACTGCGTTGGTGTGTAGGTGAAATGGAACGTCGTTACAAATTAATGTCGGCTTTAGGTGTACGTAACTTAAAAGGTTACAACTACAAAATTAAAGAAGCTGCTGCCAAAGGTGAATACATTCCAGACCCATTATGGAAATCATCTGAGAGCATGCTAGATGAAGCGCCGCCATTAGAAAAGTTGCCATCAATTGTGGTGATTGTCGATGAGTTTGCCGACATGATTATGATTGTGGGTAAAAAAGTTGAAGAGCTCATTGCTCGTATTGCGCAAAAAGCACGTGCGGCAGGGATCCACTTAATATTAGCGACACAGCGTCCGTCGGTTGATGTGATCACCGGTTTGATTAAAGCCAACATCCCAACCCGTATAGCGTTCCAGGTGTCGTCACGTATCGACTCGCGCACCATTTTAGATCAACAAGGTGCAGAAACCTTGTTAGGCATGGGCGACATGTTGTATTTACCACCCGGTACCAGTGTACCTAACCGTGTCCATGGTGCATTTATTGACGATCATGAAGTGCACAAAGTGGTAGCCGATTGGTGCGAACGTGGTAAGCCACAGTATATTGATGAGATTTTAAATGGGGTGTCAGAAGGTGAGCAAGTGCTGCTGCCGGGTGAAACCTCAGATACTGAAGAAGAATATGATGCGCTTTATGATGATGCCGTGGCGTTTGTAACCGAAACCCGCCGAGGCTCTATTTCAAGCGTACAACGTAAGTTTAAGATTGGTTACAACCGCGCCGCTCGCATCATTGAAATGATGGAAGGCCAAGGTATTGTGAGCTCGCAAGGCCACAACGGTAACCGCGAGGTGTTGGCACCGCCACCACCAAGAAGCCAATAGGAATAATGATGAACAAACGCATTACAGTTTTAAGTACAGTATTAAGCCTATTTTTAACGACGAGCATGTTATCTGCCGCCGTGCAGGCCGATGACGCCACCGAATTACGCACCAAACTAGCTAAAATAGATAACTTGCATGCCACGTTTTCTCAGCAAGTGACCGACATTAACAATAAGCCTATTCAAAGTGGTAACGGCGTATTTGCACTGGCTTATCCTAACCAATTTTACTGGCACTTAACCGAGCCAGACGAATCATTGATTGTGGCCGACGGCACCAACTTATGGGTGTTTAACCCCTTTGCCGAAGAAGTGACAGTAATGGATGTTTCACAAGCCGTTGATGCCTCGCCAATGGCGTTATTAGTGCATCGTGATGATGAAACATGGAACAAATACACAGTAATAAAGCGTAAAAACAAAGCTAAATCGAACTGTTTTGATATTCAACCTAAAAAGTTAAATAGCAGCGTTGTTGCGGTCAGTGTGTGTTTTAATGCAGATCAATTAACTCAATTTAACTTAACTGACGAACAAGGTAATTTAAGCCAATTCCAATTGTCTGCGCAGCGTGCTGTGTTGCCTGCTGAAAAAAACTTGTTTAAGTTTGCCATTCCAGACAACGTTGATATTGATGATCAGCGTTTAAAGCAAGTTAATTAAGTCGTTTCATGGCTAATCTAGGTTTCGATTTTGCACCCGATTTTCGTCCTTTGGCTGCGCGTATGCGGCCAAGGGAAATCAGTGAGTATATTGGCCAGGCTCACTTGCTTGGCGAAGGTCAGCCGCTGCGTAAAGCGCTAGAGGCAAACCGAGCCCATTCAATGCTATTGTGGGGGCCACCCGGAACAGGTAAAACCACCTTAGCAGAACTCATTGCCCATTATGCTAATGCCCATGTCGAGCGAATTTCAGCGGTAACCTCGGGTGTAAAAGATATTCGAGCGGCCATTGAGCAAGCCAAAGCCATTGCGCAAAGTCGTGGCCAGCGCACCTTATTATTTGTCGACGAAGTCCATCGTTTCAACAAAAGCCAACAAGATGCCTTTTTACCGTTTATTGAAGACGGTACGGTTATTTTTATTGGTGCGACAACCGAAAACCCCTCGTTTGAAATCAATAACGCCTTATTGTCACGTGCGCGTGTGTATTTAATCAATCGGTTAACACCCGATGAAATAGCCTTAATTGTTAATCAAGCCTTAACGGATGTTGAGCGTGGTTATGGCAAACGCCAATTAATACTACCGACAGACGTTGCTAAACAACTTGCCGACATCAGTGAAGGTGATGCCCGCAAAGCGTTAAACTTGCTTGAGCTCATGAGTGATTTAGTTAGCGACGGCGGTGAGTTTACAACAGAGATGCTCACTCAAGTAGCAGGACATCAAGCGGCAGGTTACGACAAAAATGGCGATCAGTTTTACGACTTAATTTCAGCGGTACACAAATCAGTAAGAGGCTCAGCGCCTGATGCTGCACTTTATTGGTTTTGCCGGATTTTAGAAGGCGGCGGCGATGCACTCTATGTTGCCAGGCGTTTATTGGCCATTGCCTCTGAAGACATCGGTAATGCCGATCCTGTCGCCATGACTGTTGCGCTTAATGCCTGGGATTGTTATCACCGTATCGGCCCCGCAGAAGGTGAGCGCGCTATCGCACAAGCGGTGCTTTATTTAGCCAGTGCGCCTAAAAGTAATGCCGTGTACAGTGCATTTGGCGCCGCACGAGAGTTAGCTAAACAAACTGGCCATGAGCCTGTGCCCAATCATTTGCGTAATGCGCCAACCAAACTGATGAAAGAAATCGGCTTTGGTAAAGAATACCGCTATGCCCATAACGAACCGGGCGCGTTTGCACCTGGTGAGAATTACTTTCCTGAATCACTCAAGCACAGCCAGTTTTACCAGCCAACGAATCGTGGTTTTGAGAAACGTATTCAAGAAAAATTGGCACAACTCAACGAGCTTGACAGGCAAAGTGAGGTCAAACGCTATGACTAATGTATTACTTGTGGCGCTGGGTGGCTCAATTGGTGCTGTTTTACGCTATCTTTTGTCAATATTTATGATCCAGCTATTTGGAAGCAGTTTTCCTTTTGGTACACTGATGGTCAATATATTGGGATCGTTTTTAATGGGCGTTGTTTATGCACTCGGGCAACTGAGTCACGTGAGTCCAGAATTAAAAGCCTTGGTTGGTGTGGGTTTATTAGGCGCACTCACCACGTTTTCAACTTTCTCGAATGAAACCTTATTGCTGATCCAGGACGGCCTTTGGCATAAGGCTGTTTTAAATGTGTTGTTGAATGTCACCTTGTGTCTTTTTATGGTGTACATCGGTCAACAACTTGTATTTTCTCGCGTTTAACTAAAAAGAACTGACAACATGCTAGATCCAAAATTTTTGCGTAACGAACTCGAAGTCACTGCCGAGCGTTTAGCCTCTCGTGGTTTTTCTCTTGATGTCGATAATTTGACCAAGCTTGAAGAAAAGCGTAAATCGCTTCAAGTAGAAACTGAAGACTTACAAGCATCGCGTAACGCGATTTCTAAGTCGATTGGCCAAGCTAAAGCTCGCGGCGAAGACACGAGTTCCATTATGGCGCAAGTGGGTGATTTAGGATCGCAGTTAGATGCGAAAAAGGCTGAGCTTGCTGAGCTATTACAACAAATTAACGTTATTGCCATGAGCGTACCGAACTTGCCAGACGAGTCAGTGCCAGTAGGTAAAGACGAAAGCGAAAACGTTGAAGTGCGTCAGTGGGGCACCCCAAAAGTATTCGACTTTGAAGTCAAAGATCACTTAGATTTAGGCGAAGCACTTGGCGGATTAGACTTTAAAAGCGCCGTTAAAATTACAGGTTCGCGCTTTATTATTATGCGCGGCCAAATAGCCCGTTTAAATCGTGCATTAGGTCAGTTTATGCTAGACCTTCACACCACAGAACACGGTTACACAGAAACTTACGTTCCGTTACTCGTTAACGAAGACAGCTTAATGGGCACAGGCCAATTACCTAAATTTGGTGAAGACTTATTCCACACTAAACCGGCCACAGAAGAAGGTCAGGGTTTATCGCTTATTCCTACCGCTGAAGTGCCATTAACTAACTATGTTCGCGACATGATTGTTGATGAAAGTGAACTGCCAATGAAGATGACGGCATTAACGTCATGTTTCAGAAGTGAAGCGGGTTCATACGGCCGTGATACTCGCGGGCTAATTCGCCAACACCAATTTGATAAAGTTGAGCTAGTGCAAATTGCTCATCCAGATAACTCTATGGCAGCATTAGACGAAATTACTGCTAATGCTGAAAGAGTATTACAGCTATTAAACCTGCCTCACCGCACTATGGTGTTGTGTACCGGTGACATGGGCTTTGGCTCAAGCAAAACCTTCGACATTGAAGTATGGTTACCCGCGCAAAATACTTACCGTGAAATTTCATCTTGTTCAAATATGAAAGATTTCCAGGCGCGTAGAATGCAAGCTCGATACCGTAGCAAAGTCGACAATAAGCCTGCATTATTACACACACTCAACGGTTCTGGTTTGGCTGTCGGTCGTACGTTAGTAGCCGTTCTTGAAAACTATCAAAACCAAGACGGCACCATTACGGTACCTGATGTATTACGTCCATACATGGGCGGTTTAAGCGTCATTGGTTAATGCTTAATGGTTAATGGTTAATGGTGTAATGTATTTGTCGTGCTCCTCGAGTGCGACAAACATTTTTGATACTTTTTAAAGGATAATAAGCGGTGGCTACTGGTCAGCGTAATAACAGCAGATTTGTGTCGTCTTCGATTGGGATGTTTTTTGTATTATTGGTATTCGTGTTGCTTGGTCAAGTCGCCTTTATCTTATTAGATAATGTCGTACCTCAGTAAAGCCTCTGAATATAAAGCCCTGAATGTAAAGCCCTAAATTTAAAGCCCAAATCAAAGCGTCGAAGTAAAAGTACCGAAAAATAGTGAACAGTAAAAAGCCCAGTTAAGCATGCTTAACTGGGCTTTTTTTTTGGTGTTTATACCATTGCGCATTAATAAGTGACCACTCAGAATGCGTCCAGCGGTTTTTGATTAAGGCGTCGCTATGTAGTAATGGTAGTTCCCTTTCAAATAGCGAGAACGCAAAGCACAAGCTGCTGGGGTATTCCTTTCAGGCGAGTTTTAAAAGGGCTTACACTGCGTTGCATGCCTTCGAAAGAGAATAACTATTCATTCAGTCATTCGCCTTGTTTAAACCCTTTTAAATTCTCGCTGAGAGATCATTTACTAACGCGCAATGGTATTTCAATAATCTACAAGCATTTAGCCGGTTTTGGTAATCCGGCAATTTTAGTGGCTTGCTTGGCCGGCCCAATTGGGAATAGGGTATACAGGTATTTAGAGTTACCTTTATCTGCACCTAAGCTTTGGCCAATAGCTTTAACTAACACTCTGATCGCTGGGCTGGTTTTGTATTCTAGGTAAAAATTGCGTACAAACCGAATCACTTCCCAGTGTTGCTCTGTCAGTTCAATGTTTTCAGTCGCTGCAATAACTGGCGCCATCGACTCTTGCCAATCTGCAACATTTTTTAAATAGCCTTGATGATCAATTTCAATCTGTTGACCATTAAATTCAAAAGAGTTTACCAAGTGATGACCTTGTTATGCTTAAGTGATTGCTCAACAAAATCTGAGTAATCAATAATATGAAAAAGTTCGGCTGACATATGTTCTGCAATCATATCAATCCGCTGCTGTAATCCCCGCGCTTGAATATCATCTTGCAACACAAATAGGTTAACCGAGGCTAAACGCTGTTGCCACGGGGTTTGTAATAAGCAGTTAACGGCATCGCCAGCCAATAATATACTGTCGTTAGGGTGAATGTACCGTAAGCAGGTGTTGAGTGCATTGTCGGTTAATGCTGATGTTTGAATATGATGTAAAATCAAAATACTAATACCTCATCAACCGCTTGCAATGTTTGGGTTATCATATCGGCACTAGCAACCTCGGCATCAATACTCAATTCGCTAACATTCATCCCCAAGTGCTGCATCGATTCACTGCACACTAATACTGTTTCAATATCGTATAACGGCAGTGCTTTTAGGGCCGCTAAGTAATCTTTTGCGCCTGCTTGCTCTGGGGTTTGCCCACCCAGAAGATGTAATACCGCTTCGTCAGTAAAAATAAGATTCACTTGTTGCTCAAAGCTGGCGCTGAGCATCGCAACATCGAGACCTTCGCGGCCACTGGTGGACCCAAATGGTGCATGGCGAAATACAATGGCCACAGATTTCATGATTGATCCTATCGATTTTAAAAGCTGATTAAACGATCGGCTTTTTCTATGCCAACCACTAATTCGCCTAAGCCGCCCATGCTAAAGGCTTCGTCACTGTTCCAATGGCTTTTGCCGTTTTCAACCGCTTCTTGCTGTGATAACACCCCACGGCGAAGCGCAGCAGACACGCAATTAGTGAGCGGCACATTATGTTGCTGTGCAAAGGTTTGCCACTTAGCATGCATGTCTATTTCGTCTGAGGCTGGGCAGGTAAGGGCGTTACTGTTTGTCACGCCATCTTGGTAGAAAAAGACCGTGATAATGTCATGACCATTGGCCAACACACTTTGACAAAAGGTCAATGCACGAAAACTGGCGCTAGAGCCATAAACACTGCCGTTTACTTGAATAATGAATTTGCTCATGATAAAAAAAATGACCCTAAAGTAGGGTCATTTTATCGTAATTTAACGCTGAACTCTATCGGCGATTAATCGTCGTTGCCCATACCCATTAAATGCAGAAGACTCATAAATAAGTTTAAGAAATCTAAAAATAATGAAACGGTTGCACGGATGTAGTTGGTTTCGCCGCCGTTCACGATACGGCTAGTGTCATATAAAATAAAACCGGTCATCAGTAATGCAATACCCGCGTTCATTGCCATAAACATAATCGAGCTTTGCACAAATAAGTTAATCACTAGTGCGCCAATCATGACTAACATGCCAGCAAACAAGAACCCGCCCATAAACGAGAAGTCTTTTTTAGTGGTCAGTGCATAAGCTGATAACGCCACAAAGATAACGGAAGTTAAGCCAAGTGCTTGCATAATTAAGCCAGGGCCATTGGCCATACCAGCATAATGGTTAAGAATGTAGCCTAATGAAGCACCTTCCATACCGGTAAAGGCAAATACCCAAAAGATACCCGCAGCAGTGTCAGCTTTTTTCAATGTAACAAATAATAATACTAAGCCACCTAATGCTAAGCCCAGTGATGGCCAGCGACCAATTTCAAATAACATGCTTAAACCTGCGCTAGCCGCAGCAAAAGCCAATGTCATTGATAACAGCATATAGGTGTTTTTTAACAGTTTATTGACTTCAGTAGTCGATAGACTAGGGGATATAACTGATTGTTGACTCATTATCGTCTCCAGAGATTAACTCAATGATTTGTTCAACGCGAAAACCTATCGTTTTCACTCTGACAGTAAATCTTTGTTACTAGCGTAAGCAATGTACATTAAATATAAATTAATTTATGACATCGATTCATGTCGCTACGTTACCATAAAGCTAAGAGTAATATAACCTTATAATCTTCAATAGCTTCCGTTTAGCTTAGCCATTCTTTTTTAAGCTTAGGTGTCTCGCCTAAATAATCCAGAACCCACTGCATTGCAGGGGTCATATTGGCATTATTCCAGGCCAAACAGCAGGCGGTATCTTGTTTGGGTTTGTCTAATTGCTTTTCTATTAATGCACCGGCTTTAATGAATATATCCGCCAAATGGTTAGGCATATAACCTACACCTAAGCCTTCACGAAAACAGTTTAATGCGCGGATCCAGTCTGGCACTACAATACGGCGCTGATTATTTAATAACCAGTTAGGTCTGTGTGCGATATTATGCGCGGTATCTTGTAAACAAATGGACGGATATTGTAATAACTCCTCGTCAGTTAATGCATGTTCAGCTTTAGCCAATGGGTGGTTTTTACCGACCAAAAACGACCACTGAATCATTCCCATATCGCGAGACTTAAATACCCCACCAACAGGAATACTCGAGGTCGCGCCAATGGCAACATCACTCTTACCTGTCGATAACGCTTCCCATACGCCGTTATACACTTCAAGGCGGATGATTAATTCAATGTCGGTAAAGTGGCGATAAAAATCGGCAATCAACCCGCTTATCTTGTCGGCGCGCACCATATTATCAATCGCGATAGACAAAGAAGGCCGCCAACCATTGGCGACTTTTTGAGTATCACGCTTGATGTTATTCAATTTAGTCATGATCTCACGCGACTGAGCCACAAAATGCTCACCCGCAGGCGTCAAACTCACACTACGATGATGACGTTCAAATAAGATGACCCCTAGGTCATCTTCAATTTGTTTAATTGCATAACTCACCGCCGAGGGGACTTTATTTAATTTATTGGCGGCGGCAGTAAAACTGCCCACTCGGGCAACTATATCTATCATTTCGAATGCTTGTTCTGAAAGCATCTCGCTATCCTTGGCATTGGCAACATTACTTGCAGTAAAGGTAAACATTAACCCCAATCAAATCAAGCAAAGTCGCGGTTATCAGCTGTTTAATCACATATTTTGCTGAGCAAAAGACCAGATAACCTGTTTAATGAATGCAGACCATTCTCAATACCCAATAAATTACAGTCGTGTGAGTCACTATATCGATCTAACAGTGCTGATAAATCAGCATCCACACGCTACCCACCTATATTCTGAGTGTTTTATCGCCACTTAACTGATTATTTTCAATTTACCCTTTACACCAAACAGCCATTGTCATATTATTCGGCCGCTCGGAGGGATGGCAGAGTGGTCGAATGCACCGGTCTTGAAAACCGGCAACGGTTTATCCCGTTCTAGGGTTCAAATCCCTATCCCTCCGCCACATTAAAAACAAAAAAAGCCGTTGATTATCAACGGCTTTTTTTGTTTTTGGCGTTTGAGGGGCTCTCCATAAGGATTGACTCAGACAATGTATCCGCTTTTTACATGAGCAGAGCACCCAACAACGTATACTTCACACGTATCTGTTTAGCCAAATATTTACGCGACAAGGGCTTTCCCTTTGACGTAAAAGTCTCCTTATTGACTCGTGACAGAGCAGAAGCGGTCATCCGTAACATTGATGTTGCCGGAGCACTCAAAAAAATCATCAAGTCTATTGACCATCAAACCCGTATTAATGATTTTATTCGCTACGTTGATGAGGTCATTAACCATCTTAGAGCTCAGTTTGATGCTGATGATTCTGATATTACGTTCAACATCACGCAAAAACCTCATGCTATCCCCATTAGAGAGACTAAATTGTCTCAGCATCGTGAAACTACCGCTGTGGCGCAAGCAAAGCCTGTTATTGGGTTAAACGAAGCATTAAGCGCATTTATTATTTCAAAACAAAAATCAGCCATTCGGCCGCTGGACGCACATTGAACTTAAACGACTACTTCGCAGCTCATCATTCAAGGCTTCAACAACCGATTTCAAATGGGTCACCCGATTAATGCTTTATGGCGGCTTAAGGCCCTCAGAAGCCTGCCAGCTCAAACCTGGAGATATCAAACTAATCGACGGCATACACTGCATTAGCGTTGATGACAGTGGTGCTGTACAACGATTAAAGAACCTCAATGCCAAACGTTATGTGCCCATACATCAGCGCTTGCTTGAGCTAGGCTTTATTGCGTTTGTTGAGCAAAGAAAATCAACACATACCCAGTTGTTTGACTATAAACCTGTAGGCATCATTGAAGATTGGTCAAAAACTTACTGCAAACAGCTCGCCAAGCTTCAAACCGAGATAGGCATCCAAGCGAACCTGCGCCCCACATCATATGGCTTCAGACACACTTTTATCGATGAAATGAAGCAACTGGATATCAGTGAGCATATCGTGGCGCAAATTGTCGGTCACGCTAATCCCAACATCACTTACAGTCGTTACGGTAAAGATATAAACGTTACTGCATTGCTTAAGGATATTGAGAAAATTGACTATCAAATTTGATGATCGGGTGTGGTTAATCGATAAGCATTAAACCTCGAAAAATATCCAGACGCAATTGGCAGCAACAGTACCAAATTAGGCACAAACACTGCCAACGCTGTAATTCTTTCGCTACAGCAGAGAGCGAAATATGATGGTATTGAAAATGGCTCGCAGTCGGTGAGTGCGAAGCAAAAAGCAGCCCACAATTATGTGGGACTAGTACGTAACCCGGTACGCTTGTATCCCACTTTTTGTTCCAAAAAGGTCGGATACAAGCTCGGGCAAGGGGATACCCCTTAACCCCAAAGCCACATGCTGCGCATGTGAAAAAATCAAAAGCGTGAAAGATAAAATCAGCATGCACCTTTTCTGTGTCATGTACTGATTTTATGTACGTTTGTAATGGTGTTTCATCGATTTACGCTAAAAAACGATTGAAAATCGTTCTTTAGTTGTATCGCTTTAAAAATAGAAAAACCGTAACAATCTAATTTTGTTGTCTTTAATTTTTAGTATAGTGCGCAAAAATTCTACTTTACGCGCAAGTTCGGTTTACTTTAGTTTGTTAGGCACATACTTTAATACGCTGTTGAACTAAGCCGCTGCGCGGAGCCAACAGAGGTTTAAATTGAGTATATAATCCTTATAGAATCAGCCAAGCAGAAAGATGTATGGTAGAACAATACAATGAAAAGGAATTTCAATGAAAAACTTACCCATTATTCGATATGTATTGACTCAAAACTGCTCTGTACCCCAGAGCCTGTATCAAAAAATCAAATTCCTACAGCATAAAACATGCCAATTAATTCAGACTAAGCATCGGCTAAGTCCAACAAGCGATTTATGCGCTGAAAATAGCACATAAATATTAAAACGTTATAGTTTGGGGAATAGATGAATATCTGCTGGATATGCGGTAGAGAAGCCACAACCAGAGAACATCGCGTTAAAGCATCTGATCTACGTTCGATTTTTGGGGTAGTTACGCAGCAGTCTCCACTGTACACAAAACAGGATGGTACCGTTAAGATTCTCCAAAGCGTGAAGAGTAACTTTGCGAAGTATTCAGCGAAAATCTGTCATCACTGTAACACAACTCAAACTCAAAAATATGATGAGGCTTGGAGTGAGTTAGCTGGCTATCTTTTGAAAAATCAGTCTGTTATAGGAAGTTGTAAAACTCTAAATGCAGGGAAGATATTTTCATGCGATTTTAAACAAGGGATTCTCTACTGCCACCTTTATCTGGTAAAGGTTTTTGGTTGTAAGATCATTGATGACAAGGTCCCCTTTGACCTGTCCGGCTTTGCAGAGTGTATTCTTTCAGGGAAAGCGCACCCAGATCTATATTTTTCTGTGGATAACAAGATAAAATTAAATAATAAAAATTATGCAGCTACCAGCCCTATACAAGTCATTCAATATGGGTGCCCTAAGAAGGTTGTTTATGCTACTTGGTATTACATCATCGGAAAGGTTCCGATAAAAATTTTGTATTATGTAAATACACCACCTATTCCCGTTCATGGACATATGATTCATCCACGGATTGGTAAAAAATTTCTACGCCTTGCGTGACTATCAACGATAAAGTGGCTGTTGTCGGATGCACTTCCGCTGAAGCTTCCGTACGCCGCAAAGCCAAGTGTCAACGCCCTGTAGTGGCATCAGGCAGAGATTAAGTGTTAAATTACTTATTCACTTTTTGGATAAACGATTTCATGCAAACCATCAGAAAGATAGGTTTGTGTAATGCCATTTCGAGTAACCATTAATTCTTCTTTCGCGGTATATCGATAAGCATCTTCACCTGGGAGCAGTTGGCCTTTTTCAATCATGACTAACTCTTCTAGATCGATGTTTACGATAAAGCTTAGATCATCTTTTGAACCTTTCAGGGTTAAGCTTTTTGAAAATGTGTAGCCCATAGACTCTTCTGTCATCGTCTTATTAATGGTTGCGATGCATGAAACGGTTTCAGGGTGAGTAAGAGAGTCTGAAGGTGACATGATTAAGTTTTCGCTATCAGTAACCAATACTACCGTCATCATTATATTGTCTTTAAAATCCATAATAACTGAATAATCGATTGAAATATCTGGCGAGTGTACTTTCCCCCAATACCAATTTTTAATCATGCCAGCTAGACTTTTCTCACCCCAATTATGGTCGTGATATCCAGTCCCTTTGATTTGAATAGTTTCGCCGTTTTTATAAAGCTCACCTTCAATATCGCCAGACGGCACCGCAACGGTCCAAGGCATAGGAGATGGCGTTCCTTCAGATGTATATGGGTGGTTGTTTTTATTTAATTTTAGCTTGGCACCATAACCATCGATTAAAGTATAAATTTCGTAGTAATCACCACTATCTCGACAGTATTCTTCGCCTAATTTAACATCACATTTGTCATAGCTCGTTGATACCTCTGCTTCGGTATATTTTTTTATTTTCGATATTTCAGGCTGTCCCTTTGTATATAAATTTAATCGGACAGAGGGTTGTCTTGGTTTTAACCTTGTGTCATTTAGTGAGTACATTACAACAAGGTAGTCGCCATTATCGAAATGAGCATCGAAGTACCACCACTCAAAATGTTGTTCTCGATTAGTGACGGGGAAATCGATATGAGTAGCATCTGCTTTAATGTAGTCGGTAGTGTAATTAGTCATTTTAATATCTCGTTAAGTGTGCGTCTGAGTACATCGGTTTTTAGATTGATTGAGTGATAAGCGAGTGAGCTTTTTATGGCGATAAGTAACACTAAGTGGGATAGAAGGGTTTACTTCAAATTAAACATAGGGCATCACTTAGATTACCTATGTTGGTCGGTAGCCTTTAAGACAACACACTTGCTTGTATTACTCATTCAACACGGTTAGCCGTATCGTTCGCTCTGTAAGACGCCTTTTGGGGATGACTAATGCAGTGAATTTGGTCTTGTTGACGACAACACCACATAAAAGCGCTCCATTACTTTTCGTTAGACGGTCAAAGCCGATGAAAACGCTAAGATATTCACCGGCCGCTATTGCCTAGAACTTAGATTGAGGTCGATAGACGAGATCCGCCTCACCGAGCTGTCTATTTACCCAATCTCGTCTTTCTTTAGTTATTTTCTTATCAAGCTTTTCGGCATAAGCCGGATTGTTAAGCCGACGCGTGCCTCGAATAAAATTCTTTGGCCCAGTAACAAGCAAATAAATAAGCCCCCAAAACTTAGCTTTAGGAAGCTTTGCAGCCTCATGTGTTCCGGGTGAAACAAAAAATGCGGTCATCGCTATGTTTGATTTGTATTCCCACCAACGTGTAAATCTTTCAAGACCTTTAAGCTCTTTAGGTGGCTCAAAACAATCCATAAAGGATTTACACAAGCGAATACCATCGGGATCATCCGAAGCTTCAGACGCAAGCATCAAGTGATACAAAATTTTCTGCCCTTCTTTGATCGTTGTAGGGAATGGAATATCATAGCTGTAACCCATTACATGCGACACGTAACGCCATAAATGCATCATTGCTTCGATTTCTTCATCGGTGACTTTTCGACCCAACATACGACTGGCTTTACCCAAAACTAAAGCGGAAATAATTGGTGCACCCAGTAAACCCGCTTGGTTGATCGGCATACCAAACTCTTCAGGATCCCATTTTTCGCTACTAAACACCGCCCGACGGATAAGTGTATGCAGCAAGCGCACGCGAAGCGCTGTTTTCCAGCCTTCCCCAAATTTTTTCATGCCGCCCACTTCAGAAATTTCAGTCCAAAAATTACAAGTCAGCAAGAAACGTTTAAACGCAGTATCATCTGAATATTGCCCCGTAGACATCAAGGTACGAGAAATATTTCGAACTCGGTAACCGTCTAATGTGGCAATACCTTGGAATTGAAAACCATAAGGGCCATAGCCCCGATAAGTCTTTGCACCGAGTTCTATTTTATCCCAATCCAACCATTGTGGATCTTCAGAAACTTCTTTCCAAATCGCTTCCAACTCAGGTGATGGGTTTTCAACCTTATCAATACCACTAGACAAAATTTGATTAATGACTTCATGAGGGTTTTCACCGTTGCGACGGATCTTAAGGATGGCAGCATCCGATAGTGGATCACCAGACCAGTTTGCCATACCGATTTTTTTCGCAAGTACAGGGTCATAATCAGGGACTTCCTTAAACAAAAGCTTCATCAGCTTATCTGTATTATCCCTGGCAGGGTTTTCTGCAAATGGGTAAATTACCATGTCACTTGGAGGAGCGGTTCGCCCCTCTGCTATTTTTAACATGGCTTGGTCTATAGCAAGTTCGGCTTCAAGGTCTTTTTCAACAAGTAAATTCATTAGTGTTGCTCCCCGATACGTGCAATAACAGATTTTGACTCTAAATAACCGCCAAGACCTTCAGTACCTAAATCACGTCCAACTCCCGATTGACGAAAGCCGCCAGTTGGTACACCTGCTGGTGGGAAGGCCGCACTATTGATAAACACCGTCCCAACGCGTAAGTCACGTGCTGATCTTTGTAATGTTGCGTGGTTTGAACCAAAAATGGTTGCACATAAACCATAATCAGAGGCATTGGCAGCCTGGATAACATCGTTAATATCATCAAATGTTTCTATGGTCATTACAGGGCCAAAAATTTCTTCTGTAAGTAAAGCACTGTCTTTAGGCAGATCGGTGATAATAGTGGGTTTAATAAAATAACCATCACTTTCAATTGCCTTTCCTCCTACTAGTACACGACCTTCTTTTTCGCCAAGCTTAATGTAGTTCATTACACGTTCAAATTGAGTTGCAGAGCACATAGGACCGATCATGTTACCATCTTGCAATGCATTACCTTGTGGTAAGTTCTCTGTAAATTCAATACAAGCTTTAGCCAATTTATCAGCAATAGAGGTGTGCGCAATAACCTTAGAACCTGATACACAGATCTGACCTGAGTTGGCGAATGTCGCCATGCAAATCATCGGGATGATAGGTTCAAGATCTGCATCACCCATAACAATGACTGGATTTTTTCCGCCTAGTTCTAAGCTGAGGCGCACCATTCTATTTGATGCTTTTTCGTGGATGTGTTTACCGATAGAAGTTGAGCCGGTAAAGGCAAATTTGTTTATGTCAGGATTGTCCAAGATTGCTTCGCCAACAACAGGACCTTCGCCTGTTACAACGTTGAATACACCAGGCGGAAAACCAACCTGACGCGTGAGCTCAGCAAGACGAAGCACAACCAAAGAAGCGTCTTCTGAAGGTTTCATAACCATGGTGCAACCAGCAGCAAGTGCAGGAGCCAATTTCCAGCTTGCTATCATCAATGGCGCATTCCAAGGAATGATGGCACCAACAACACCTACAGGTTCGAGTGTTGTGTAGCAAAAGTAATCGCCTTCGTGCATGTCTGGGCCGATATCAATCGTTTCACCCTTAATTTTTGTTGGGTAGCCCGCAAAGTAACGGAATGTCTGAACTGTTTTAAGCACTTCAAAGTTAAGCGCAAGATGGCGTGGCAGGCCGAGATCAATTGCGATCAGGTCAGCAAGTGTTTCAGCATCAGCCTCAATAGCATCAGCCAGTTTGTTAAGTAACTTCTCGCGGTCTTGAGGACTGCATTTACGCCATGGTGAGCCAATAGCAAAGGCTGCTTTTGCTGCCGCACATGCTTTATCAACATCTTGTGCTGTTGCGCGAACAGTCTGACCTATGACGGTTGCAGTCGATGGATCAATCACATCTACCGTTTGGCCAGCATTACTATTGACCCATTCACCGTTGATATACAGTCCAGGATTGCTCTGAATGAAATCGCGGGACGTGGCGCTGACTAAATCTAAAGCCGATTGTATTATTTTTGTATTCATAATTACCCCCAAGTAAAAATGCTGTAGAGCATTGTTAAGAATTGTTGTGTTGTTTTCGTTGTGTTGTTTTTATGGGTAGTTAACATTTGCATTAAAGATCTTGATGTTTTTATGTTGCAAACTGTAACGCAAATAGTGTATTACAAACTGTAACGTAAGTGCAAATTTTATTGAGTAATAAAAGATATTTAATCCAGCAGTCTTTCACCGGATATGAATACGGAGATTAAAGTGATTTCTTAATGGTTATGTTTTATGGGGGTGAGGCTTCTAAAACTTGCGAAGCGAGAGAGTTGGATAGAACCACGAGTGTATCCTCGTGGGCATATTTTTTAATATAAAAAACGAATTCGTCAATGTCGATTAACAGGGAACTGCAGGGGGGGAGTTGTTTTTATCAGCTTGAAAAGGTTTAAAATTATCAACACCAAGATGAATAAGCTGTGCAATATTGAATGAAGTCGTTTCTATATCCCAAGGATGATCTTTTTGTAAGACCTTTTGTAAAATACCGTCCAATGCTGCTGTTGTAAAAGACGCAATAAACCGCATGTCTTCCTCTCTTAGCGAATGACCATAAGACTCTTTGAGCAAACTCATGGCCCTTGTATGGCCGCGTTCTTGTAGTAATAACGTTGTCTTTGAGCCTGCATGCCCTTTAATCGCTAGGTGCAACAGAGTATTTTCAGGATCGATGCTTTCGAAAACGATTTGAAAGTACCCGGCTAAAAGGTTAATACTGGGTGCCTCCTTGTGTTGTCTTACTTGATCAATTTTAGCATCCAGTTGATCTTGCCATTCGTGCATCGCCTCATCTAAAATTGCCTGTCGCCCTGAATAATTACGGTAAAACGTTGGACGTGAAACTCCTGCTGTCAGCGCAATTTCTTCGATAGACAGTTCATCTAAAGATTTGGTCTCTAGTAGCGTTGCAAGTGCCTTTTCGATCTTTTTTCTACTTTTTATTTGTCTTGCGTCCAAGGTGAAACAGCCTCTTGTTAGCGTTAATATCTGGTCAATGACCGAGGTAAAACTTGACTATCTAAATACTCAACTTTAAGAAAATTAGAGAAGTATATGTTGTTGGTTTTCAATATATCACATCATTATCAGCAACTTTTAACTACGCAGTAAATTTTTGAACTATATCTGGTAATTTTTATATTATGTATAATTTATTGACCACATCAAGCCATCATGACTGCTTATTATAAATTGCTTGTACAAAGGTTAGGGGTTTTATTCGGGAGATATTGTGGTTATTTTTATCTTTTGTTATTTAAAAATGAAACACTCACTGTGAACACTATCTTTAATAGGGCATTCCACACGATGTTGACCGTGATTTTTAGGCCATTATTTTTTACCTATAGTGATTAAGATCTTAGTTTTGTCGGCAACAAATAATGTATATTATTTAAAAATGTATACCAGAAGGAAATATTTTGACGTTAACCGAAAAAGCCATTGAAAAACTGCGTGAAGTTGTTTTAATCGGCGTGATTACTGATGGAGCACACATTACAGAGAGGCAGGTCAGTGAACTTCTAAATATGTCTCGTACGCCTGTCCGTGCTGCAATGCAGGCATTGGCAAACGAAGGACTGTTGGTGTTTGAATCACAACGAGGCTATCGGGTTCGAAATATCAACCTTGAAACTATTTTTGATGCGTTCAAGGTTCGTGGGGCATTGGAAGGGTTGGCTTGCCAAATTGTATGCGAAGCTGGGTTGCCAAGCATGACAAATGCTATTCTGCAAGATTGTATCGAAGAAGGAAGATCACTTCTTAAAGATGGAGGCGTTGGATTCCAGCACGAAAAATGGCGAAATATGAATGATCGTTTTCATCAAGCTATTGTAGATGCCGCAAATAACGAAACCCTTAGTGATTCTTTAGCAAAGGTAGTGTTGATGCCGATGCTTTCATTTAAAGTGATAGCAACAACGCAGGCCAGCCCAAATATGATCCTGTTGGAAGGGGCACAAAGGGATCACGAACAGATTTTTGCTAGCCTGCAAGCTGGTCAATCTACTCGTGCAGCTAATCGTATGCAGGAACATATTCTCGTTGCTGCGGATTTAATTTCGAAAGGTGCTCACCAGCAACTCTCAGCAGCAGGTCAAGTGGCTGCAACCATTGGAATTTGATCGTTTATCTAAGCCGAACCCTTCGGGCAGCGTTTGTTGGCCATTTTTACTGTGTTATCGACTTTTTATGTAGAATAACTACACCTCAAAGTCTCTTCCTTGTACAAATGGCCAACAATTCGCTGCAAAAATAACCTTGAAAGATCAACAGGCCCTAATGTTTTGTCGCCTAAAGGTTATGTTTATTAAAGTCTCTAGGCGTCAGAATATAGGACTTGTGTACCCTAAAATAAAGAGCACACAAGATAGGTTCATAATGACGCCCTTAAGTGTTGCCGTGCATAAAGTCATCTACATCCGGAGCGCGTTTTGTCTTGGACCATTCCTCTAGCATTGGCCCAGATCTTCGGCTTAATACAGAGGCCATTGCTGGTGTTGTTGTGTCAATAACCAACTCCATTCGATGCCCATTGGGATCAAAGAAATAGATAGACTGGCAGATTGCGTGATCAGTGGGTCCAACGACTTCGATGCCGCCGTCGACCAAGCGTTTTTTATAGGCTAGTAGCATTTCCATGTCAGTGACGTGTAGTGCAAGGTGTTGTACCCAATCAGGTGTATTTTGATCCTTCTCCATGTCAGGTGACTCAGGTAACTCAAAGAATGCTAAAAATGAACCGTCGCCCATTTTCAAGAAAATGTGAATATGGGGAGACCATTCACCTGTTGATGGAACCTTGTTCTCTGCAACAGAGATAGTCAGTTCTAGGTCCATGTATTTCTTGTAGAATTCGGTTGTTTGTTTAGCATCGCGACAGCGATAGGCTACATGGTGCAAACCATTTACGGACATATTTTTTTCCTGTGATGTGACTTAATTATTAATATAATTAATCTGTTAGTTAAATTACCTAAGAGAGTTGTATTTCTTTCTCTATCTGCTTAATCACAATTATCGCTTCATCATCTACCGGTATTGACAGCATTACCGCAGTACCTTTTTTGATTAAGGTATAGATGTTTCTAGCATGATCTTTTATTTTTTCTCGAAAATACCTCATTTCTTACTACGCGTTCACCTGAATCCCCCACATATATGACTTCTTTTTCTTATGCCGATTATTCTCAACGTAGAACAAACAGACTGACTAATAAGTCTCATTTTTAATTGCAATCTACCTAACTAAAAACATAAATCTACCTTGTTGGTATACATTTTACTAGTATAAGTGTTTATTTTATGTATATTGTTAATAAATTGTATACCAAGAGGCGTTTGAAAAAGGGTTGTTTATTTTTTTGTAATACATAATGGGGAGAGAAAAATGTTTAATACTAAAAATACTAAAAATACTAAAAATACTAAAAATACTAAAAATACTAAAAATAAATGTAATAAAAGAAATTGGCTTTATACGGTTGCAATAGCGATTGCCAGTGGAAATGCAGCCGCGGGAGGACTTGACTATAGTGGTATGTCTATAATTCCGCTGTTTGATAAAGGCACTTTTATTCAGGGTTCATTCACCCAAGTCTGGGTAGATGTTGAGGGGACAGACGCTATTTTTGGAGAAAATACAGGCCAAGTTTCGGATGATTTTGATGATTTTACATTTGCTTATAAGCAGGATATAAACGAGAAGTTCTCGTTCGCAATAATCAAAGATATGCCATTTTACAGGCAATCTACCTATAAATCTGGTACCTATGAAGGAGTAAGCTTGATTGCAGAAAGCCATGGTATCAGCGGTCTTTTGCGCTACAAAATTAACGACAACGTTGGTGTGCATGGTGGCGTAAGCGTTCATAAAAAAAATACCGAAACATATTTTCCAGCGGGTCTAAGCCCAGCGGCACCAAACGGATATGGGCTTGAAAGTGATGGCCGGCTAAGCTTCGGCTATATAGCTGGCGTGACATATGAAATTCCAGAGTATTATGCGCTCGTCGGGCTAACTTATTTTTCAGAAGTTACAAATAAGTTAGACGCAAAAGAGACGTTTGATTCTAATTTGGAATTAGTCGATACCGGCGTGCTTACGTTAACTACGCCTGAATCCCTTAATCTAGATGTTCGTTTTCCTGTCACTACACAAGATTTGATTTTCGGAACGGTAAGATGGGTACATTGGGATGGATATAATGTCGTTACACCCAGTGGCATGCCAATTGTTAGCCTTGATGAGAATACATTTACATATTCGTTAGGATGGGCGCACGTATTCTCTCCTACGTGGACAACAATCGTACGCGGTGGGTACGAAAGTGTACCAGATGATAGCCCGCAAACATTAACAGCTCTAACTGGTGACTTTATACAACTTGGGGTTGGCGCCACTTATACGATCAATAATACGTCGGTTACTGGGTTTGTGAATTTTGTTGATATTGGAGATAAAACTGGCGTTATTGGTGAATTTAATGACTCTACAGCAACGAGTTTTACACTCACAGTGAAGCATAATTTCTAAGAGTATGACTACCTAGGACAAACTTAGATTCAGGTATATTATTAACCTCTGTTCGGGATAATAATCGGTTATCAAACAGGTCTTTTTTTGCCAACAGTGCCTTGTTAGCATAATAAATAACAAGTTTGATATGAAATAGGGCAACTGTTGCTATTTTGCCTTACCTATCCTTTTTTACCCGAGCAGAGTTCATATTTTTGTTAAAGTATAATTATCGACTACGGCAGATACTTAAGCCTTATATTTTACGCACTATATTAACTCAACTATTTACAGCACAGTTAATTACAGCACAGTTAAAAGTGATGGTTTGTATAAATCATTTATCTAAAAAATAATAGGTTTTAAAAGATGACAAAGAAACTTGTAATAGTCGGTGGTGGCTATTTAGGTATTGATTTAGCTAAGGCGTTACAACATGATCTTGACGTTACACTTATAGAGCAACGTAAAGTCTTCGTTCATGCCCCCGCGATGATACGCGCTGTGGTGTCCCCTACATTATTGGATCGCGCTTTAATGCCTTACGATAAACTCCTTTCAAAAGGTAGAGTACTGCGTGGGCAGGTAACTAGCGTAGACGAAGGCGGTGTAACACTAAAGGATGGCACCCGAATCGATGCCGACTTTATTGTGATCTCGACCGGATCTACCAATGGTGCAACCTTTAAACCTGCTGGCGACAGTATTGATGATTTTCGTGCTGTCATAACTGGGTTACATGCCAAGTTAAAGGCCGCTCAGTCTGTAGCGATTGTTGGCGCGGGAACTGTTGGCACTGAGATGGCTGGAGAAATAAGCTATGAAATGCCAAATAAAAATGTCACGTTGATCTCCAGCGAGACTAGCTTATTTCCACAAATGCCACCTAAGTTTGGATCTTCTCTTACCGCAAAACTTGAAGACGCTGGTGTTGATATAAAGTTTGGGGTGAGAGTTAACAATTTTGAGAGTTTAAGTTATCCCGATGCAGGTACTCTTAGCTTGTCTGATGGTACGACACTCATAGCTGATCTTATCATACCCGCTACCGGTTCACGTGCAGTGTCTGTGCTACTTGACCGACTACCTGAAGTTATCAAAGATAAATCGGGGCGTGTAAATGTCGATAACTACTTACGCCCATCTGCACTTTCTAATGTCTTTGCCGCTGGTGATGTTGCAAATAGCGGGGATGAAATGACGATTGTTGCTGTTGGCCGACAAGTGCCTTGGTTGACCAATATGCTACAAGAGTTAAACGCTGGAAAGGCATTAGACCAGATCAAACCTTATGTTCCATGGCCGGATGGGAAAGCACCACTATTTTTGCCTTTAGGACCGAATAAAGGCAACTCATTTTTGGTTGTTGGTACGTTTGGCAACTGGATAACGAGCATTATCAAAGGTAAAGATCTGTTTATCAGTAAGTATCGCAAACTCTTTGGCCTGAAGGTCTGAGCATTTTGAGCTTGTAAATAACTAGAAGTACCACTACGTATCGCATTGGCTTACTGAGCTTAAAAGCATAATTTACTCCCCATATCTATTAGGGCCTGTTGATCTTTGCTGGTTGAATTTTGTTCGAGTTAAAAACGTTTTAATCGAGGCGAATGGATTGATGCCTAGTCATCTAAGCAAAATTCATTCAACAAAGAGTAAAACGTTTTTAGCCGAACCCTTCGGGCAGCGTTTGTTGGCCATTTTTACTGTGTTATCGACTTTTTATGTAGAATAACTACACCTCAACGTCTCTGCCTTGTACAAATGGCCAACAATTCGCTGCAAAAATAACCTTGAAAGATCAACAGGCCCTAGTCATAAACTATTGGTCATAACCTCTTACTGTTAAAGACGGTGGAGGGCTTTGGCTAGACATAAAAGAACCCGTTGCTGACCCATGCCAGATTTTACCCCCAGAAATAGCGGCAGCTTTATGGTTAATTAACAGCAAAAATTAATCGAATATCATTAGGGGCTGTAGATCTTTCAAGATGTACTTTGACCATGAAAGATCAACAACCTCTGATATTATGACTTTTACCGTTTAGTGCTTGAAAAATTTAATTTTGCACATGGTTAAGCTATGCACATGGGCCTATCTTACACATGTTCCAGCCCTTGATAAGCTTGGAAAAATATCAGTTACAGCCTTCAAACTTTACGACGGTCAGTTCTATGGTGCCAAAAATGGAATCACCTTTAGCATCATTCATTTCAATGCGAACATGGTCGCCGAATTGAAGGAAGGGCGTACTTGGTTTACCATCCAAGATAGTTTCAATCATACGTATCTCACCTAAGCAAGAATAACCTAACCCGCCAGCTGGTACAGGCTTACCCGGGCCGCCATTTTGTTTGTTCGAGACAGTACCCGACCCAATAATGGTACCAGCACCTAACGGACGCGTCTTAGCGGCATGAGACATGATGGTCGGAAAGTCAAAAGTCATGTCTACGCCCGCATTAGCTTTGCCGAACAGCTCGCCGTTAATTGTCACAAGCAGTGGTAAATGTAGTTTTCCACCATCCCATGCATCGCCTAACTCATCAGGGGTTACTGCCACAGGTGAAAATGTGCCGAAAGGCTTGGCTTGATAGAAACCGAATCCTTTAGCGAGCTCAGCAGGGACTTCGTTACGTAACGTTACATCATTAACCAGCATGATAAGTTTGATTTTATTTGCTGCATGTTCGGGCTTAGTTCCCATAGCAACATCATCAGTAATCACGGCTACTTCACCTTCCAGATCCATACCCCAAGATTCATCTTCTAGTGGAATATCATCGTGTGGCGCTAAAAAGACATCTGATCCGCCTTGGTATATTAAAGGGTCGGTCCAAAAACTCTCAGGCAACACTGCATTTCGGGCTTTACGGACCAACTCCACGTGGTTGACATAAGCTGAGCCATCGGCCCATTGATAGGCTCGAGGTAGCGGAGCAGCACAAGCAGCCTGTATGAAAGGTTGTGACGGCAAAATGCCATTATTTAGATCATGGTAGACAGCCTGAAGCATGGGCTCTGTCGTGCTCCAATTATCGAGTGCTTGCTGTAGCGATATCGCTATTTTAGGTACCGCAATACACAAGTTTAAATCACGCGAAACAACAACAAGTTGTCCATCTCGGGTATTATTTTTTAAGGTTGCGAGTTTCATATATACAGATTCCTTTGATTAAGCTGAATTATTTTTCGTGTATCCCATCGGAATGCTCTGGATTTCGGTTGGCTTTAAACCTCTCTAGTAACATCCCCCACTCATAAAGCATCAAGATTATTGGACATTTCAGGCGTGCTTATATCAACGGCCAGTTCAAAGTGACGATCATTAAGTACAAGAAATAAACAGATTAGAAAATGCCTATTCCGCAAGACTGACTAGCCTTCATTGTGCCAACCTACTGCACCTTTATTGCAGCACTTAATATCTGCTCTGCTAACAATCATTTACCTGATATGAGAGCAATCACTCATTAGTGGAGTGTTTTTATATTAAGGGTAGAAATAACAATCAATTATTAGTTGCAAATGAAACTAAGTCAATAATTTTGTATCGGGAAACCAGATGGGTATTCGAAAAAAAAATTAATTACAACCTAATAAGTTACTTTTTTATGAGTAATGCACATGATTTTAAATGATAATTTTAAGATGCGATAATTACTTGCTATTATTTAGCTATCAATTAATATGGTTTCAAATGAAACCATATTTCATTTTCAAGTTGCTGTAAATTACTTGGGTGCCGCTATTTAATGCATTTTTGTCGAATAACATTCGCCTATATGATTAAAAAAATCACCTGTATGATTAAGGTCTGTAATAAAAATGAGGACCAATACTGCAATGAGCAAACCAACAGAAGAATTTATTTTTAGTGATTTTTTCCCTTATCAGGTAAGAATTTACTACACGTCAGTAAGTAGCAAGGTTAGGGAAGCCTATGCAATATCTCATGGACTCTCTGTCAATGAATGGAGAGTGCTAGTTGTGCTTAACGAACATAGACATGTAACCGCAAAAGATGTGGTTCAACATTCTAGTATGACCAAGGTTAATGTATCTCGAGGTGTTTCCGGTCTTGAAAAACGTAAATACATAGAGCGCCATGAGGACCCAACGGATCGTCGTTCAGTACTGCTAAGTTTGACGTATAAAGGGAGGCAGGCGATGGCCGAACTGATCCCTATTGTTCGTGAAGTGGAAAGGCAAGCTTTGAAGGGTTTATCAGAGGATGAGTGTGAAACATTAGCACTGTTAATGAAAAAGGTTCGCTTAAATGCTGAAGCTATTAAGGTGGACTCTTTTGTACAAACCGTATCCAATTAGGAGAGAAATCAGTGAAACTGTATACATATTGGCGTTCGTCAGCAGCCTATCGCGTGCGTATTGGCCTTGCCTTGAAGGGGCAATCCTATGAAACGGCTCCTATCCATTTACTTCGAGATGGTGGCGAGCAACTCAAAGAAAGCTATACCAAGATTAACCCTCAACGTCAGGTACCATCACTTGAACTCGATGATGGAACCATCTTGACTCAGTCTTTAGCGATCCTTGAATATTTAGATGAGGTCTATCCAGAACCACCATTACTACCCTCTGCGCCAGTCGACAGAGCCAGAGTACGTGCCTTGAGTCAGGTAATTGCTTGTGATATTCATCCAATTAATAATCTTAATGTTCTCAATTATCTTGTTAACGATATGAAAGTAGAACCAGAAAATAGAGTGGTCTGGTATCGAAACTCTATTGAAAGAGGATTTCCTGCATTGGAAGCGTTACTGGTTAGGTCGTCAAAAACGGGTAAATTTTGCCATGGTGACACACCAACTCTCGCGGATGTGCTATTAGTTCCTCAGGTATACAATGCCCGCCGTTTTGATGTGAATTTATCTTCTTTTCCAACAATTTGTCGGATCGAGGCTGCGTGCCTAGAACTTGATAGTTTCCGCGCTGCCATGCCTGAAGCTCAAGTCGACGCCCACATATCTTAATCAGAGGATCATTGACATGAAATTCGACACGAAGGTCAATTCGCAAGGCTCGAACCTTCCTCTAGCAGGCTTAAAGGTTGTCGCAATAGAGCAAGCAGTTGCTGCGCCTTTTGCTACATCTCGACTGGCTGATGCAGGTGCTCAAGTTATAAAAATTGAACGACCTGAAGGTGATTTTGCTCGTGGATATGACGATGTTGCAGCGGGACAGAGCAGTTACTTTGTTTGGCTTAACCGCGGTAAAGATACACTGACAGTCGATTTAACAACGCCTGAGGGGAAAGATGATCTCATCACTCTTTTATCAGAGGCCGATGTGCTTGTTCAAAACCTTAAGCCAGGATCATTGGCTCGATTAGGTTTTGACTTCGAGATGCTTAAGCGAGATTTCCCTAGACTCATTGTTTGCTCAATTAGTGGCTATGGTGAAGACGGCCCTATGGCACATCGAAAAGCCTATGACCTTCTAATCCAGGCAGAATCAGGTCTTTGTTCAATTACTGGCGGACCGGAACAGGCCGCACGGGTTGGCACTTCTGTTGTCGATATTGCGACTGGTGCAGCTGCACACGCCGCCATTCTTGAAGCATTAATTGGTCGAGGATTAACGGGTAAAGGGGCTCAAATATCCGTTTCTATGTTTGATGTTATGGCTGATTGGCTTACCGTACCACTGCTTCATTTTGAAGGTGGAAAGCCGCCTAAACGTGTTGGTATGGCACATCCATCGATTTCTCCTTATGGTGTTTTTGATACTAAAGATGGTCAACAAATTCTGATTTCTATTCAAAGTGACCGAGAATGGGTCAAGCTTTGCTGTGAGTTTCTGGGTGATGCCTCACTTGGTAAAGATCCACGTTTTGCAACCAATGTCGATCGAGTGGGTATTCGTGATCAGACTGACGCTATCGTTGCCGCACGCTTTGCAACCTTATCCAAGATTGAGGCGCAAGTCTTACTTGACAGTGCTGATGTCGCTTTTGCTTCGGTTAATGATATGGGGGGGCTATCACGCCATCCACATTTACGTCGTATTACCGTGGACTCTCCAAATGGTCCGGTATCTTATCCTGCGCCTGCCGCTATATTCGTCGGAGAGGAGCGTTATTACGGCCCGATCCCAGCATTGAAAAAGCCAGAGAGATAAAGCTCAGACTTTGTTGTTAGTTCTTTCGTTTAATTCTGTTTTATCGTGAATAATAAGCAGTACCAGATTGAGCCTCGCAAATATCTATTTTTTACAGGGAAAGCATTTAATGTTAACTATTGAAAATATTATCGTTCCGCTGTTTGTACCAGCTAACCGACCAGAGCGTTTTAGTAAGGCTGCAGTTTCTGGTGCTGACTCGATTATTCTCGACCTTGAGGATGCGGTCGCTGACGATGCAAAAGAATATGCTCGTAAAACTCTTTCCTGTGACTTTACTGACCTTCCCGTCATTGTTCGGATTAATGCAGTGGGATCACCGTGGCATATTGAGGATTTGCAAGCAGTACGCCAACTTCCTTTTGCTGCGGTTATGCTAGCAAAGGCTGAAGATCCCCAGCAGATAAAAAGCGTACTTGAAGCACTTGGGGGTAATACTCCAATCATTGCACTGATTGAAAGCGCGCTGGGTATGTCAAATGCCCGAAGTATTGCAGCCACACTAGGGGTTCAACGAATTGCTTTTGGTTCAATAGACTTTTGCGCTGATCTTGGCAGTGCTCATTTGCGCGAAGTACTTCTGCCGGCGCGTTCTGAATTAGTCATGGCATCTCGGCTGGCAGGAATTGCCGCACCTATTGATGGCGTGACGACGGCGCTTAATGATTTAAGCATTAGTTTCGACGATGCAACCCATGCTCGAAACCTAGGTCTTACGGGAAAGTTATGCATACACCCTAAGCAGGTTAGCGAGGTCAAACGCGCTTTTGTTCCCTCAGAAGCCGACATCATCTGGGCGAATAAAATTCTATTCTCAGGCGCAGGTGCAATTTCAGTTGATGGCGAAATGGTAGATGAACCTGTTCGTATTCGAGCCCGAACTATTTTGGAACGAGCCAAAATGGTCGATTTCAGATAGCTTATGTAGACAGAATGGATGCAGGTAAATTTGCATCCTACATTGAATATGGCGTTGAAAGATCGCCTGAAATGTTAATAAATCCTTCCTCTGTAAACGGTTCAATAACTCTGCTGTACTAATTGTTTAAATTCACTTGCTGCGGTCGACAGTTGGCTTCGACGCTTCGTTATTATCCCCACACGGCGACTCACAGTGGGTGAAATCAGTGGTCTACACATAACGCCTATTGCGCGTAATTGTTCAATATATAGCGAAGGCATAGCACTTACGCCTAGATCAGTTGCAACCATCTGACCTATAGTCGCCCACTGATTACTTTCAAATTCTATATTAAGCACAATGCCATGCTCTAACAATGCTCCATTAATTAAATTCCGTATGCTAGAGGGGCGCTGCAAGGAAATAAAAGGTAATGTTGCAAATGTCTCCCATGTGATTTGTGGGTGTTCTAATAGTGGATGTGATTTTGGTAATACCGCAACAAAATCATCGGTAAATAAAGGTTCAAACAATAGGTCTTCGGTTTCACCAGGGTCAAATGAAATAGCCAATTCAACTTTACTGTTTATTACCATCGCAACAGCTTCTTCGGCAATAACATCGTGGACTTTAATATTAATGGCAGGATGCTTTTTATGAAAAGTATGTAAATGCGAAGGTAGAAGTGTACTGGCAAAAGAGGGCATTGCGGCAACTGATAAATTACCTCGGTTAAGCAAAAATAGATTATTGAGGTCATTAAAAGCACTTTCCCACTCTGCCAACAAACGTTTTGCTACTGGGAAAAATATTTCTCCTTCAGGCGTTAACACTAGACTTCTTGTCGTTCGAGTAAACAGCTTACCGCCAACAGTCTGCTCTAAATTTTTAATAGTGATACTCAATGCAGGCTGAGATAAATGTATTAATTCACTCGCTTCGGCAAAACTACGTGTTTGGGCTACAGCATGAAATGCATGTATTTGTTTGATTGTTATATTCATTTTTTACCCTCTAATAATAAAACCACTTATTAGTGTTATTCATTATTCATCGTTTATTTATTTAAAATATAAATTAATTGATGAATTAAATCAATTTGTTAAATATAAGGTTTTATAAGATGCTGTAACAAAGGTTCTTTATTAGAGAATTAACACTGATATTTAAGGGGATAGTGCATGTCAGGTTTTAACAAAGTGGTACACAGTTACGAAGAGGCAATGGCGGGATTAACTGATGGTATGACTATTATTGCTGGTGGCTTTGGACTTTGCGGTATACCAGAGAATTTAATTAAGGAAATTAAAAGAAAGGGTACAAAGGAGCTTACTCTTATTTCAAACAACTGCGGAACCACTGAACATGGTTTAGGCATTCTACTTTGGGATCGCCAGATTAAAAAAATGGTCGCGTCTTATGTTGGAGAAAATGCCAATTTTGAAGCACAAATGTTGGCAGGAGAGCTTGATGTAGAGTTAACGCCTCAAGGTACCTTAGCAGAAAAAATGCGTGCAGGAGGCGCTGGTATTCCTGCATTTTATACTGCGACAGGGTATGGGACGCCTATAGCTGATGGTAAAGAAGAGCGTGAATTTAATGGACGAAAATATATTCTGGAACAAGCCGTAACAGGGGATTTTGCGATTGTAAAAGCATGGAAGGCTGACACTTATGGCAACTTAGTTTATCGGAAAACAGCACGGAACTTTAATCCTATGGCCGCTACGGCAGGTAAGATTACTGTTGTTGAAGTTGAAATTTTAGTGCAACCCGGAGAGTTAGATCCTGATGAAATTCATACGCCAGGAATTTATGTCGACCGATTAATTCAAGGGGCATTCGAGAAAGTCATTGAGCAACGTACTGTTCGTTCTAACTAATCAATTTAATAAAAGGCGGATGTTATGGCACTTTCAAGAGAACAGCTAGCACAGCGTGTAGCGCAAGAATTAAAAGATGGTTACTACGTTAATTTAGGCATTGGCATTCCAACGTTAGTTGCCAACTACGTTCCCGAAGGGATCGAAGTCATGTTGCAATCAGAAAATGGATTATTGGGAATGGGACCATTTCCGACAGAAGATGAAGTTGATGCTGATTTAATCAATGCTGGTAAGCAAACCGTAACGATGGCAACAGGAGCATCAATATTTAATTCTGCTGATTCATTTGCAATGATCCGTGGAGGTCATGTGGATTTAACCGTACTTGGTGCTTTTGAGGTTGATTGTCAGGGGAGTATTGCGTCATATATGATCCCAGGAAAACTAATAAAAGGTATGGGCGGCGCCATGGATTTAGTTGCTGGAGCCGATAACATCATTGTCACCATGACACATGCTTCTAAACACGGTGTATCGAAGTTATTAACTGAATGTACGCTACCACTCACAGGGAAGGGCTGCATTAAGAAAGTACTCACAGATCTAGCCTTTATAGAAATAAAAGACGGTAAGTTTCATTTATTAGAGCGTGCGCCCGGTGTCTCTGTTGATGAAATTATCAAGCTAACGGCAGGTGAGTTGGTTGTGCCTGACTATGTACCTGAAATGCAGTTTTAGATAACGAGTTTTTATAAAAAATTAATATGTGAGAATAGAATGTCAAAAAGAGAAGTGGTCTTTCTAAGCGCTGTACGTACTGCTATTGGTGATTTTGGTGGCTCATTAAAAGATATACCCCCTACTGAACTTGCTGGAAAAGTGGTCGCCGAAGCGATTAAACGTTCTGGATCGAAGAGTGAAGACGTTGGGCATTGCATTATTGGTAACGTTGTTCATTCTGATCGTCGTGATATGTACATCAGCCGTGTAGCAGCACTCAAAGGCGGCTTGCCTGAATCTACTCCAGCATTAACGGTTAACCGACTTTGTGGTTCTGGTTTACAAGCTATTATTTCAGCCGCGCAATTATTGTTATTGGATGATTGTGATTTGGCCGTTGCGGGTGGGGCTGAATCAATGTCACGAGCGCCGTACTGGCTTCCAACAGCTCGATTTGGCAGTAAAATGGGCGATACTCAAATGATCGATCCTATGGTGGGTGCATTAACTTGTCCCATTAATGATATTCATATGGGGATTACGGCTGAAAATATCGCTGAGCGGTGGAGTATTACAAGAGAAGAGCAAGATGTAGCGGCTGTAGAATTACATCGTCGTACTCAGCGTGCAATCGAAGAAAATCGCTTCAATGAGCAAATATTGCCCATTGAACTTAAATCTCGACAAGGGATCACTCAATTCTCAATAGACGAACACGTACTTTATGGCTGTACTATTGCTGATATGGCAAAACTTCGAACAGTGTTCAAAAAAGATGGCACAGTCACTGCGGGTAATTCTTCTGGAATAAACGATGCCGCTGCTGCCGTAGTTATGGCAGATAGTGAATACGCAAAAAAGCATGACTTAAAGCCCATTGCGAAACTAATAGGTTACGCATTTTCGGGTGTGGATCCTGATATTATGGGCATTGGTCCTGTACCTGCGGTCAATAAGTTATTAGAAAAAACCGGTATTAATAAAGATGATATTGATGTTTGGGAAGTCAACGAAGCCTTTGCTTCGCAAGCATTGGCGGTATGCCGTGATTTAAATTTAGATATGGAAAAAGTAAACCCAAATGGCTCAGGCATTTCTTTAGAAGAATAATTAAGACACCCAAGATTACTGGCTAAATATTGAGCGCTCAACTACGCTTTATTTACTCTTTCCAAACGGTAATTAAAGATGGCCAGACCAAGACAAACCCTCGTGAGTTTAGAAGATAAGAAGAATAATTAAGACACCCAAGATTACTGGCTAAATATAAGAATAATTAAGACACCCAAGATTACTGGCTAAATATTGAGCGCTCAACTACGCTTTATTTACTCTTTCCAAACGGTAATTAAAGATGGCCAGACCAAGACAAACCCTCGTGAGTTTAGAAGATACGCCTTACTATCACTGCTGTTCGCGTGTGGTGCGAGAATAATTAAGACACCCAAGATTGTTGGCTAATTATTGATCGCTGAACTACGCTTTATTTACCCTTTCCAAATGGTACTTGAAGATGGCTAGACCAAGACAAAACCTCGTGAGTTTAGAAGATACGCCTTACTACCACTGTTGTTCGCGTGTGGTACGTAAGGCATTTCTTTGCGGTTTTGATAAATCCACAGGTGAGAACTTTGAGCATCGCCGAGAATGGGTTGATTCACGCATCCTTGAATTAGCGACCATCTTTGCCATTGATATTTGTGCCTATGCGGTGATGAGTAACCATTTGCATGTGGTGTTAAAAGTTGATGTAGTCAAAGCTAAGGCATGGTCAGATAAAGACGTGCTAATACAGTGGCATAAAGGTTTTAAGGGGACGTTATTGACTCACAAGTTTGTAAAAGGTGAAGACCTGAATGAATTTGAATTAAAGGCGGTTAATGACTGTGTCATTCAATACAGACAGCGCTTAATTGATATCAGTTGGTTTATGCGTTCACTCAGTGAGCCTATAGCCAGAATGGCCAACAAAGAAGATAAGTGCACAGGCAGATTCTGGGAAGGCAGGTTTAAATCCCAGGCTTTACTTGATGAAGCCGCAGTACTCGCCTGTATGGCTTATGTGGATTTAAACCCAGTCAGAGCCAAGATGGCCGCCACTCCAGAAACCTCAGATTACACCAGTATTCAGCGCCGAATCAATTCAGCAATGAAAGGCGAGCAACCACCAGAGCTATTACCGTTTGTGGGAAATGAAAGACTCAATATGCCTAACGGACTCATGTTCAGCGTTAAAGATTACATTGTACTGGTTGAAGATACCGGTCGGATTATTCGAGAAGATAAGCGTGGCGCCATTAGTTCAAGCAGCCAGGACATACTGAATAGGCTAAACATCCCCGCAGAGAATTGGCTTAAAATCACTACAGAGTTTGGTGCATTATTTAAAGGTGCAGTCGGAGCGTTACCAGCATTAACTGAATATTGTGAGCATTTAGAGCGAAAACGACGACAAGGCGCGGCAAATTGTCAGCGTTGGCTGTGCGCGTAAGTCATCATCCCAAATAAAATTACAATTCTTCTTATGCTTGATAGCTATCAATGTTCTCTGCTGTGCTAAATTTCTTAGATGACACATAAATCACTCATTTAACGATAATATTTTAGCTATATCGATAAAAATTGATGAGTTGATCACTTCAATCGTAACCCTCGCCAAAGCCATGAAAAAGAGTTAAGTTACTTTTGTAAATTATGGGTGGCTTAGTTTTTCTCCCCGCAGAGAATTGGCTTAAAATCACTACAGAGTTTGGTGCATTATTTAAAGGTGCAGTCGGAGCGTTACCAGCATTAACTGAATATTGTGAGCATTTAGAGCGAAAACGACGACAAGGCGCGGCAAATTGTCAGCGTTGGCTGTGCGCGTAAGTCATCATCCCAAATAAAATTACAATTCTTCTTATGCTTGATAGCTATCAATGTTCTCTGCTGTGCTAAATTTCTTAGATGACACATAAATCACTCATTTAACGATAATATTTTAGCTATATCGATAAAATTGATGAGTTGATCACTTCAATCGTAACCCTCGCCAAAGCCATGAAAAAGAGTTAAGTTACTTTTGTAAATTATGGGTGGCTTAGTTTTTGATGATTTAAACCATGCCTTGGAAAATACAGATACAACAAAAAATCTCTGTAAAACACATTCAGTTGGGTGAGGCAACCGCATGAGTATTTTTTGCTCACAATGAATGATTACAATACTGGATTACTTCCAACGAACCATGAAGTGATAAATTACTGAATAAAATCAGTTGTAAAACATACTTACAATGTTTAAAAAAGGTTCGGATTCTCACTCAACATAATTAACTTTCTCATAGCCAATACATTCTAAACAGATTTAATATTCCTGCCGAAAACGGGTTAAAAATCACTACCGAATTTAGCTCACTATACGACGTTGCAGTAGGGGTATTACCCAGGGTCACCGCATGAGTGTTTGATTTTTAACCTAACTACTAAATCCAGCCTTTAATACTGCTTCAAGCATCGATGGATTCATCATGCATCGCTTTTGTTTTCCAACAATGCTTATCTTCGTCGGCTCTGCTCGTAACATATTCAAACTC
>NZ_JCAYNV010000012.1:0-190002 GCF_059758055.1 Shewanella sp. MF05956 | reverse complement strand
AGCACCAATGTTTAGCCTACAGACATTAGTGAGTATTCACTCGATACAGAGTATAACGTATCAAATGTGTCCCATTCGTCTAGAGGCCTAGGACACCGCCCTTTCACGGCGGTAACAGGGGTTCGAATCCCCTATGGGATACCATATTATTCAAATTTTAGTTTAGTAATACTAGAATTTGGGGCTATAGCTCAGCTGGGAGAGCGCTTCGCTGGCAGTGAAGAGGTCCACGGTTCGATCCCGTGTAGCTCCACCATTTAATTGGTACCTAATGCATGTATGTGCATAATAAATTAACCACCGAAAGGTGGTTTTTTTATCTCTTTTATTTATATCCTTACTTTAATGACTCATATCAATCCTAACCTGCATATCACATCCTAATTAAATGTGTGACTTTCCACCCATTAAAATAGGTCTACTGTGTGACAATCCACACACAAAATAGCTTCCGCATAACTCACATTAAATTAAAACTAACAAATTCATAAAGATACAAATAATTAACATTGTGGCCCACTGCTTGCTATGTTTTATACATCCTCATAACGCGTTTATGGTTCACTTGTTCTGGGAACATGTGCCCTCCGTGAGGAATATATAACACTACAAAAGGAAGCTAAACCTCATGAAAAAATCGACAAGTACTTTTACACACCCATTAAAATCAATAGCAAAACTGGCAACTATCGCCTCAATTCTTGCGGCGAGCTTTAATGTATTTGCAGAGCCTATAGAAATTAAATTTTCACATGTTGTGGCAGAAAATACGCCTAAAGGGCAAATGGCACTCAAGTTTAAAGAATTAATCGAACAACGTTTACCTGGTGAATATGTTGTTAACGTATTCCCTAACTCACAGTTATTTGGTGACAATAATGAATTAGCCGCGTTGTTATTGAATGACGTACAGTTTGTAGCCCCTTCATTATCTAAATTTGAACGCTATACCAAAAAACTGCAAATCTTTGATTTGCCATTTTTGTTTGAAGACATGGCAGCCGTTGACCGTTTTCAACAATCTGAATCTGGCCAAAAGCTACTCAACTCAATGAACCGTAAAGGAGTCGTTGGCTTAGGTTACCTTCATAACGGTATGAAACAATTTTCAGCTAACGACCCACTTACGCTACCAAAAGATGCTAATGGTAAAAAATTCCGCATTATGGCATCCGATGTTATTGCCGCTCAGTTTGACGCTGTAGGTGCCATTCCAGTTAAAAAACCTTTCTCTGAAGTCTTTACCTTACTACAAACTCGTGCAATTGATGGTCAGGAAAATACTTGGTCAAATACGTATTCAATGAAGTTTTATGAAGTGCAAAGCCACATTACTGAAAGTAATCATGCCGTACTCGATTATATGGTCGTTTCATCAAATACATTTTGGAAAGGCCTTTCAGCTGATAAACGAGCTGTATTTAAAACCTCTCTTGATGAAGCAATTGCTCTTGGTAATAAAATTGCAGCAGAAAAGGACAATGAAGACAGACAGGCAATCATTGATTCTAAGCGCTCTAAGTTAGTGACATTAACCCAGGCTGAGCGTCAGCAATGGGTTAATGCTATGAAGCCAGTTTGGGCTAAATTTGAAGGCCAAATCGGTAAAGACATGATTGATGCGGCCGTAGCTGCAAACACGAAATAGTCTTAATACTTAACGTGGTACTGAAATCCAGTATGTTTCAGTACCATCCTTTTCTATTCGAGGAGTATAACCGTGATATCGAGACTATTTGGTTATTTTGAAGAGGGTTTTCTCAACCTGCTCATCACTTTGATGACCCTACTTGTATTTGGCGAAGTCATAGCTCGCTTTTTCTTTAATACCGGTTTTTTATGGATCCAAGAACTGACGCTGACCTTATGCGGTTGGTTTGTGTTATTCGGGATGTCTTATGGCGTAAAAGTGGGTGCACACATTGGGGTTGATGCGTTTGTTTCCAAGCTATCTGGCAAACCTCAAAAAATTGTGGCCATTTTTGCGTGCTTATGTTGCGTTGTATATTGTGCAATGTTTTTAAAGGGCTCATGGGATTACTTAAGCCAAATGTATCAAATTGGTATTCCAATGGAAGATATCGATTTTCCAGCTTGGTTTATTCATCAATTAGATCCTGATTATGCATGGGAAACATTGCGTATTGATGTAGAAGATGGCGCGGTGCCAATCTGGTTGTCTCAAAGCATCTTATTAATTGGTTTTTCAATGTTAACCTGGCGTTTTGTTGAGTTATTTATTGCCATTTTGAAAAATCAGGCTGTGGGCTTTCAACTGGCAGATGAAGCAAAAGATAGCATGCACCTCATCGACGAAGCAGCTATTTCGGCATCATTAGCACAACAAGAAAAAAATGATAAGGACGCGAAATAATGACTATCGCAACGTTATTTATCACTCTGCTTATCTGCATGATGATTGGTATGCCTATTGCGATTGCATTAGGCTTCTCAAGCATGCTGACGATTTTATTATTCTCTAATGACTCACTTGCCTCTATTGTTTTAAAACTTTACGAATCCACATCTGAGCATTACACCTTACTGGCAATTCCATTCTTTATTTTGTCATCAGCGTTTCTGTCAACCGGTGGTGTTGCACGGAGGATCATTGACTTTGCAATGGACAGTGTTGGCCACATTCGTGGTGGTTTGGCCATGGCATCCGTTATGGCTTGTATGCTCTTTGCGGCGGTATCTGGTTCATCTCCTGCAACTGTAGCCGCCATCGGTTCTATTGTGATTGTCGGGATGGTGCGTGCAGGTTACCCAGAAAAGTTTGCTGCGGGTGTTATCACAACTTCAGGCACATTGGGTATTTTAATTCCACCTTCTATTGTGATGCTCGTTTACGCTGCAGCAACAGAAGTATCAGCCGCCAGAATGTTTATGGCAGGATTAATTCCTGGATTGATGATGGGCTGTATTTTAATGATAGCCATCTATATTGTGGCCCGCATTAAAAAACTGCCTTCACGCCCTTTCCCTGGTGTTAAAGCACTCGCAATATCAAGTGCTAAAGCAATGGGCGGATTAGCGCTCATTCTCATTGTGCTTGGTTCTATTTACGGTGGTGTTGCCAGTCCTACTGAAGCGGCCGCGGTAGCCTGTGTATATGCATACTTTATCGCAGTATTTGGTTATCGCGATATTGGGCCACTTAAAAATGTGGCATGGCGAAATCCGCGTGAATCTATTATTGGCGCTTCGGTACGTAATATGGGTTATATGTTACTTGCGGTAATCAAAACCCCGGCAGATAAAGAGATCCGTCATGTAGTGCGTGATGGCGCTAAAGTCAGCATTATGTTGTTGTTTATTATTGCCAACGCCATGTTGTTCGCTCATGTTCTGACAACAGAACGTATCCCACACATTATTGCTGAAGCCATTGTCGGCCTTGGTTTACCCGCATGGGGCTTTTTAATCATTGTTAACTTATTGCTGTTGGCTGCGGGTAACTTTATGGAGCCATCTGCTATTTTGCTCATCATGGCGCCAATTTTGTTCCCCATTGCAACTCAGTTAGGCATTGACCCGATCCATTTAGGGATCATCATGGTGGTTAACATGGAGATAGGTATGCTGACACCGCCGGTGGGGCTCAATCTGTTTGTCACCGCAGGGATAACGGGCAAAAGTATGGGATGGGTTATTCAGTCATGTTTGCCATGGTTAGTTTTACTCCTTGGTTTCTTGATATTAATTACTTACATTCCACAAATTTCATTATTTTTACCTGAATACATCGACAAATTAAACGGCTACTAACTTGATAATTGTCGTATCATAGACGAGCCTTAGATCACTAAGGCTCGTTTTTATTTAACCCCATTTATAATAATCTGAATCGCCACTTGGGAATTTGCATGTTTTCATTCTCGACTATCAAAAAGCGTAATGTACTGATGAGCATCTTGTTGATCATTGGGTTATTATTGACCCTTAAAATCACTCATTGGTATTTGCTCGATCAAGGCACAAAAAACATTGCGCAACAGTCCGAAAAACAAATAAATGAATTGGTTATCTTTATCGATAATGCGTTGGCACATTACGAGAACATTCCAGCCGTTTTAGCCAAAAACCCCATTTTAGAGCAAGGCCTACTTGACCAACAAAATCCTAAAACGATAGACAAACTCAATGCCTACTTATCTGAGCTGCAATTAGTCACAGAATCGTCTGATATTTATTTAACCGATGCATTAGGTGTTGCCATTGCGGCGAGTAATTGGGATCAACCAAACTCGTTTGTTAATCACGATTATTCTTTCAGGCCTTATTTTATTGAGGCTATTTCAGGCAAGTCAGGCCGCTATTACGCCGTAGGGACATCATCGAACAAACGCGGGTTTTATTTTGCTAACCCGGTTTATCACAAGGGCGTGGTATTAGGCGTTATTGTCGTCAAAGTCGATATTAGTTTGATTGAGCAACAAAGCAGCGGCATTGCTATTGCAAGCCAATATGAATTTATGATCAGCGACCCTGACAATATCGTGTTTTTGTCTAGTGTCAGCGGATGGCGCTTTAATTCTCTAACGCCATTATCACAAGCTAAACGTTTCGCACTAAACTCGTCAAAACGCTATGCTAATCGCCCTATTGGTGAACTGAGCTTTATGCCTGATTTTGCATTAGGCGGATCCAATACCACGCAGGTCTACCAAATATCTTTCTATGAAGGAAAAGAAAAATACTTAGAACGCCATCAATTGATGCCAAACGCCAATTGGAATGTACACATATTAGCGCCAATGAAGCCGTTATATGAATCATTGCCTCCTATTATGCTGCTTGGGGCCACCCTGTACTTGTTGTTTGCCTTATTTGTTATTTACAGTTTAGAGCGCAGAAAAAACCTTCACAGAATGCGCCAAGCACAGAATCAACTAGAGCAGCGTGTCAAAGAGCGAACGCTTGAATTAGAACAAGCCAATACTCAACTAAAAGACACACAAGATGAACTCATACAGGCCGCTAAACTCACTGTCATTGGCAGTTTATCGGCCAGTATTAACCACGAGCTAAATCAACCGCTGGCAGCATTGAGAAGTTATGCGCAAAACACCCAAACGTTTATTGGCCGAAATATGATTGATGATGCCAGCAGTAATATCAAAATAATGATAGAACTGACTGACAGGTTAGCCGATATCATTGGTCAATTTAAAAGCTTTACTCGCAAGTCTCAAGGTAAAGACAATGCCACTGAGATCAGTCAATCAATTGAACAAGCTATTACGATTGTGCAACCAGAAATGGACAAACAAGGTATTAAGTTATCGTTAACACTGTTGAAAGGAAAATGCCAAATATGGGGCGACAGTGTCAGATTACAACAAGTGTTAGTTAACTTAATGAGTAATGCTATTGTTGCCATGCAGCAGTCAAAAGACCGGCATTTACACATTGAGGTGTACTGCGACACCAAAGTGAACATTAGCATTCAAGACAGCGGTCCTGGTGTGAGAGAAAGCCAAATGAGTAAAATTTTTGAACCTTACTACACCACCAGTGAGCGCCAAGGGCTTGGGTTAGGCTTGTCCATTTCTCAGCGAATCATTGAATCAATGCAAGGTTCAATCACGGTCGAAAATGCACAACAAGGCGGTGCAATTTTTCATATTATCTTACCGCTTTATTTACGTGAGGAAGTGTAAACGTGACCCAAATACAAGACATCAACGACTATCAAGTCATTATTGTTGATGATGAACCCCATATCGGTACCGTATTACAACAGTTATTTAAACTTGAAAACATCAGTGCTCTTGCCATTACCGACCCACAAACCATCGCGCGCTACATTACGCCCAACTGGGCCGGTATTGTTATCTCAGACGTTAATATGCCGCAACTCGATGGTTTAAGCCTGCTTCAACAGCTAAAAAAGCAAGATAATGACCTTCCTGTTGTATTGTTAACCGGCTTTGGCGACATTGCTATGGCAGTTGATGCATTAAAAAAAGGCGCCTACGACTTTATTGAAAAACCCTTTAACAATGAACATATTCTTGATGTGACCAAGCGCGCATTAGACAAGCGATCGTTAACCTTAGAAAACCGTAAATTAAAACGAGAGCTTGAATCTCATATCGCTCCTGGGCCACGCATTTTAGGCAGCAGCCCAGGCGTAATGAAAATGCGTCACCTCATCGACCAGGTGCTCGACACACCAGCCGACATCATGCTCGAGGGTGAAACCGGTGCAGGCAAAGAGTTGGTTGCTCGTTATTTACATGACCATAGCTACCGAAACAAAGCCAACTTTGTTGCCATTAATTGCGGTGCGATCCCAGAAAACCTAATAGAAAGTGAACTCTTTGGCGCCGAATCAGGGGCATTTACCGGCATCGATAAACGTCGTATTGGTAAATTTGAATATGCTAATGGCGGCACATTATTTTTAGATGAAATAGAAAGCACACCGATGTCTTTGCAGGTTAAATTGCTCAGAGTATTGGAAGACCGCAAAGTCGAACGCTTAGGCTCTAACACACCAATCGATTTAGACATTCGGGTCATTGCCGCCACCAAGTTAAACCTGCAACAGTTATGTGAACAAGGGCAATTTAGACAAGATTTACTCTATCGTCTTAACCTTGTCACTATTGTTATCCCGCCACTGCGAGAGCGCCTAGAAGACATTCCGTTATTGTTTTTACATTTTGCTCGCATTGCATCCGCGCGATACCACAAAGCGTTAATCGCCTTAACACCACAACAAACCATGGTGCTGACTTCGCATGACTGGCCGGGAAATGTTCGCGAGCTACGCAACCTAGCTGAACGTTATGTACTATTGGGTGCTGAGGCTGCTTTTGCAGGCAATTTAGATAGTCACACCACAATGCACACCAGTATGTCATTACAGCAACGAGTTGAGTTTTTTGAGCGCCTCTTGATTGAAGAAGCCCTCAGTCACAATAAAGGCAGTATAAAATTAACGATGGAACAGCTCGAATTACCGCGTAAAACCTTATATGACAAAATGCGTAAGTTTGATCTTGACCGTAAACAATTTATCGAGAGTTAACTGGCTTTGGATACATCAACAACCTGTTGTTGATGTATCCCTAAACGCCAGATAGCCACTAGAAGCAGTGTTAAAAGACTCATCGATCCTACAACCACTCCATTCCATTCAGCTTCATGCCAAAATAGCATTAAATAAGGCCCTCCCAGAGATGCACCAAGATAGTAGCAACATAAATATAGCGATGTTGCCTTAGCTCGATGGCTGGTTGCACGGATTGCCACAAACGAATTACAACAACTATGAGTTAAGAAAAATCCGCAAGCACTGATCAAAAAGCCCACCACAATTGCAACCAATGTATCAACCAGAGTCAACAATGTACCCAAGACCATTAAACATAACGCCACTCTAAATAATGGCATAGAGCCATAGCGCATAATCCATTTTGCAGATAAGTATGAAGCAAAGGTGCCACTTGAATAACATAAAAAAATCAATGTCGCATTAAAGCGACTTAACCCATAGGGTTCGGCCATGATGTGCAGCTGAATAAAGCTAAATTGATTCACCATCATCATAAATGCTAAGCCACCAATGGCATAAGCAAGCCGCATCTGAGAGTCTGACAGATGAAACATAAAGCCATTTATGTCTTGCTTTATTTTATGCATCAAAGAGACTTTTTGCTTTACCACTGGAGGCTTTATTTCTTTACGCGGCAATAAATACGTTACCAATGCCACCCCCATTAATGTCACCAAAAACACCAAGCCCATAGACGATTGCCACGATAAATTTTGCGCCATTAGGCCACCAAAAATCCGCCCGAAAATGCCGCCCATGCTATTGGCCATAATGTAAACAGCTGCCGCTTTTAGCATAAAGTTAGGGGCTAATTGCTCTTTGAAATACGCCATCGAAATCGCAGGGACCGCGGCTAGCAACACTCCTTGCAGTAACCGCACCCACACTAATTCATCGAATGTTTCGGCAAAAATCAATAATATATTCGAGGCAGCGAGTAGCCACAAGCTCACCACAATAGGCGCTAAGCGGCCTATCCGATCAGACAACACAGCATAAAACAATAACGAAAAGGCAAGTGTAAAACTGGTTACTGACAACACTAATGTCGCCTTGGCGCCAGACACGTCAAAATGCTCAGCAATAGAGGGCAGCATGCCTTGCACTGTGTACAAATTAATGTAAATCACTACAGAAGCAATACACAATGCCCAAATTAAGCGGGTTTGTGCATGTGAACGATAAGTTGGCGCTAACTCTGTCATAAGCAACCTAAACAGCACATTAGGAGAGAAAACAGATTATTACCCGTCACAGATAGAGATCAATGACGGATAGGTAAGTTTGTGAAGTCGGTAATTTAATATGTTATTTAACGCGCTTCATCAATACTTCGGTGGTGTACTTATCGTTATTGATCACACGATACTTATCATAGGTTTGAAAAATGGCTTTTCCATTGTAAGTAATCATCGCCACCACGCCATAATCTACGCCGCTACTGATGAGTTCAGCAGGCAAAATAAATTTAAACGGCACTGGCGCTCTGGCCACATCAAAGTTTTTCTGAGAAATAATCACCCCAGGGCGATTAAAATCAATTATCGCGATATTAATTTTACAACCTTGTGGCAAGGCAATTTTTTCTAAATAACCAGCATAGCCATTCACGATTACAGGTTTAGGAGGCTCTACAGTCACACACGCACTCAGCATCACACTCAGTAGCGCAAAAACGCTCAACTTAAGCCATGGAATTAATTTCAGCATAACAGTGTCCTTACTCGTCATTTTGCTTAGTCGTCATTCTTAACAAACCTTCTTGTGTGGCCGAAGCAACAAGACGCCCTTGTCTATCAAAAAACTGGCCTGTCACAAAGCCTCGTCCGCCGCCCGCATTAGGGCTTTCAATGCTATAGAGCAACCACTCCCCCATATTAAATGGCCTATGGAACCACATAGCATGATCGATTGTCGCTAAGCGCATTCCAGGTGTTAACACTGACACACTGTGAGGCTGAGCCGCGGTCACTAAAAAATTAAAGTCTGATGCATACGCCAACAAATATTCTTGAATATTATGATTACTCGGCACTTGTCCATTTGCCCGTAACCACACATAACGCTTAGGCTCATTCGTACCAGGTGCTAGCGGGTTAATCGGGTTCACAAGGCGCATTTCAATGGGTGAATCCGCCATAAACTTTTCAAGCATTTGTTTCGGCACTTTATCACGCATGGTCATGGCCAGCTCTTGCTGGTTCAACAATCCTTCTGGGCCGGGAACATCTGGCATTTGAGCTTGATGCTCAAAACCTTCTTCATACTTTTGAAACGAACAGGTCATGTAAAATATTGGCCGACCTTTTTGTATTGCTTTAACCCGGCGAGCACTAAAACTGCCACCGTCGCGCATATTCTCAACGTCATAAACGATAGGTTGCTTTTCATCGCCTGCGCGCAAAAAGTAAGAATGTAAAGAATGTACATGTCGGTCTGCGCTAACAGTCTGTTTTGCCGCACTTAACGCTTGCCCCATCACCTGGCCACCAAAAACATGGCCAAACCCTAAATCTTGGCTTTGGCCGCGAAACAAACCATCTTCAAGTTTTTCTAGTGATAATAATGACAATAAATCGTTTAATACCTGACTCATAATACCTTCTATACAACAAAAATTAACGCGTTAAGGTTACCTTAGTTAAGCTTACGTTTTCTAGCTTATTTGTTGTTAAACAGTTGAATAAACGTCATCTGAAAGCAATTGGTAAAATAGTGATATAACGCAAAGATTCATATCAGCACCCTAATTGAATATTTGATATGATATTAGACAAGGCTAATCGACTCTGTGTATCACAATATTATGCAATCTAGTTCTATGCAATCATGGTTTATGGCTATTCGCCCACGCACATTACCCGCCGCTATTGGTCCATTACTTGTGGGAAATATGCTCGCTATTGGCTTGAGTCAATTTAGCTTACTCATCGCATTTACCTCAATGTTATGCGCTGTTTTACTGCAAATATCGGTTAATTTAGCCAACGATTACTTCGACTTTAAAAATGGCATCGATACCGAAGAGCGTATTGGGCCTGTTCGTGTCACCCAAAGCGGCATGATAGCGCCACATCATGTCCGAAATGCCATGATAGGCTGCTTGTTAACGGCATTAATTGTTGGTTCTCTATTGATTGTGCATGGCGGCTGGCCGATTGCTATCTTAGCTGCTGCCTCTATTTTGGGTGCACTTTGTTACAGTGGTGGCCCTTACCCGCTAGCTTCTCACGGATTAGGTGAAATAGCCGCATTTGTCTTTTTTGGTCTAGTCGCTGTTGTAGGAAGTTATTATTTACAAGCAGGCACAACCACGATGACATCTTGGTTACTCGGCTGTGCTATCGGCTTTTTTAATGCTGCTATCATGCTGGTGAATAACACCCGAGATATTACAACCGACACCAAAGCGGGTAAAAATACCCTTGCGGTGCGCATTGGCGAAGCACAAGCAAAGGTTTTATATCAAAGCTTTGTATACTTACCCTTTGGGATCATTATTGCGGGTTTTTTATTAGGCTCACTCGATGGTTTACCGGTATTACTGGCTGGCGTGTCCTTAGTCATTGCCCGCAATTTAAGCCGAGAGTTCCATAACAACTCGGGTGAAGCACTTAATCCAATACTTGGGCAAACAGCCAAGCTAACGATGATATTCAGTGTACTGTTTAGTGTGGGTTTATTCTTTTCTTTACGTTGATAGCGTTAACCCTAGGGCCAGTTATTAACAAACACCATAAACAGCAGAAAGAAAAAAGGCGCCTCATACAATGAGACGCCTTTTTTATTGCTCAACCAGCCTACACTTTAGCTAATGTGCGCTGTTTGGCGCTCCAATCTAAATGGTATTTCTCACCTGCTGGCTTATCGGTACGCTCAAACGTGTGCGATCCAAAAAAGTCACGCTGACCTTGTAACAAGTTTGCCGGTAATGTCTCGCAGCGGTAACTGTCATAATAAGCAATTGCAGAACTAATACACGGTGCAGGAATACCCTGCATAACCGATGCTGCAACAGTTTTACGCCAATTAAGGTGTTTTTGCGACAATGTTTGGCTAAAAGTTTCAGCCATCAACAAGTTAGCAAGGTTTGCATCTTCTTGATAAGCCTGTGTGATTGACTGTAAGAAGGTCGCTCTAATAATACAACCCGCACGCCAAATCTTAGCAATTTCAGCAAAATCTAACGTCCAACTTTGCTCTTTTGCTGCCATTGCCATCAGCTGGAAGCCTTGGGCATAGCAACACACTTTAGCGCAATATAAAGCATCTTCAAGGTTAGCAATAAACTCTGCTTTTTCGGCATCATTAAATGCCACAGGTGCTGGGCCGGCTAACTTGGAACTTAACTGCATGCGCAAGGTTTTCTGGGTGCTAACAGCACGAGCATAAACAGCTTCTGCAATCGTTGGTGCGGGGCAACCAATTTGTAAACTGCTTACCGCGGTCCATAAACCAGTGCCTTTTTGGCCTGCTTTATCTAAAATCATTTCAACTAACGGCTTACCGGTTAAGGGGTCATCTTGTTGTAAAACTTCAGCGCTAATTCCCATCAGATAACTGTTAAGAATACCTTTATTCCAGGTATTAAACACATCACCAATCTCATGAGCTGACATGCCTAAGCCGTCACTGAGTAATTGATAAGCTTCACAAATAAGCTGCATATCCGCATATTCAATGCCGTTATGAACCATTTTAACGTAATGGCCTGAGCCCGCAGGGCCGATATAGGTGGTGCAAGGCTCACCTTCAGTGACCGGATTACCAGGCTCAAAACGCTCAATAGGCAAACCCGTTTCAGGATCCACTTTAGCGGCAATGGCTTTCCAAATGGGCTCAACATAACGCCAGGCATTTTCATCACCACTTGGCATTAATGAAGGCCCAAAACGTGCGCCAACTTCACCACCAGAAACAGCTGAACTAAAAAAGGTAAACTGACCTTTATACTGCGCTTCACGCGCAACAGTATCAGTCCATAAACTGTTACCCGTATCAATTACAATATCTTTCGCTTCAATACCCGCTTCAATTAATGATTTACAGACACCATCAACTGGCGCGCCAGCTGGAACAGATAAGACGATAACGCGTGGTTCAACCAGATTTTCGAGCATTTCTGAAAGATTATTACAGGCTTGCATACGTACCGCGACGCCCGCTTTTCGTTCACTTTCTTCTTGTGAGATTGCGGCATTGACTTTTTGGGTATCTAAATCAAAAACAGCAACATGATAGCCGTTATCCGCGATGTTTAGTGCAAGGTTCTTGCCCATCACACCAAGGCCAATAACGCCGACGTGAGATTGTTGGGTGTGGTTATTCATAGTGTATGTTTCCACAGGTCACAGAGATTAATCGCGTAGTGCGAATCCATTTGGGTGGCAATTATAGCGATTCTTGTAACTAAATTACCAGTCACAAAACGCGGAAACGCTGTTTTTTACAAAGTAAGCCCAATCTGTTTAATTGAAGGTAACATCTTGTCACAATAGAAAAAACCATAAAAACACTCGGCTTTTATGGTTTTACTTTTAGCGTGAAAAATGGCTTTTTTGTGTTACAAAATGATTTATACCTTGGTTAACTCAGACGTTAACGCATTGGCATAGCCCATTTTTGTCAGCGCATTGCGAACAATATCCAAGGTTTGCGGATCTTCAATCGTGGCTGGCATGGTGTATTCTTGGTTATCAGCAATCTTACGCATGGTCGCTCGCAAAATTTTACCCGAACGCGTTTTAGGCAGCTTTTGTACTGCACTGACTAATCTAAACGACGCGACGGGGCCAATTTCATGACGTACTAATGCAAGCAACTCTTTATAAAGCATATCATCGGATAACGTCACGCCATTTTTAAGCACCACTAAACCCAGAGGCACTTGGCCTTTAAGCTTATCTTGCACGCCAATTACCGCTGCCTCAGCAACGGCAGGATGTTGACACAATACTTCTTCAAAACGACCCGTTGATAAACGGTGTCCGGCAACATTAATAATGTCATCAATACGGCTCATAATGTATAAATAGCCATCTTCATCAATATAACCCGCATCTCCAGTTAAGTAATAACCTGGGTACATCGACAAGTAACTGTCAATATAACGTTTATCATTTTGCCATAATGTCGTGAGCGTACCCGGTGGTAGGGGCTGTTTAATCACAACATTTCCGCTTTCGTTAGTGGCCACTTGTTCTCCCATTGCATCAAGAATTTCTACTTGATACCCAGGAACCGCTCTAGCGGGTGATCCCGCTTTAATCTCAATGGGATCGGTACCCATTAAGTTGGCGGCAACTGGCCAGCCTGTTTCTGTTTGCCACCAATGGTCAACAACAGGTTTGCCCAAATGTTGCTGACTCCAATTTAAAGTTTCAGGATCGCAGCGCTCGCCAGCTAAGTACATCTGCTTCAGGCAAGATAAGTCAAACTGTTTAATAAATTCACCGTCTGGATCTTCTCGCTTAATTGCACGAATAGCCGTCGGCGCGGTAAAAAAGCTTCGCACTTGCTTTTGTTCGATAATACGCCAAAAAGCACCGGCATCGGGAGTACCAATAGGCTTCCCTTCGTACATTATGGTCGTCGCACCCACCAGCAATGGCCCATAAACAATATATGAATGCCCTACCACCCAACCCACATCCGATGCAGCCCAAAACACATCACCGACACCAACATCATAGATGTGCTTCATTGACCATGCTAAGGCAACAGCATGACCACCATTATCACGAACAACGCCTTTAGGTTGCCCTGTTGTTCCCGAGGTATAGAGCACGTACAGAGGGTCTGTAGCATCAAGGGCAACACAATCGGCATCTGGCGCATCTATTAATGCTTCATACCAATCGACATCACGGGGTGCGTGTAGCTCAGCCTGATATTCAGTTCGATTTAAAATAATGCAATGTTCTACTTTATGCTTTGCTTGAGACAAAGCGTCATCTAATAAAGGCTTATAAGGCACTACGCCTGAAGGCTCAATACCGCACGAGGCAGATAAAATTAATGTCGGTTTAGCATCGTTAATACGAGTCGATAATTCATTGGCGGCAAAACCACCAAACACCACAGAGTGAATCGCACCTATTCGCGCACACGCCAGCATGGCATAAGCGGTTTCTGGCACCATAGGCATGTAAATGACAACGCGATCGCCCTTGGTCACACCCAATGATGTCATTAATCCTGCAAGGCGTTTAACTTGAGCTAATACAGAGTCATAGCTAATAGAATATTCGTTTTGGGTAACAGGGCTAATATAATGAATCGCTGTTTGTTCACCTCGGCCAGCAAGTACATGGCGGTCAACGGCATTAAAACAGGTATTCATTTTGCCATCAGCAAACCAGCGATAAAAAGGCTTGTTACTGTCGTCTAACACTGTCTTGGGTGCGACGTCCCAACTAATAGCCTCTGCAGCTTGTTGCCAAAAGACATCGGGCTCGGCTATCGATTGTGCGTGCATTGATAGTCCTAAATCAGCCATATTGCTCTCCATTAATTAGCTTGTATTGTAATGATTATGAGCAGAATTCATTAAATAGCCCTATTAGACAAAGGGATAATAGCCAAGTCAATCCTTGAAAAAACCTTTAGTTTCAATCAAGTGTTTAACATTCAACAGTAAACTTCCTACTGAGACAAAAATCAAAACATAACAGATACTTAATGTATAATACGTTCGTAACTGGCAAGCAAATTTAACACTATTGAACGCCACAAATAGCCAAAAAACACCCCGCAAACTTTACCTTTACGTAAACTTCATATATCTTGCATTAAAAGAAGCACTTTTGGTGACATGATGAGCACAATCCACATCCCTCAATCAACATATTCAATCAGTGACTTATCAAAAGAATTTGATATCACCACCCGCAGTATTCGTTTTTACGAAGACCAAGGCTTGATTAAACCTAAGCGTCGTGGGCAAACTCGCATTTACAGCTTAAAAGACCGCGTTCGATTAAAGCTCATTCTTCGCGGCAAACGCCTTGGATTTTCGTTAGCAGAAACACGACGTTTATTTGAACTTTACGACGCAGATAAAAGCAGCTCAACTCAACTACAAACTATGCTTGATTTGGTTAACGAGAAAAAATCGTCTCTACAGCAGCAAATGGACGACATTAAAGTCGTGTTAATGGAGCTCAATTCAGCTGAACAGCAATGTAAAGCGGCATTAGAAGATAATTCAGCTAAGAAAAACAAATAATCAAACAATAACAAATGGCTGACTCAATTCGGCCAACATTTAACCCACTGCCAAAAACGCATCCATAACGCGTTGGCAGCCAATATTTTGCCAGACGATAATAAAATTCAACAGGACACATACAAATGAGCGATTTATATACCAGTTTAAATTTCGGTTTAGGTGAAGATGTAGATATGTTACGTGATGCAGTGCGTGGTTTTGCCGCTAACGAAATTGCCCCTATGGCTGCCCAAGTCGATATCGACAATGCCTTTCCTAATCAATTGTGGCCAGTACTTGGCGATATGGGTTTATTAGGTGTCACTGTTGATGAGCAATATGGCGGGGCCAACATGGGCTATCTTGCTCACGTTGTCGCAATGGAAGAAATCTCCCGCGCATCAGCCTCTATTGGGTTAAGTTATGGTGCTCACTCAAACTTATGTGTCAACCAAATTAACCGTAACGGTAATGATGCGCAAAAAGCTAAATACTTACCAAAGCTAGTCAGTGGCGAACACATTGGTGCCCTTGCCATGAGCGAACCCAACGCGGGTTCGGATGTAGTGTCAATGAAGCTAAACGCACGCAAAGAAGGCGATCGTTACATCCTTAACGGCAATAAAATGTGGATCACTAACGGCCCTGATGCCCACACTTATGTGATTTACGCCAAAACCGACATAGAAAAAGGTGCTCATGGCATTACCGCATTTATCGTTGAGCGTGGATCGAAAGGATTTAGCCAGGCACAAAAACTCGACAAGCTAGGTATGCGCGGATCGAACACTTGTGAATTGGTGTTTGAAGACTGTGAAGTACCAGAAGAAAACATCTTAGGCGGCCTAAACAATGGCGTAAAAGTGCTGATGAGCGGCCTTGATTATGAACGCGTCGTCTTATCTGGCGGTCCATTAGGCATTATGTCTGCCTGTATGGACATCGTGGTGCCTTACGTTCATGAACGTGAACAGTTTGGTCAATCCATTGGTCAATTCCAACTAGTGCAAGGCAAGTTAGCCGATATGTACACAGGTATGAATGCTGCACGCTCATATGTTTACAGTGTGGCTAAATCTTGTGACCGTGGTGAAACCACCCGCAAAGATGCCGCTGGCGCGATTTTATACAGTGCAGAACTTGCCACTAAAATGGCTTTAGATGCGATTCAATTACTCGGCGGTAATGGCTATGTCAACGAATACGCCACAGGCCGTTTATTGCGTGATGCTAAGCTTTACGAAATTGGTGCAGGCACCTCAGAAATTCGCCGCATGTTAATTGGTCGCGAATTGTTTAACGAGTCAAAGTAACCAACATTTCAGTACGAAGGCGGCATATCAAGCATGTCATGTCGCCTTAATCAAGCCCCCTATTTTTTGCTTCATTAAGGATATAGAAATGACGCAACTGAGCAGCCGTATCAATCCTCGCAGTGACGAATTTAAAGCCAAGTCAGACAGCATGGCGTTATTGGTCGATGATCTTCAACAAAAACTAAAAAAAATCGAACAAGGTGGCGGCCCTGTGGCATTAGAACGCCATTTATCTCGTGGTAAATTATTGCCGCGCCAGCGGGTTGAAAAACTACTCGACCCAGGTTCACCTTTCTTAGAAATATCGCAATTTGCTGCTTACGAAGTCTATGACGAAGAAGTTCCAGCCGCTGGCGTGATTGCAGGTATTGGCCGCGTCAGCGGTGTTGAGTGCATGATTATCGCTAACGATGCCACCGTAAAAGGCGGCACTTACTACCCTATTACCGTTAAAAAGCATTTGCGTGCGCAAGATATTGCTAGCCGTTGCCACTTACCGTGTATCTACCTAGTCGATTCAGGCGGCGCGAATTTACCCCGTCAAGATGAAGTGTTTCCAGACCGCGATCATTTCGGCCGAATTTTCTATAACCAAGCGCAAATGTCAGCCAAAGGCATTCCACAAATTGCCGTGGTGATGGGCTTATGTACCGCAGGCGGTGCTTATGTGCCTGCAATGGCCGATGAGTCTATTATTGTTAAAGATCAAGGCACCATCTTTTTAGCTGGTCCTCCTTTAGTGAAAGCAGCGACAGGTGAAGAAGTCAGTGCAGAAGAACTTGGCGGTGCAGAAGTTCACACTAAAATATCCGGTGTTGCCGATCATTTAGCACAAAATGACGACCACGCGCTTGAGCTTGCTCGCCGTGCAGTACTGCGTCTAAACCATCAAAAAGAAATCAAAAGCTTATTAAGCCCAGTCAAACCACCACAATTCGACATCCATGAATTGTACGGCATTGTCGGTACCGATCTTAAAAAGCCGTTTGATGTAAAAGAAGTGATTGCCCGCGTGGTTGATGACTCTGACTTTGACGAATTTAAAGCCAACTACGGCGCAACCCTAGTATGTGGTTTTGCGCGTATTCACGGTTACCCTGTTGGTATTGTCGCCAATAACGGCATCTTATTTTCAGAGTCTGCGCAAAAAGGTGCTCACTTCATAGAACTGTGTTGCCAACGTAAAATCCCGCTGTTATTCCTGCAAAATATTACCGGCTTTATGGTAGGTAAAAAGTACGAACACGAAGGCATTGCCAAACATGGCGCCAAAATGGTGACTGCAGTGTCTTGTGCTAATGTGCCTAAATTTACCGTCATTATCGGTGGCAGTTATGGCGCGGGTAACTACGGTATGTGTGGCCGCGCATTTGAACCGACTATGATGTGGATGTGGCCTAACGCGCGTATTTCGGTCATGGGTGGCGAACAAGCTGCTGGCGTATTAGCGACAGTGCGCCGCGATGGTTTAGCCCGTAAAGGCGTTGAATGGTCGGCAGAAGATGAGCAAGCCTTCCGTAAACCCATTGTTGATCAATACGAAAAAGAAGGTCATCCGTATCATGCCAGTGCGCGACTTTGGGATGATGGCATTATTGATCCAGCACAAACGCGTGACGTGGTTGGCTTAGCCTTATCAGCAGCATTAAATGCTCCTATTGAAGACACCCGCTTTGGGGTGTTCCGCATGTAATTGTGCGGTTAATTCTGCTAATAAGGAGTAATAAATAATGTTATCAAACCAATATAAGTTCATTGAATGCCGCCTAGAACAAGGGGTGGCAGAGCTCATTTTAAACCGAGTTGAAGTGCATAATGCCTTTGATGAAGTGATGATTAGCGAGATGATCCAGGCTATCGAACACTTTGCCAAAGACAGTCAATGCAATATGTTGATATTGCGTGCAAATGGCAAAAATTTCAGTGCTGGCGCCGACCTTAATTGGATGCGCAAACAAGCACAGATGGACTTTGAGCAAAACCTGACGGATGCCCACGAGCTTGCCAAGTTAATGCATATACTCGACAAATTCCCAAAACCGACCATTGCCTTGGTACAAGGTGCAGCCTTTGGTGGTGCATTGGGCTTAATTTGTTGCTGCGATATTGCCATTGCTAACACTCGCGCCAGTTTTTGCTTAAGCGAAGTGAAATTGGGTCTTATCCCTGCGGTAATTAGCCCGTATGTGGTTCGTGCTATGGGTAATCGCCAATCACGCCGCTTTATGCTGACCGCTGAACGCTTTAGTGCTGATGTTGCTTTAACACATCAAGTTATTCACGAAGTTAACGATGACTTAGATGCTGCGGCGTCCCCTTTTATCGCCGCATTTAATGCCAATAGCCCTCAGGGTATGGCATGGGCAAAAAATCTCGTATCGCATTTAGAAAACGGCGTGATAGACGACGCTACGCTCAATTTTACCAGCGAGCAGATTGCTCGTATTCGTGTATCAGATGAAGGTCAAGAAGGCCTTAATGCTTTCTTTGAAAAACGTACGCCTACATGGCAAGCCGCTAAATCTGATCCACAAGGAGCCTAATAATGTTTACCAAATTACTGATTGCTAACCGTGGTGAAATTGCTTGCCGTATTATTAAAACCGCGCAAACCATGGGTGTTCGCACCATTGCCCTTTATTCCGATGCCGACAAAGATGCGCGCCATGTGGCCATGGCTGATGAATCGTATTACCTAGGTGGCAGCGTCCCAGCCGAGTCATATTTAAAAGCTGATTTAATCATTGAGATAGCCAAAAAGTCAGGTGCAGAAGCGATTCATCCTGGTTACGGTTTTTTATCAGAAAATGCTGAATTTGCCCGTAAATGCGAACAAAACGGTATTGCCTTTGTTGGTCCGGGTAGCGATGCGATTGATGCCATGGGCAGCAAAAGTGCCGCCAAAGACATCATGTCAAAAGCCAATGTGCCCTTAGTGCCGGGTTATCATGGCGATGATCAAACCGATGCCACCTTAATCGCCGAAGCAAAAGCTGTTGGCTTCCCGTTACTGATTAAAGCGGCCTACGGCGGCGGTGGTAAAGGAATGCGCGTCGTTGAAAACGACGGTGAAATTCTTGAAGCCATAAAATCTGCACGCCGTGAAGCCAGCTCGTCATTTGGCAATGACAAACTGTTAATGGAGCGCTACTTACGTCAACCTCGTCATGTTGAAGTGCAAGTGTTTGCCGACACTCAAGGCAATGCAATTTACTTATCAGACCGTGATTGTTCTATTCAACGTCGTCATCAAAAAGTCGTTGAAGAAGCGCCTGCTCCAGGTTTATCTGATGAGCTTCGTGCACAAATGGGTAATGCAGCAGTAGCAGCAGCTAAAGCCATTGATTATGTTGGCGCGGGCACGGTTGAGTTTTTGCTTGATACCGACAACAGCTTTTACTTCATGGAAATGAATACTCGTTTACAAGTTGAGCATCCGGTTACCGAAATGGTGACAGGCCAAGACTTAGTAAAATGGCAGTTGGTTGTTGCCAGTGGTGGTGAATTGCCGCTGCGTCAGGATGAAGTGCGTATTCATGGTCACTCATTTGAAGTGCGTATTTACGCAGAAGATCCGCAAAATGAATTTTTACCTGCCAGCGGCAAGCTCAACTTTTTACGTGAACCAGAACAAAACCGCCATGTACGGATTGATTCCGGCATTCGTGAAAACGATGTCATCAGTAACTTTTACGACCCGATGATCGCCAAGTTGATTGTGTGGGACGAGTCACGCCCGCGCGCGCTGCAACGTTTAGTCCATGCGCTTGAGTCATACCAAATCAGTGGCCTTAAACATAATATCGAATTTTTAGCCAACATTGCAGAGCATCCAGCCTTTGCTGCGGCAGACTTCTGTACTGACTTTATTGAGCGTTATGGCGACACCTTAATTGGTGACGCGGCTATTGAAGCAGATACCGCGTTAGCACTAGCAGGACTTTTTCAAGTGCTGTCACGCAAACAAGCGGCAAAAGCGTTGGCCATAAATAGCGCCGACCCGTATTCACCTTGGGGCCAAGTCAGCGGCTTTAGACTCAACAGTTCAAGCGTACATCATGTGTCGTTATTAACAGACGCTGCTAGCGATGTTCAACAACATGATTTGCTACTGACCGCCGTTGGTGAGCAATATCATTTGTGTTTACACGACCAAGTGTTGAGCTTAGGGGGAGAGCTAAAAGCCGATTTACTGCTTGCAGAAATAAACGGTCATAAAAGCAAAATCCCTGTGAGCCATCAAGGCGATGACTTTACGTTATTTTTACCTTCTGGCAGTTATCACTTTAAAGCCATTTTGGCTCAAGTGGTCGAGGAAGTGGTAAACCATGCAGATAAGCTTAAAGCACCAATGAATGGCACGGTTGTGACGCACTTAGTAGAAGTTGGCGAGCAAGTTAAAGCAGGCCAAGGCTTATTAGTGATGGAAGCGATGAAAATGGAATACACCATCGAGGCGCCATTTGATGGCGTGGTCAGTGAGTTTTATTTCCAAAGCGGTGAGCTTGTTAGCGATGGCGCACAACTGTTAAACGTTGAACCATTAGCCTCTGAAGCTAACGTCGAGGAAGCGTAAATGTTACCGACTAAAGTGAGCATTTTCGAGGTCGGCGCGCGTGACGGTTTACAAAACGAAGTGCCGGTGACCACTGCAGACAAACTCACGCTAATAACACAACTTGCCGATGCTGGTGTTAAACGTATTGAAGCAGGCAGTTTTGTGTCACCTAAATGGGTGCCACAAATGGCAGACTCAAATGATGTATTGCGTCAAATAAAGCGTAAACCAGGTGTGGTTTACAGTGCATTAACACCTAATCTAAAAGGGTTTGAATTAGCACTTGCTGCAGGCGCTGATGAAGTAGCTATTTTTGGCGCTGCATCAGAAAGCTTTAGTCAGAAAAATATCAATTGCTCTATCGATGAGTCAATTGCGCGCTTTGCACCACTTATCGAAGCGGCACAAAAGCACAACATCCGAGTTCGTGGTTATGTATCTTGTGTGCTGGGTTGCCCATATGAGGGCGACATTGCTGTTAGTGAAGTCGCGAGAGTCTCTGAGATCCTTTACCAAATGGGCTGCTACGAAATCTCACTAGGCGACACCATTGGTGTGGGTACACCCATTAAAGCGCGGCAAATGGTTGAGGCTGTCGCCAAATTGGTGCCAATTGACAAATTAGCTCTGCATTTTCATGACACCTACGGTCAAGCGTTAGCCAACATACTTGCCTGCCTCGATATGGGTGTTAGCGTGTTTGACGCCTCAGTTGCAGGCCTTGGTGGTTGTCCATACGCAAAAGGCGCATCGGGCAATCTCGCCACAGAAGATTTAGTCTACATGCTTCATGGCATGGGGATCGACACCGGCATTGATCTCGCTAAGCTTGCGCTGGCAGGCGACAACATTAGCCGCGCATTAGGGCGTGCTAATGGGTCTAAAGTGGCAAATGCAATCAGAACATAATCACATATACTCACACTGGTTAGCAGAAAAATACTCACCGTTGTGAACATAACAATAAGGACAACAAGATGGCAGGATTCAATAAAGTCGTCCACAGCTATGAAGAAGCACTAGCAGGACTGAATGACGACATGACCATTATGGTCGGCGGCTTTGGTTTGTGTGGTATTCCTGAGGGCTTAATTAACCACATGGTTAAATTGGGTGTAAAAGGCTTAACCGCCATTTCAAACAATGCGGGTGTTGATGATTTTGGTTTAGGCTTATTGCTTAAACAACATCAAATTTCGACCATGATTGCCTCTTATGTTGGCGAAAATGCCACCTTTGAACAACAAATGTTGTCTGGTGAGCTTAATGTCATTCTCACGCCACAGGGCACATTGGCCGAGAAAATCCGTGCTGGCGGCGCCGGTATTCCGGCATTTTTCACCGCAACTGGTTACGGCACGCCGATAGCTGACGGTAAAGAAACCCGTGAAATTAAAGGGCGTCATTACGTATTAGAAGAATCATTGACGGCAGATTTTGCCTTAGTTCGCGCATGGAAAGCCGACACCATGGGTAATTTAGTGTTTCGAAAAACCGCCGCTAACTTTAATCCAATGATGGCCACTGCGGGTAAAATTACCGTAGTCGAAGCGGAAGAGATTGTTGAACCAGGCGAGCTCGATCCAGACCACATCCATACACCCGGTATTTATGTTGACCGCGTCATCAAAGCCAGCTTTGAAAAACGTATTGAGCAACGTACCGTTAAAGCTGCGAAATAAGGGAGACAACACCATGGCACTGACCAGAGAACAACTCGCCCAGCGCGTAGCAAAAGAATTACAAGACGGTTTTTACGTTAATTTAGGTATTGGGATCCCTACCCTTGTGGCTAACTATATTCCGCAAGGCATGCAAGTAATGCTGCAATCTGAAAATGGTTTACTCGGCATGGGTGAGTTTCCAACGGAAGAAAACATTGATGCCGACCTTATCAACGCCGGCAAACAAACAGTCACCGCAGTTGCAGGCGCGTCATTCTTTTCATCAGCAGAAAGCTTTGCAATGATCCGTGGCGGTCACGTTGACTTAACGGTATTAGGCGCATTTGAAGTGGATGTTAATGGCTCTATCGCCTCATGGATGATCCCAGGCAAGCTGATTAAAGGCATGGGCGGCGCAATGGATTTAGTCGCTGGTGCTGATAATATTATTGTTACCATGATGCATGCCGACAAGCACGGTAATTCAAAATTATTGTCTACATGTGAATTGCCATTAACCGGTTATGGTTGCATTAAACGCGTCATTACCGATTTAGCCTTTATGGAAATTAAAGACGGTGCATTCCATCTTTTAGAGCGCGCACCAGGCGTGTCGGTTGAAGAAATTGTCACAAAAACTGCGGGTAAGCTCGTGGTGCCTGAACACGTGCCTGAAATGACGTTTTAAGATTTAAACGTCATGTGCAATAAGCCCGGTTTTTACCGGGCTTTTTGTTATCGGTTTTTATACCATTGCGCGTTAGTAAATGCTCTCTCAGCGAGAATTTAAAAGGGCTTAAACAAGGCGTATGACTGAATGAATAGTTGTTCTCTTTCGAAGTCATGCAACGCAGTGTAAGCCCTTTTAAAACTCGCCTGAAAGGAATGCCCCAGCCGCTTTTGCTCTGCGTTCTAGCTATTTGAAAGGGAACAATTACTACATAGCGACGCCTTAATCAAAAACCGCTGGACGCATTCTGAGTGGTCATTTATTAATGCGCAATGGTATTAAGCATTATTCTTCGGTTGGGATAACCAATACATTACTGCGTATACGACTTAAAATCTCTTCAGCAGTATTGCCAATAATTCGTCCTAACAACCCTTGGCGCTGCCTTGCACCTACTACAAAATATTGGCTTTTTAAGCGGCAGGCTAATTCAAATAAACATAATTCTGGCTCACCGGTAATGATGTGCATGCAATCAGCATCAACGCCTATCTCGGCAATTTTTTGTTTATGCTCGGCATACGATTTTTTCACCAATGCATTAATATCAAGCAAATCCATATCGCGCACAATTTGCGGAATTCTGAGTACGTAAGCAACATGTAGCGTTGTCCCCGTCGCTTTAGCAAACTGCTTTCCATGCGCAATGACAGCATCATTAAGGCGTTGTTTGGCAGGGTTACTGGTGCCTAAGTCGATTGAGATTAAGGTCGTTTGTCCATTATTGAGTGGATTGTTGGTGAGCAATAATAAAGGCACTGTCGTATGGCGAATAAGCTGCCAGTCTGTAGGTAAATAATGTTCGGCATGGTGAACTGCTTTAACCATTAAATCAAAACCATGACGCTGAGCATGGCTGCAAGCATGTTCAAAAAGGTATTTACTCCAAATCACATGTAATGGCACATCTTCAGCATCGAGCGTATCTAAATGGGCTTGTAATTGTTTTTCTCGTTGAGTCATCAAGGCTTTTTGGGCCACTCCGGCTAACCTTGGGCTGTCACGGTCGGCACCACTTAAATAAGCATAAGTATAAGCAAACACTTCGGCTTGTTTATTTAATTGTTTCGCTAACGCCACCCCATGCGCAACAGCATCTGTGTGCGCGCTTTCCATTTGAGCAATCACAAACATTTTGTTCATTTAAATCTCCTTTATGGGACGTGTTAATGATTCATTTGCATCCTAAACACATTGGCAGATACTGATATCGCTGCGGTGCTATCTCAATAGAATTCTGCTCATCACCTAATCAAAATCTAACCGGCTCAATTGTTCAATCACTGAATCAAAAGCCAAGTAAAAATAGCGGCAACATAGACAAAAAACATTCTCAATAAACGTGAGCTAGTAACTATCTTTAGCTTAGCTAATAGCGTAAGTTTGTGCATAAGTATCGGTGTAAAAATTGATCAACATCAACTTTGTTAGACCAAAACTATCAAATACATATTGCCCAACTTAAGGAAAATGAGATGGCAATAGACAGCTTTGTAATGGCACTTTTTCTCATTCTAGTTGGCGGCCGCTTATTTGGTGAGTTGAGTGCACGATTTGGGTTTCCTAGCGTGGTGGGAGAAGTCACCGCTGGGATCATTATTGGCCCGTCACTACTCAATTGGGTTACCCCACACAGCACTTTAGCCATCATTGCCGAGTTAGGTGTGATATTGCTGTTATTTGATATCGGCTGCGAAACCTCAATCAAACATCTGGCTAATTCTGGCCACAAAGCAATGCGTGTTGCGCTACTCGGCATTGCGATGCCGTTATTGGCTTGTGGTACTGCCAGCATGTATTGGCTTTCTATTCCTCCTTTTACCGCATTATTTTTTGGTTGCGCCCTCACAGCCACCAGCATTGGTATTTCAATGCGGGTATTAAGCTTAAATAATCAAACTCAAAGTCAGGCAGGGCATATTATTCTTGGCGCGGCTGTTATCGATGATATCGTTGGGGTGATTTTATTAAGCGTATTGTTTAACTTTGCCTCATCAGGCGAGTTTGCTATTGGCTCAACTCTAGTGTTATTTGCCATGATTGCAGCGTTTATCATTCTTAGCCCACCGTTAGTGAGAACCATCATTTATTTAACCCGCTGGTTGCATCTTAAAGCCAGTATTCCGGGGTATGAAGTCATGGTCGTTATGGCATTAATTTGTCTCTTCGCTTGGTTAGCCCACTGGTTTGGCACACCTGCCATTTTGGGCGGCTTTGCCGTAGGTATGGGCTTATCAAGACAATTCACCTCCCCCTTTAATCGGTATCTTAAAAACCCATTTGCTTTTACTCATAAACTCGAAGAGTCTGCCAAACCATTGGTGCAATTATTTAGCCCGGTCTTTTTTGTCTACGTAGGGATTAGCCTTGATCTTAGTCAGCTTGATTTGAGCTTAATGGGAATACTGTTGTTACTTGGATTAACCTTAATTGCAGTCGCAGCCAAGTTTGTTGCAGGTCTAACAGCGAGTTCCGATTGGCGAGAACGGTGTATTGTCGGCTCGGCGATGGTTCCCCGTGGTGAAGTCGGGTTAGTGTTTGCTGAAATGGGCCGACAGCTAGGGGTCATTCACGCTAAAGAATTCGCGATTTTAGTAATGGTGATTGCCTTAACGACCCTTATTGGACCGCTAATGTTAAAATTGACGTTACGTCGAAAAGCCAAATAAACCGCGCCGTTATTGCAGTATATATTGCAGTGCTTTGTCTAAATTCACATCGTTTGGATCGGCGGTATGCGTAATCCATACAATATGGCCACTACGATCGATAAACACTGTCGTGGGCGTACCTTTGACCTCGTATAGCTCGGCCACTTTATCGCCCTTGACTAACGTTATCATCCCGACACCACGGTCAAGCAAACTTTGGGCAGGATTTGCATCAGCATCTTCGTTAAAACTGATGCCTATCATCTGTAAATCGGTATGTTGATATTTAAGTCGAAGTTTTTCTAAACCGGGCTGTAATTTTTTACAATAAGGGCACCAAGTGGCCCAAAAGTGAATGACGACAGGCTTGCCAGCATAGTCACTCAAACTGACGTGCTCGCCATCGGCGGTCGATAACGTAAAGTTAGCGGCAACCGACTCATTAAGCTGCGCCGCCGCATGAGCAACATGCAACTGCAACATTAACAAGATTAACATCCCCAATATTGTCCCAAATACCTTCATATCTCGCCCTGTTTTATGCGTTAACTTTCACACTGACCTTATGTCGCATTCAAGTTATTTATTGATTACATCAATAGACCCGACTTAAGCCATTTTGTATTCGCTAACATATGATCTTTTACAGATGAATATGGGTATTAATATTCACAGTCAACAAATCGTGACGTCAACACCCAACAAATAAGTTTACGCTTACGTAAAAATAATACTGAGTTTTTACTCGAAATTGGGTATGTTATATACACTGACACCATCTGATTGGACCAGTAACAATTAACAAGCTAGTTACTGGCAACATTGCGTTAACCATAACCAAGGAATGATCTTATGCCTATTTACCAAGCTCCTCTGCGTGATTATCAATTCATATTGTCTGAATTGCTGAATATTTATCAACAAACTGATTTACGCGGTTTTGATGAAATAGATGCGGATCTCACTGATGCGATTTTGCAAGGTGTTGCCGACTTTACCACCGACATTATGCTGCCACTCAATGCCAGCGGTGACTTAGAAGGCTGTAAACTGGTTGACGGCAAGGTCATTACACCAAAAGGGTTTAAGCAAGCTTACAAACAATATGTAGAAGATGGTTGGGCGACATTAACTTGCGATCCTGAATTTGGCGGCCAAGGCTTACCTGAAGTGATTGGCACCTTTGCTACTGAAATGAAAACCGCGACGAATATGGCGTTTGCTATGTATCCAGGGTTAACCCATGGCGCTTATTCGGCGATTCATGTGCACGGTAGCGATGCGCTGAAACAAAAGTACTTAGCCAAATTGGTCAGCGGCGAATGGACTGGCACCATGAACTTAACCGAATCTCATGCCGGTACAGATTTAGCATTATTACGCACTAAAGCGGTGCCTGCGGGTGATGAGTTATTTGCCATTAGCGGTGAGAAAATCTTTATTTCATCGGGCGACCACGATCTTGCCGACAATATTATTCATTTAGTATTAGCTCGCCTACCCGATGCGCCAGAGGGCGTTAAAGGCATTTCGTTGTTTGCAGTGCCTAAATTTTTAGTCAATGCCGATGGCAGCCTAGGCGCAGCAAACACATTAAGTGCTACCGGTTTAGAACATAAAATGGGCATTCACGGTAATTCAACGTGTGTAATGCATTTTGACGGCGCAATCGGTGAGCTCGTTGGCGCGCCACATCAAGGTCTAAAAGCCATGTTTACCATGATGAACCAAGCACGTTTGGGCGTGGGGATTCAAGGTTTAGGCGTATCAGATATTGCGTACCAAAATGCTCTTGTTTATGCCAAAGAGCGTATTCAAGGCCGTGCATTAAGCGGTATTAAGCAGCCTGAGCAAGCTGCTGATTCATTACTCGTACACGGTGATGTTCGCCGTATGCTGTTATCACAAAAGTCGTTCAATGAAGGTACCCGCGCATTAATGGGCCAACAAGCATTATGGCTGGACCAAGCTGAACGTCATACCGATCCTGCACAAGCAAAACAAGCCTCCGTCCTTGCCGCGCTATTCACTCCCATTGTTAAAGGGTTTGTCACCGATCAAGGCTTTAAAGCTTGTGTTGATGCCCAGCAAGTTTATGGCGGCCATGGCTATATTAATGAATGGGGCATGGAGCAGTTTGTCCGTGATATCCGTATCGCGATGATTTATGAAGGCACTAACGGTGTACAGGCGCTTGATTTAGTCGGTCGTAAATTATTGGCAGACAAAGGCGCGGCATTAACGCTATGGTCTGGCATGGTCAAAGAGCTCGTGCAGCAACATGCCACTAATGATGCAATGAAACCTTATCTTGCAGGGTTAATGGATGCGGCAGGCGATCTTGAAAAAGCCACCGGCTTTATTGTGCAGTCAGCCAGCAAGAACCCTGATTTAATTGGCGCAGCATCAATGGCTTATATGCAGTTGTTTGGTATTTCCGCGCTAGCGTGGATGTGGACTCGTATTGCAGCAACATCATTAACCGCATTAGAAGCGGGTACGGAAGAGGCTGGCTTTTACCAAGCTAAACTTAAAACGGCACAATTCTTTATGAGCTATTGGGGTAGCCAAACCCGCAGTTTACGCAAACAAATTGAATCAAGCAGTGCTGATATTGTTGATTTCGCAGAAGCCGATTTTTAAGATTCGCCGAAGCCGATTTTAATCAATAGTGACACACAAAAAAGCCGCATCAATTAACTTGAAGCGGCTTTTTTATTCGGTCAAGTTAGGTTTAATTTAATCCCACAAAAACTCACGAAAATGCTTGCGACAAACCGACTCGTAACTCTCGTTACCGCCAATGGCAACCTGCTCGCCTTCACGCATTGGTTTACCGTCATGATCAAGACGCACCACCATGTTAGCTTTACGGCCACAATGACAAATCGTTTTAAGCTCAACTAATTTGTCGGCCCAGGCTAATAAATATTGGCTACCAGGAAATAATTCTCCTTGGAAGTCATTACGAAGACCGTAGCACAATACAGGAATATCCATGTTATCGACCACATGGGTAATCTGCCTCACCTGTTCTTTACTCAAAAACTGGCTTTCATCAATCAATACGCAATGAATTTTTTGTTCATTATGAGACGTCGAAATTAACTCTATTAAATTATCAGTACTACCAAATACCTGCGCATCTGTTTCGATACCAATACGTGATGATACTTTACCAACACCATAACGATTGTCTATCGATGCCGTCATCACTAAAGTATGCATTCCGCGCTCGCGGTAATTATAAGAAGACTGTAGTAATGAAGTCGATTTACCGGCATTCATTGCCGAATAATAAAAGTACAGTTGCGCCAAAATTATGCGTCCTAATAGTTGGTCTGTTTATGTTGCATATAGTAACTGTTTTAACATGACAACGACAAACAAAAATGCCGTATTCGTTATGAGTACGGCATTTTTAACGACAGCAACACAGGCTGTATTTATCGATTAATCTTAAGACTAACGATTATTTTTTTGCCCAAAAATGCAATATCACGATGCTAATAACAAACAACACACTACAACTAATTAAACCTGCCACCAATGAGCCCGTAAAACCTAAAACGGTATAACCGACTAAGCTAATAAACGCAGTGATGAGTGCGTAAGGTAATTGAGTCACCACATGGTCAATATGATGGCAACTGGCGCCTGTCGATGACAATATAGTGGTGTCCGATATCGGTGAGCAATGATCGCCAAATACCGCGCCAGACAACACCGCAGCCAACATTGGCAACATCATGGTACTGTCACTTCCCATTGCCATGTCTGCGGCAATAGGCAACATAATGCCAAACGTACCCCAACTTGTACCCGTCGAAAATGCAGTAATACCCGCTAACAAGAATAACACTGCTGGAAGTAAGGCAAATGGAATATTGTCAGTGGCTAAACTTGCCATGTATTTACCGGTTTCAAGCTGACCAATCACACTCGCAATCGTCCATGCAAACAGTAAGATATAAATAGCCGGCAACATTGAGCGTGCGCCCACAGTCATGCCTTTGACTAACATCGACCATTCGACTTTCTGCTGAATGGCAAGTCCTACGGTAGCAATAAAGCCAACAAGTGAGCCAAAGAATAGTGATGAACTGACATCGGTATTTTCAAATGCACCTAATACGCTAAAGGGTAACTCGCTTGCGGCGAGTGAGTCTGCGCCACTTGATACCATAAAATACACGGTCGCAAACACTAAGATAGCAATCGGTAAAAATAGGCCAATCACTTTACCGGTATCGGCTTCAGGTAAATCCGTTGCCGCGCCAGGAGGCTGGCCTTTAGTTTCGTCAAATAAGTTACCACGAAGCGCATTAAGCTCATGCTGGCGCATCGGGCCAACATCTAGACTAAAAGCGGCAACGCATAGCAATAATAGCAACGAGAATACCGCATAAAAGTTCATTGGGATCATTTGCACAAAAACACTTAAATGACCCGCATCTGCAAAACCGTGCGCCGTTAAAATACCGCCAATGAGTGCAATAATGTATGCGCCCCAGCTTGAGACCGGTGAAATCACACAAACAGGCGCGGCAGTAGAATCAAGAATATAGGCCAGTTTAGCGCGCGAAATATGATAACGGTCAGTAATAGGACGTGAAATAGAACCGACCACCAAGCTGTTAAAGTAATCGTCAATAAACACCACGCAGCCCAAAAACATGGTCATTAACTTGGCGTCACGCTTATTACGAATGTGCCGTTTAGCCCAATCAGCAAACGCCCTCGCTGAACCACTTACCGTGATTAATGCTGTGATCATCCCCAATACAATTAAGAAACCAAGGATATACACATTCCAACTATTTAGGGCTGCGTCTTTCCACACTAACTGACTGACGGTATTGGCAAGATATTCACCACTGCCAATCATGGAAAAATCGGTTAGCAATAGCGCGCCTAAGAGAATACCTACCCCTAATGAAAGCAGCACTTTACGGGTAAAAATAGCCAAGGTAATTGCCACAAGTGGAGGCAAAACTGACAGTGCCGAATCGGCATAACTTATTATCATAATTTAATTATTTCTTCGTTGAATACGAATAGGGAAAAACTAGAAATAAGGCTAAACATACACAGAAAGTATATGCGTTAACGTTACTAGTAGCACTCCACAGTCATACCCATTTAATATGAATATCATTTTTTTATCATGTCGATAAAAACACTATGACAGTGCAGTCCCTTTCGAGAACGGCACCAACAAATGAGGGCGATCAACTCATTTATTTCGGCATTGCATCCTTTTATGCTGAATTATTGGCATCACCCAATTCAACATGACTCTTATGCAATGCACCTCTACTTTTGCTGCTTGTAAAAACACACATTACAAATAGCGCCGACATACAATCATAAATGGCACATTGTGCGCCAGCAATAAGCGCTAAACTGCAGCATAAGCAACAACAACGTTAACTTTCCCTACAATCTAACAGCATTAGTTTAACGTTTTTAAATCAAATGCACACTAGTGTACTGGATACAAAAACAGCAACCAATACCAATCCGCATTAAATAAGTGACCACTCAGAATACGTCAAGCGGTTTTAGATTAAGGCGTCGCTATTGCGTCACGGTTGTCCCCTTTCAAATAGCGAGACCGCAGAACAAAAGCTGATGGGGCATTCTTTATTAACGCCATGGCAGCATAAAACGGTCAATAAAAAAGGTTTCTACCGATTAAGTAGAAACCTTTTATTATCGAAAGCACACTATCAAGCGATAAGTGACTCTAACTGGAGCAAACTGCCCTGGTTAAACTGCCCTGATTAAACTAAATTGTTTAATGCAGGCACAGCCTCAAATAAGTCAGCCACTAGACCATAGTCAGCCACCTGGAATATCGGTGCTTCAGGATCTTTGTTAATGGCCACAATTACTTTTGAATCTTTCATACCGGCAAGATGTTGAATCGCGCCAGAAATACCAACAGCAATGTACAAGTCAGGTGCCACAATTTTACCCGTTTGACCTACCTGTAAATCGTTAGGAACAAAACCAGCATCGACTGCGGCACGTGATGCACCAACAGCAGCGCCTAACTTATCGGCAAGTTGTTCAAGAATACCAAAGTTTTCGCCACTGCCCATACCACGACCGCCAGAAACGATAATGCCAGCATTACCTAGCTCTGGACGAGCAGATTCTGTTAGGGCTTGCGATACAAATTCAGTCCGAGCGGCAATCACTTGGCTTACGTTGACGGTATCAGCACTGCCAGTAGAAGCAACGGCATCAAACGCACTTGAACGCACTGTCATGACTTTCTTAGCATCTAAACTTTGTACTGTCGCCAATGCATTACCGGCATAAATTGGACGGACAAACGTGTCACTACTGACCACTTCTATCACTTCAGAAATTTGTGCCACATCTAACAGCGCCGCAACGCGAGGTAAAGTATCTTTACCTATACTGGTTGCCGCAGCTAAAACGTGTTCGTAATCGGCAGCAAGTTCAACCACGAGTTTCGATACATTTTCTGCCAGTTGCGCGCTATATTCAACGCTGTCTGCAACCAATACTTTACTCACACCAGCAAGGCTTTGTGCTGCAGTAACCGCTGCGCCACAATCTGCGCCAGCAACAAGCACATGAATATCACCACCAATGGCCGCTGCAGCACTCACTACTTTTGCCGTATCTGATTTTAAACTGACGTTATCGTGTTCCGCTAATACTAAAATAGCCATGTTAGATCACCTTCGCTTCGTTTTTTAACTTTTCGACTAACTCTTCAACTGAAGACACCATAATTCCGGCTTTACGGTCCACCGGCGGGGTCACTTTAATGACAGTTTGATGAGCTTTGAGGCTAACACCCAAATCAGCAACCGATAAGGTTTCTAATGGCTTACGTTTAGCTTTCATGATGTTAGGCAATGAAGCATAACGAGGTTCATTTAAACGAAGGTCAACGGTGACAATAGCGGGCAAAGGCATTTTTAAGGTTTGTAAGCCGCCATCAATTTCACGGGTTACTGTAACCATGTCGCCATCAAGCTTAACTTCAGACGCAAATGTTGCTTGAGGCATGTCCGTTAATGCAGCTAGCATTTGACCGGTTTGGTTGTTGTCGCCATCGATAGACTGCTTACCAAATATGATCAATTGAGCTTGTTCTTTTTCTTGTACCGCTTTTAACAGCTTAGCAATTGATAATGGCACCAGCTCTTCATCAGTTTCAATATGAATCGCTCTGTCTGCGCCCAGTGCCATTGCCGTTCTTAACTGCTCTTGAACCACTTTGGCTCCTACACTTACCACAATCACTTCAGTGGCAATGCCAGCTTCTTTTAAACGAACGGCTTCTTCTACTGCAATTTCGCAAAATGGGTTTAACGCCATTTTAAGGTTGGTCGTATCAACATTTGTGTTGTCAGCTTTTACCCTGACTTTCACATTGGCATCGACTACGCGTTTAACAGGCACCAATATTTTCATAGGTTTTCCTTACTACACCTTCAATGTATGTGGACAACACACTGGCGTTTGCCAATGCAAGATGGGATTACTTTACGTCCTGTTAACGTTAACGTCAACAAAAGTCAAACGCTTGTTTAGATTTATTTACCTTCAAGCTGGCAACCAAACTAAACAACATTTAAACAATAGAGGGTTAACAATTAAGATTAAATAAAAAATATTAGACATTAAAGGTAATTTAATTTGATCCTATAACGAATAGTTTCTATTATTACGCTAATATTCAGTATTATTAAACAGTGTATCGGTAACGTTGTGGGATTTAATCTCATCAATATTAATAAAAACGGCCTAAATAAACCATATGCGATACTGAAATTTACCTTGTAAGTTGAACAACTTGTCTTTTAAACATTTTATTTTTAATAATAAATCATTAGGAAACTAAACAACATGAGTGACTTTCTAGATATTTTAACCCACGGTCGTCGTTTTAAAGCAGCAGTAAAAGAATTGTCTCTTGATGATTTACGTGACACTGCAGTTAAGTTAGAAAAAATTATTGCTGACCGCGAAGATGAAGAGAAATTAGAACTTGAAGCCAATGCAGAACGTAATGCACGCATTGCTGAAATTTTAGCGCAAATTGAAAACAGCGGTTTATCAATTGAAGATTTAGGTGATGTGACTTCTGCACCTAAAGCGGCAAAAGCCAAACGCGCTCCACGTCCAGCAAAATATCAAATCACTGTTGACGGTGAATTAGTTAAATGGACTGGTCAAGGCCGTATGCCAACCGTGTTCAAAACACAAATTGAAAGCGGTAAAGATATCAAAGAATTCTTAATTCCTGGTATGGAATAAGTTTTTCAATAAGCTATTTATTGATTAACCATAAAAAGGGCTTACTTAGGTAAGCCCTTTTTATTTGACAGCTTTATCATCACCAGAAGACAAGGTAAACTTAGTAGTTGATTCCTACTCTTTCATTAAAGGCTACGGCTATGAATTTTTCTGTTAAACACGCATTGGTTTTTTCGGGCTTCGCACTTTTATTGACTGCCTGTGCAAGTGATTATGTATTCAAAAGTAATTTAGACGGTAAGGCTATTAACGAATATTTTAAAGTGGGTGATGTAGTTTTATATGACGGTGAAGTTCAACCTAAAGGTCATTTTGAAGTATTAGGTTTAGTTGAAGGCGAAGCTTGCCAAGAAACCGCCAAAGATACTCCACCACAGATTTCTGATGCACGCAGTAACGCAAGACGAGCGGCGGCTGACTTAGGAGCCAATGGTTTTGTGGTTAAAAGCTGCTTTGTGATCAACGAACCTGATAATAGCTGCTACAGTCGCGCGCTTTGTGTTGGCCAGGCAATCAAAACAGCTGACGTTAAATAACCCACGACAGGGTAATATCACCTAGCCGCTAGACCATAAATGACATGATTTATCACAATATTACTCATCATGTTATTTATGGACTTTACTCCTACATCAGCTTATTTCAGGTATTGCATGACCCAAGATGCCGAACGCACTCATAAAGATAAATCTCAAACCAATGCTTCTTTTAGCAACCAAATCAATGCTGTTGCTATTTGCCGGACGCCATATAAACAAAAGTTTGGAATACCACGTCAACCCGGTTTAGTTAATGCGACAGGGTACATTGAGTTTGAACCCGCGTTTAATCATGTTGATGCGGTTCGAGGAATAGAGCAATATTCTCATTTGTGGTTATTGTTTTGCTTTCATGAGAATTTAGCTCAAGGCTGGAAAACCACAGTACGCCCTCCTCGCCTTGGCGGTAATGAAAAACTAGGCGTATTTGCTACACGCTCTACATTTAGACCTAATGGCATCGGTCAATCCGTTGTTAAGCTTCACGGCATCGTCACTCGCAAGGGCAAAGTATGTTTGGCTATCTCTGGCATGGACTTATTAGACGGCACCCCCATTATTGACATTAAGCCCTACATCCCTTTTTCTGATGCCATTTTAGATGCCAAAGGCGGGATAGCCCAGGACGCACCGTTACTGATACCGGTCAGCTATACCGATATTGCAACGACACAAATTGCGCACTATGCAGCGCAAGAGCAATACCAGGGCTTACATGAGCTCATTGAAGGTGTGTTGTCTCAAGATCCTCGCCCTGCCTACAAAAAAGCCAAAGACGACCCTAAGTTATACCAAGTGGCTTTATATGATTTAGATATTTTTTGGCATATCACACCTCATGGAATTGAAGTGTTAGAGCTGAAACCGACTCAAGTTGAACTGCTTAAGGATTAACGTCATGGCAGAGATTGACTATCAAACTCAGCACAAAAAGCGTTTATCTTGGATGCCTTGGCTGTATTTTTCATTAAAACCTAAACACTTGTTGTGGGCCAAGCCCTGGCAAGATGAAATTCAACAGCAACTGAGTCAACTCGAAACCGTTCATATCGGCGAGCATTGTTTTATCGCACCACAGGCACAACTTTTTGCTGAGCCTGGTCGTGATATCGCCATTGGTAATCGATGCATGATTGCAGCAGATGTGTTCATGCACGGGCCAATAGTCCTAGGTAATGAGGTAGCGATTAATCATGGTTGTAGCTTAGATGGCGGGCGAAATGGCATTAAAATAGGTCATCAAACGCGTATTGCCAATAATGTCACTGTTTATGCATTCAATCATGGCATGTCTCCTGATACTCCAATATATCAACAACCCGCAAACTCTAAAGGTGTGATTATCGGCGAAGATGTTTGGATTGGTGCCCAAGCAGGCATTGTCGATGGTGTAACCATTGGTCATCATGCCGTAATTGGTATGGGCAGTATTGTCACAAAAAATGTAGCGGACTATGCCATTGTGGCCGGTAATCCTGCTCGAGTGATTGGTGATAGGCGAGATAAATAATCACCTAATACTCATAAAGCACCATAAAGCCTTATTTTGAGTCGAATTAGCAGGTGACATCATTAATGCAGATGCTAAAATGCCCTCATTCATAGCAATTATTTTGGACATTGGTAATGCGAGTTAGTAAGTACCTGCTTTCAACACAAAAAGAAACCCCAGCAAATGCTGAGGTGATTAGCCATCAGTTAATGCTACGCGCCGGTATGATCCGCCGTAATGCGTCAGGTCTATACAGCTGGTTACCGTCAGGTTTACGTGTATTACGTAAAGTTGAAGCCATTGTTCGTGAAGAAATGAACAAAACAGGCGCTATCGAAATATTAATGCCATTAGTGCAACCTGCCGATTTATGGGTAGAAACAGGACGCTGGGACAAGTTTGGTCCTGAATTACTCCGTTTCCAAGACCGTAACAATCGTGACTTTGTGTTGGGACCAACCCACGAAGAAGTGATCACCGATTTAGTCCGTAAAGAATTAAGCTCTTACAAACAATTACCAATAACGCTTTACCAAGTACAAACCAAATTCCGTGATGAAGTACGCCCACGTTTTGGTGTTATGCGTGCTCGCGAATTCTTGATGAAAGATGCTTACTCTTTCCATTTAGATCAAGAAACCATGGACAGCACTTACCATGCGATGCACACCGCATATTGTAATATTCTCACTCGTATGGGGTTGTCATTCCGACCAGTACTTGCTGACACTGGTTCAATTGGTGGTAGCTTGTCCCATGAATTCCATGTTCTTGCGAGCAGTGGTGAAGACTTAATCGCTTATTCAACGGGTAGCGACTATGCCGCTAACATTGAAAAAGCTGAAGCGCCATTACCAACTCAAACACGTGCAGAACCGACTCTAGCAATGACGTTAGTGGATACCCCTAACGCTAAAACCATTGCAGAATTGGTCGAACAGTTTGATTTAGCCATTACGCAAACCGTCAAAACCTTAATCGTTAAAGGCGCAACAGAAGAAGCCCCTTTAGTCGCATTAGTTATTCGTGGCGATCACGAACTGAACGAAATCAAAGCGGACAAACTTGAATTAGTTGCTTCGCCATTTGAGTTCGCATCAGAAGCTGAAATTCGTGATGCCGTTGGCGCAGGCCCAGGTTCTATTGGACCTGTTGGGTTAACGATGCCAATTATTATTGACCATAGTGTCACCATCATGAGCGACTTTGCTGCTGGCGCTAATGCAGAAGATAAGCATTATTTTGGTATTAACTGGGAGCGTGACTTACCGCTCGCAACGGTTGCCGATATCCGCAATGTTGTTGAAGGTGAACCAACACCAGATGGTCTTGGCACTTATGCGATGGCTCGAGGTATTGAAGTGGGCCATATTTTCCAACTTGGTACTAACTACTCTAAAGCCATGAATGCCACAGTGTTAGACGAAAATGGTAAGGCACAGGTGTTATTGATGGGTTGTTACGGCGTCGGCGTAAGCCGTATAGTCGCTGCTGCCATTGAGCAAAATTACGATGACCGCGGCATCATTTGGCCAGAAGCGCTTGCCCCGTTCACCGTGGGTATCTTACCGATGAACATGCATAAATCTCATCGCGTAGCTGACATTGCAGAAAAACTTTACCAAGACCTAGCAGACGCGGGTGTTGAAGTATTAATGGATGACCGTAAGGAACGTCCTGGCGTGATGTTTGCTGATATGGAATTAATAGGCTTACCTCATGTTGTCGTGATTGGTGATCGCAATATTGATGCGGGTGTATTTGAATACAAAAACCGTCGCACCGGTAAGAAACAAGATATTCCATTCGACCAAATTGTTGAATTTTTGACAAATGCTGCTAAAGGTTAATCGCCGCTAGCCTCATTATCAAACTCAAAAAAACGCACTTTTTAGTGCGTTTTTTTATTAGGCTTGATATAAACTTTCGATGGAATACCGTATTGTACTTTGCTTGCTGGTATGTAATAACAAAAGAATTCATACTAATATCTTCTCTTATTACTCTATTAAGGATATCGATTGGCAGTCTCTACAGCGATAGTTTTAGGTGGCGGTGGCGCTAGAGCGGCATATCAAATTGGTGTGCTTAAAGCGTTAGTGCAATTTTATCCGCGTAATCATCATGTGCCATTTGATATTATTTGCGGTACCTCTGCTGGCGCCATTAACGCCATCTCTTTAGCCACGCATGCATCTTGCTTTCATCTTGCGGTCAAAAAGCTCGACTGGGTTTGGCGTCACTTTGAAACAAAACAAGTCTATCGCACCAGTGTTGCACAAGTGCTCCGGCATTTAGGGCGAATGGCCATTAAAGGGTTACAAGACGACAAAGTTAACACTGACGCCGGCAGTTTATTAGATAACCAACCACTGCGTGAACTCCTCAATAATCTTATCGACTTTAAACGCATAGACCGAAATATAAGTAATAAAGCGCTAACAGCGATTAGTGTCGATGCCTCTTGCTACAACAACTCGCGCTCGTACAGTTTTTATCAAGGTAACGACAACATTGAAGATTGGCAAAGAGCAAGGCGGATAGGATTACGCAGTTTATTGAATACGGAACATTTATTGGCAAGTTCAGCTATCCCTATGGTATTCCCATCAATTAAACTTAATCAGGCTTATTATGGTGATGGCTCGGTACACCAATTATCCCCTCTTTCAAGCCCAATCCATCTAGGCGCCAATAAAATATTTGTGATTAATCTAGACAGCCCGCACAAACATTTTCCTATCGAGTTTGAATACCACCCCAAAACAGCCACTATCGCCGGCCATTTATTAGATACCATTTTCTCCGATACACTCAACAGTGATTTAGAACGCTTACAGCGAGTTAACAACACATTAGCGATGATATCGCCACAAGACAAAGAGGTATTGAATCTTCGGCATATTGACACATTAGTGATAAAGCCAAGTCAAGATCTCAGTCGAATAGCGGCGCGTTTTTATGATGACATGCCATTCGCCATTAGGACGCTGTTAAAGTTTTTTGGGATTAATCGGCAATCAGACTCGAGTATTGTGTCTTATTTATTATTCGAAAAAAGCTACACAACCACGTTAATCGATTTAGGGTATCAAGATGCTATGGATCAAATTGATGAGATAAAACAGTTTTTTGAAATCACAACTAAAGTATAAGGCTGTAAAATTAAAAACTATGGTATAAAAAGTGTAGTTCATTCGCCTAGTTCAGGATTAAGGGATATTAAAACAACCTATCTCAGAACGATACACAATAGAACACTGGTGCGTTGTTAACTAAAATTAAAAATTCATCCCGACAGTAATAGCAACGCGTCAATACAATGTCTAAAAGGACTTTAGATGAAAAATGCATGGTTAATACTTAGCTTAGTATTGTTTGGATGTGGTCAACAAACTCCCACCGTTGACGATTTAGCAAACAGCAGTATGAATACAATCCAATGGCAAGGGGTTTATCATGGCGTTTTTCCTTGTCCTAGCTGTGACGGCATGGATACCACCATCGAACTGCTTCCCCCCAATTATTACATTATCCATACTGTAAGATTAGGCAGTGACCCCTATCCATTCCAAGGTCGCGGTACATTTGAGTGGGATAAAACGGGTAACATTATCATATTAGACCGTGGCCATATTTATCAGGTATTGCCAGACCATCTCTATCTACTGGACGTAGAACATAAAAGAATTACTGGACCCGATTCAGAGCGCTATCGGGTTGATAAAATAAAAGGCTTAGATAACCCCATCGGCAGTTAATTACCCCGAACACAAGTTTTTTGCAAGAATGTGCCATGCTTTATTGACTTTAGCTGTGTTAAAATTATCAGATTAGACACTTGAAGACAGTTAAATGAGAAAAGGTATTTTATTAGCGGGTGGTTCAGGCACACGACTTTATCCCATCACACAAGTTGTCTGTAAACAGTTATTACCCATATACGACAAGCCGATGATTTATTATCCTCTTTGCACTCTAATGCAAGCAGGTATCACTGAAATTTTGGTTATTTGTACTGAAACAGATTTACCTCTTTTTAAATCACTCTTAAAAAATGGTCATCAATGGGGCATCAGTATTGATTATACCATTCAAGCTAAACCAGAAGGCTTAGCTCAAGCACTCATTCTTGCTGAACCTTTTCTTGATGGTAGTCCTAGCGCGCTGATTTTAGGGGATAACCTTTTTTATGGTCATCAGCTGCAAGCAACATTACAAGCAGCGAATAACATGACTGGCGCAGCCATATTTGGTTATCATGTTGCTAATCCGCAAGCCTATGGGGTTATTGAGTTTGATCAACAAAGCAAAGTCATATCCATTACAGAAAAGCCCGCAATACCAAAATCAAATTTCGCCATGCCTGGATTATACTTTTTTGATCATAAAGCATGTCAATACGCTAAAAAGGTATTGCCTTCACAAAGAGGAGAACTTGAGATTGTCGATGTTATTCAGCAATATTTAGACAATAACGACCTTAATGTGAGTATTTTAGGCCGTGGTACAGCATGGTTAGATACAGGTACACCTGATGCGATGGCTGAAGCAACTCAATATATCGCTGCAATTGAAAAGCGACAGGGATTAAAAATATCTTGCCCAGAGGAAGTGGCTTTTTCAATGGGGTTAATCGATCAACAACAGTTAACTTTACTTGCGAACCAACTCATTAAAAGTGGCTATGGCCAGTATTTACTGTCATTACTCAATAAGAATTTTCCCAATGAAATGCATTAATACCGAGCTTGATGAAGTCTTCTTGTTTAGCCCACAAAAGTTCGTCGATGAACGTGGATTTTTTATGGAGACATTACGTCAAAATGTGTTTGATGATGCCTTCACTCAAAGAAATCTGAAAATTCCTCAATTAGTACAAGAAAATCAGTCTCGCTCAATGAACAATGTATTAAGAGGGCTTCATTTTCAACAACGTTTCCCTCAAGGTAAGTTAATCCGAGTATCGAGCGGCTGCATATTCGATGTTGCGGTAGATTTAAGACTAGGATCGTCCACCTATGGCAAATGGATAGGTCAACAACTCTCAGATGAAAACGGTTATCAAATGTGGATCCCTGCGGGGTTTGCACATGGCTTTTACGTATTATCAGAGGTCGCTGACATTATCTATAAATGTTCAGAATATTACCGACCAGATGACGAGCACACCATGGCATGGAATGACCCAACACTGAATATTCAATGGCCAATAAAGACTCATATTGCTCCCATTGTGTCCAATAAAGATAACCCTGAAATAAACCCTCACATTATTGCATTTGGTGCTTAACGTAATGACAGAACAAAACGGACACGCACTAAAAATACTCATTTCAGGAGGAAGTGGTTTTATTGGTTCGGCGTTGGTACGCCATATCATGGCCCAAACACCGCACAGTGTTATCAATCTCGATAAACTCACCTATGCAGCCAATCCTCTGAGCTTATCTTTAATCAAAGGTAGCCAACGATATCATTTTATTAAAGGTGACATCTGCGATGATAAGTTAGTTCAATCCGTGTTTGAACGATATCAACCCGATGTCGTAATGCATTTAGCGGCTGAAAGTCATGTTGATAGGTCAATAGCAGGCCCAGCATCCTTTATCCAAACGAATATTGTTGGCACGTTCAACTTGCTCGAAGCGAGTCGAACCTTTTTTAATGATTTACCATCACATAAAGCAAAACGTTTTCGATTTCATCATATTTCCACAGACGAAGTCTTTGGCGACTTACCTCAAACCGGTTACTTTAATGAACAAAGTGCTTATGCACCAAGCTCGCCTTATTCTGCGAGTAAAGCGTCGAGCGATCACCTCGTAAAAGCTTGGCATAGAACATATGGACTCCCTACGTTAATCAGTTATTGTTCAAATAATTATGGGCCGTATCAATACCCAGAAAAACTGATCCCGTTAACCATTAATCGTGCAATATTAGGTGAACACATACCGATTTACGGTCATGGTCAACAAATCCGTGATTGGTTGCATGTTGAAGACCATGTCGACGCGCTATTAGCAGTATTAACCCAAGGGCGTATCGGTGAGACCTACACTATTGGTGGCAATAATGAACACACTAACCTTCAAGTTGTTCAGTCAATTTGCAAACATTTGAGTACCTTAATGCCTGAGCATCATCTCGCTACCAATAACGGATTCGAGCTATTAATCCGTCATGTAGAGGATAGATTAGGACATGATCAACGTTATGCTATCGATGCGAGTAAAATAACAACTGAACTCAACTGGACACCGAAACAATCTTTTGAAGATGGTTTACGTAACACCGTGCAATGGTATTTGGCTAATAGCTAATGAGAATACTTACATTTGGCCAAACAGGTCAGTTGGCTAAAGCGTTAAAACGCACCCAACCGGGATATTTTGAGCTGATTCAATTAACTCATCAGCAAGTTAATATCACTCAACCTCAACTCATTGATGAGGCGTTAGCCCGTTATCGGCCAGACATTATTATCAATTGCGCAGCCTATACTGATGTAGAACGTGCTGAATCAAACGCCACGCAAGTCATGCAAACTAATGTTGATGCCGTTAGGTTTATGGCTAAAGCGGCTCGTCAATATGGTATTAGGTTCATCCAATTATCTACAGATTATGTATTTGATGGACTCTCATCACTTCCTTATACCGTTAACCAAACGCCATCTGCCATTAATGTATATGGTCAATCAAAATTACTTGCCGAAAACATTATTTTACAACAGCAATCGAGTCAGTTTTGCATTGTTCGCACTTCTTGGCTCTATCATCATAGCGGCAAAAATTTTGTTACCACGATATTGAAACTTTTATCGCAAGCACACCATAGCGCAATGTTAACCCAAGGTCTTATTCCCAATATTAATGTGGTAAATGACCAAACAGGTAGCCCGACGATGGTTGATGATCTTGCTCACTTTTTATGGAAACTGTGTTTACAAAAGCAATGGATCCCAATTTACCATTGGAGTGATGCAGGCATGTGTACTTGGTATGAGTTTGCTAAAGAGATACAGTCACAAGCCGAAGCATTAGGGTTAATCCCCGCAACCATTACATTAACACCTGTGACATCTGAACAATATAACTCTCGCGTTAAGCGCCCTACTTTCAGTGTGTTAGACACCTCACATTCGCAGTCAATCTTAAAACCAAAAACCTGGCAGAAACAATTAGCCCAATGTCTTTATGCGCGCTCACTCAACAAAGATTGAGACACTAAAGTAAAAATTACACTGTCATTTTGTTGTCATCTTTACGTGCAATAATTTTTACCGTCAAGAATGAAATATTTCGCTTTAGCTTATTATTAACTTTAGGTAAAAAGGGGCTGTACCAACAGCGGTACAGTTATCTGGAATGTTGAAAATGTCACACTCATTTGAATTTGATGAAGATGATGCGCCATGGGGCGATAACATCAAGGGAAAACCGAAATCGAAAAAGGTAAAACAACGTCGTCGTGATACCAAACGTCGTTACTTTGACGATAATGCTGAAATGGAGTTCGCACCTGCTAAGTGGAAGTAGTTTAACAGGATTTTCTCATCAAGTTTAAAAAGCAAGTTGCCTGCAACTTGCTTTTTTGTTGCAAAAAAATGGCCTTGAATATTCAAGACCATCTTCATAATACGATTAACGTTGAGCGATATTGATACGGTAATTTTCCTTTTTACAGGTACAGTATTGAAGCTAAACCTAAAAAGGTAAAAAATCCAACCACATCGGTCACTGTCGTTAAAATAACAGACCCCGATAATGCCGCATCTTGGTTAAAGCGCTGCAGAATCATGGGGACCATGACTCCCGCGATGGCCGCAACCGCCATGTTGATCAAAATCGCACAGGCGATAACAATCCCCATGACATTATCATCGAACCACCAGCCAGCAATGATCCCGATGACAATGGCCCATAAAGTACCGTTTAGCGCGCCAATACCGAGTTCGTTTTTCATTAACGACATGACGTTACCGGCTGTTATCTGTCCCATTGCCATACCACGGATCATCAGTGTTAATGATTGGCTTCCTGCAATACCGCCCATAGAGGCGACAATTGGCATTAATACTGCTAACGCAACCACCTGGGATAATACATTTTCAAACATTCCAATGGTGGCAGAAGCTAAAAATGCAGTCAGTAAGTTAATTCCTAGCCATACAGCACGGCGTTTAGCACCAACAAAAATCGGTGCGAACAAATCGTCATGTTCATCCATACCTGCCGTTGCCATTAACTGCGCTTCATAATGCTCACGCACTAAAGCCGTTGCGGTTCGCAAGGTCATACGACCAATCAATATACCGTCTTCATCGACCACTGGCAGTTCAAGTTCACGACTGTGCTCAATCGCTTCAGCTGCCTCAATTAACGATGAATCAGCAGAAATTACACGACTATCGTCCCACTTCAACGATTGCAGTGTGGTATCGGTATCCACCGTTTTGAATACATCGTAGCGACGAACTGTACCAAGATATTTATCGTTCACATCAACTAAAAATAAATGATCATTACAGTCTAAGTCGATACGTCTAAAAAAACGCTGACCTTGGGCAACCGTTGATGCAGGACTTAATGCCAACATTTGGTGATCGGCATAACGACCAATTTCATTTTCAGTATATTGGTTATAAAGCTCATAATGCTTACGCTGACGCTCACCCATCTGTGCCAATGCACGATCAGTGATGTTGTCGGGAAGCGAGTCACTCCATTCAATGAGATCTTCAGGACTTAATTGCGAAAAGAGTAAATCAAGCTCCTCATCTGGCATTTTCTTTAAAATGCCTAAACGAGGATCTGCACGCATTAAGTTAAGGACATCGACACGTTCTTCTACGTCAACTTGCTGCCAACGTTCATAACGTTCATCAAGCGGTAACGATTCGAGTAATAATGCAATGGTACCGGGTTCAGCATCAATCAAGATTTCACTGAACACTTCGGCTTGCTCGTCCCCTTCGGCTTCGGTTAATTGAAGCACGACTTGGCTAACATCAGCCTGAGGGGATGAGCTCGTTTCGATTTCATCTTCAGAGTTAAGTTCGTTCTTTAAATCACTCATAAGCACGCCCCTAATTCTACTTGTTAAATAAGCGCAAACTATATTGAAATTGTCATTGATAAGCAAATAGATATATTGGATTGCGCGCAATTTAATTGCTAACGAATAGGCTATATATTATAGTTAATTTTTGACAATTTGGAGTTCCCTGATGAGCAGCACTATTTACCCTATCACCGTAAAAGACATTAAAGGCAATGATATCGTCATGGAGACCTTTAAAGATAAAGTATTACTGATCGTTAATACCGCGAGCAAATGTGGGTTTACTCCACAATACCAATCACTTGAAGCATTAAATCAAGAATATAAAGATAAAGGTTTAGTGATTTTAGGTTTTCCATGCAACCAGTTTGGCAAGCAAGAACAAGGTAATGAAGAAGAAATAAGCCAGTTCTGCGAACTTAACTTTGGAGTGTCATTCCCATTGTTCAGCAAAGTTGAAGTCAATGGCGCTAACGCTCATCCACTGTATCAACAGCTTAAAAAGTCAGCAAAAGGTTTGCTTGGTAGCGAGTCTATCAAATGGAATTTTACTAAATTTTTAGTGGATAAAAATGGCAATGTCGTTAACCGTTATGCGCCTACGACCAAACCTGAAGAGCTAAAAGAAGTCATTGAAAAGCTTTTAGCTTAAACACTGAACTCTTAACCACTGAACACTTAACCATTGAGCACTTAACCACTGTGCACTTAACTACTGAGCACTTAACCATTGAGCATGATATCGCCAATATTGTTTACATTGTAAGAAAGCACAATAATGGACAAATAAATATTCATCTAAACATATGATTATTATCAAGTATCAAAAATATCGTTTTTTTTAGCGTAAAATATACAATCATTTTTGAACTTTTTATCTCTTTGCTACTCAAAATAAGTAACAGTTAGATTTATTTTTTTCATCTATTGTTCATCATCTCCCTGGGACTTCTAGCGCGGTCCCCTTGATCGAAAAATCGATCGATAGGCAATCAGTTGATTGCCTTTTTTTATGTCTGACGTTCGACGAGCTTGCCAAGGGCAATAAAACTCACTTTATAAAATAAATTGAGTAAAATAAGCCACATCATTTGCCTCGCCTATTCACAGGAAACTGTCTCACCGTACTACCAATCAGTGAAAATGAGGCTGTACTTATACTTTACAGGTTTACTTCGTCTAAGTATTACCGACAACGATCCTGACACTGGAGTCTATCTTGCCACAGGATCAAAAACCGTTGACCATATCAAACTAAGTTTTTATTTTAATTGGAAAAAATTAAATATTTAGTAAAAATGCAAAATTTAATGAACTTTGTATCGTTCGCTCAGTCTGAATATAAGTAGCAAGTAGAGCGCAAACGAGAAAATGTCCACCTCCAACTTTTCTGGTTTGTACCAAAGTGAATATCAACGCTTTGAACTGACTTGCCACAACAGATTTATGTTCATTGTTCATCATCATCATCCCTATTTGGGGAGCATTAACACGCTAGCGCACCGTTAATGACACCCCGCAAAGAACGACTTAGGCAACCTTATTGGTTGCCATTTTTTTGCCTGCTATTTCTTTCCAGATGTTAGCTTTCATTGGATTAAAGTGGTGCTAAATAATGCCTGTAAAATAAATTTAAACAATTTCATTATTTCTGTGAACTTTTTTAATAACACCCAGTCTGATTATATGTAACGAATAAGATGTAGTTGATGTGAGTTGCAGTGTCAGGATTTAGCCTTCTCCCCCGGCGTTAAATCAAACACAGCAAAGTGGTTTACCCTACTCACCTCAGCCTCAGTTAGGATTGAGTTACTGCTACAGATTTATGTTCATTGTTCATCATCATCCCTATTTGGGGAGTATTAACACGCTAGCGCACCGTTAATGACACCTCACAAAGAACGACTTAGGCAACCTTATTGGTTGCCATTTTTTTGCCTGCTATTTCTTTCCAGATGTTAGCTTTCATTTGATTAAAGTGGTGCTAAATAATGCCTATAAAATAAATTTAAACAATTTGATTATTTCTGTGAACTTTTTTAATAACGTCCAGTCTGATTATATGTAACGAATAAGATGTAGTTGATGTGAGTTGCAGTGTCAGGATTTAGCCTTCTCCCCCGGCGTTAAATCAAACACAGCAAAGTGGTTTACCCTACTCACCTCAGCCTCAGTTAGGATTGAGTTACTGCTACAGATTTATGTTCATTGTTCATCATCATCCCTATTTGGGGAGCATTAACACGCTAGCGCATCGTTAGTGACACCCCACAAAGAACGACTTAGGCAACCTTATTGGTTGCCATTTTTTTGCCTGCTATTTCTTTCCAGATGTTAGCTTTCATTGATTAAAGTGGCGCTAAATAATGCCTGTAAAATAAATTTAAAAAATTTCATTATCTCTGTGAACTTTTTTAATAACGCCCAGTCTGATTATATGTAACGAATAAGATGTGGTTGATGTGAGTTGCAGTGTCAGGATTTAGCCTTCTCCCCCGGGGTTAAATCAAACACGGCAAAGTGGTTTATCCTACTCACCTCAGCCTCGGTTAGGATTGAGTTATTGCTACAGGTTTTAATGTTTATTGTTCATCATCATCCCCATTGGGCAGTATTAACACGCTAGCGCACTGTTAATGACAACCCGCAAAGATTTATTTTGGCAGCCAATAGGCTGCCATTTTTTTATGTCTTTTCGTGAGAAGGTTCAACCTGCAGTAGGGTATCTAATTGCACTTGTAATGAAGGGTGATAGCCAAGGCGAGCTCTGGCATAAATATCATTAAGCTCTTGGTGATAACCCGCAATCTGGAGTTCAATGAATAACGGTCTCACAAATTTACCTCTGCCTATTTGGCACAAATACTCCGTTAATGCGGGCAATACTGGATCAAATAGATTGCGAATCGCGACCCGATACCAATCACAGGCGATTTCAGCATTGTGATGCCCGGTAAATTTAAATACCTCATCTAAATCCAATAGCATCGCCTGGCTAACCATTAACGGTAATTTACTTAAAAAATATTGCCAGTGATGAACACGCCATTGTGTTACGCACAAATCACTTGCAGCAGTGCCGCTAATGAATTGCGCTATCGCGAAGTCAACCTTGTCAAAGCTCGTAGATGTCGGCTCCTCAAACCAAGCAGGTAATCCCTGTCCATAAACCCACTCGTTTAATTCATCTACAGATAACTTATCGTCATGATCAACGAGTATGGTTTGTTTCGCATAGTCAACGAAGTTTTCTGTCGTAATGGCACTAAAAGCAAAATGATTAACGTACTGAAGTAAAAACGCATCAAACGCGGCACGGCCTAATCGAGATTCAAGTTCATGCACAAACATCGATGCTTTGTCATAAGTAAAACGATTAAATGCCAAATTAGGATCGCGATATTGCACATTGGCTGGCAATGTTTGATCGACTAAAGGCATTGATTGAATTTCTTCTTGTAAGCGACCAAACTCAATGACCCACTCTAATTGGGCTTGCTCGGTGCCATACACGGCTTCAACAATTCGATTGGTAAAATAAGTGGTAAAACCTTCGTTGAGCCATAAATCACGCCATGTCGCATTACTGACTAAATTGCCAGTCCAAGAATGAGCTAATTCATGCGCAACCGTTGAAACTAAACTTTTATCGCCAGCAATCAATGTGGGGGTCATAAATGCCAGCATCGGGTTTTCCATACCACCAAAGGGAAAGCTTGGCGGCAGCACTATCATGTCGTAGCGCCCCCATGCATAAGGTCCAAGCAACGATTCTGCCACCTGAATCATCGACTCAGTATCTTCAAATTCATTCGCCGCAGCCTCAAGCATGCCTGGTTCGGTATAAATACCACTTCGAGGACCTGTAGCTTTAAACGCTAAGTCGCCTACGGCTATGGCTAATAAATGAGTGGGAATGGGCTTATCCATGCTAAAGGTAAATATGCCATCTTCTGGCATGACGGGATTATTATTAGCGCTCATTACCGCGCGAAGCCCTAAAGGGACTTTGACTGTGGCATTAAACGTCACTCTCGCTTTAGGGCTATCTTGTAAAGGCAGCCAGCTGCGTGCATTGATAGGTTGTGACTGACTAAACAAATAAGGTAACTGCTTGCCTAAGGTTTGTTCTGCATTGAGCCATTGCAGCCCTTGCGCCTTAGGAGAGGTATGATAATGCACAACCACTTGTGTGATCAGTAAACCGACATCAATCAACCATCGCTGTCCTAAAATCGGATTAACGTCTTCACATTCATAGGTTAATGGCTGGCCATTTAAGTCGGTGACCATATCAATCAATAAATCACGACCATCAATGATCAGTACCGATTGAGCCAGTTTACGATTAAAAAATAACGTTACAGTTCCGCTTAGTTGCTGCGCAACAAAATCCACGTTGAGCGCAATATCAAGATGATGCACGCATAAAGCATCAGTATTCGCACTTGAATGGTAATCCTTGTTTACATCGAAGGTTGTTTCGGTACTTTTCAACACTGTTGTCACATAAACCTCTGCGCTTTCGTTATCATTTTAGATCATGACAATATCATAGCATTTTAAGTAAATAGTCAGATTACTCAGGTAGCATATTTAATTTTTATAACTTCAGCTCAAAAATAAATAATCTTTTTTAAAAAAATGCGGAACTAAATTGAAATAACCCAGTCTGATTATATGAACCGAATTTGCATTACTTATTTTTTGTAGCTAGTAGCGTTTTTTTGTTCATCATCATTCTCCTAATTAGATAGTCGTTTTACGCTATCAACAGTATTGCCCTTAGCAATAGCAGCAACCTCTTAGTCAGGTTGCTTTTTTTTGTCATTTTTTTGAGTTTTTCAGATTCATAAAAACAAAAAAGGCCTCAAATGAGGCCTTTTAGTCTTGGAGGGTTAAGCGATTAAAGCTTGATACCCACTTTTTCTAAATCTTTAGTCACTACTGCCGTTGGCACTGGAACATAGCCATCTTTCTCAACAATTTGCTGACCTTGCTTAGACAATACAAAGCGTAAGAATTCACGATCCATTGGCGAAAGGTCTTTATTTGGATGCTTGTTCACATAAACATATAAGTAACGTGATAATGGGTAAGTACCGTTGGCAGCATTGGCAGCTGTCGCTTCGATAAACTTATCGCCTTTCTTTGATATTGCCACGGCTTTAACGCCCGCCGTTTTATAACCAATACCTGAATAACCAATTGCATTTAGCGACTGTGATACAGACTGTACTACAGAAGCAGAACCCGGTTGCTCGTTCACGTTTGGACGGAAATCGCCTTTACATAAGGCTTTTTCTTTGAAGTAACCATAAGTACCAGACACTGAGTTACGACCATAAAGCTGAACGTCTTTCGCGCTCCAATTACCTTCTAAACCGGCATCACCCCAACGATTAATCTCTTTACCGCCACACTTGTGTGTTGACGAAAAAATACTGTCGATTTGCTCAATGCTTAATCCCGTGATTGGGTTATCTTTATGTACGAATACCGCTAAGGCGTCAATGGCTACACGTACCGCTGTTGGTTGATAACCATAATGCTTTTCAAAAGCTTCAACTTCATTAGGCTTCATCTTACGGCTCATTGGGCCGAACTGTGAAGTCCCTTCAGTCAGTGCTGGTGGCGCAGTAGAAGAACCAGCAGCTTGAATTTGGATATTTACGTTTGGATAAATATGTTTGAACTCTTCAGCCCATAACGTCATCATATTCGCTAAAGTATCAGAACCGACAGAAGACAAGTTACCAGATACGCCACTCGTTTTTTCATATACAGGTAACGTTGGGTCAATAGCAGCCATAGATGCTGCTGAGAATACACCAGCGGCTGTAAGGGTAATTGCGCCGACAAGTTTGTTCAGTTTCATTGTATTGCTCCAGAATTAAGCGTACTAGGTTTTTAAAACGTAGTCAGTATCGACCTCATTGATGACAAGTCTATGACTTTGATGTGACAGTTATATGACATCCGTCTTAAAACTGTTTTATTTGTCAAACCCTACCAACTGTTTATGTATATCAATAACTTAAACTGCGACCAATCACGTCTGCTAAGCCACTCATGGTTAATCGCACCGCCTTAATGCTATCCATTAAGCTGATTTCGTTACCTGCAATGTGGTTTTATGACAATGATATGTCCATTTTTCGACAATAAAAAAAGCAACATAAATGCTACTTTTTAGATTTGAGGTAACGCGATTATTTAGTGTCTTTCTAATAAGTGCGTCGGAATAATAAAGCTAAATGTACTGCCTTTGCCGTATTCGCTGGTGACATTAAGCTCACTGTGGTGATGGCTCAATGCATGCTTTGCGATGGCGAGTCCTAAACCTGTTCCACCGGTTTTACTTGAGCGTGCATTATCAACGCGATAAAAGCGCTCAGTTAAGCGATTAATATGCTGTGGAGCGATGCCCTCACCCGTGTCTTTTACCGAAAATAATCCCCCAGTTGCAACACTTCTCCAGGTGACAGAGATAATGCCTCCCGGCGCGGTATAACGAATCGCGTTGGAGATAAGATTTGAACAGGCGCTGCGAAGTTGGATTTCATTACCGTGGGTGTTTAATCCTGCCTCGCAATGAAACTCTAAGGTATATTCGTCGCCAGCAAGCGCTTTGGCTTCTTCTCGAAGCACGTCCATCATCACTTTCATGTTGACCGTTTTTGACAAGTCGATGTCGGTAGCATCTTCAATCCGCGACAAGGCTAATAGCTGTTCAACCATCGATTGCATGCGAGAGGTTTGTTGTTGCATCAGCGATAATGGCTTTTGGTTTGGAGAATTATCCTCTTCCATTCCTTGCATTATCTCTAAATAGCCTTGCAAAACCGTAAGCGGCGTTTTTAGCTCATGCGACACGTTAGCAACAAAGTCTTTACGCATACCTTCAAGTTGGTGAATACGGGTGATATCGCGAGCCATCAGCAGCAACTGCCTATCACCATAACTCATTAAACGGATTTCAAGTAAACGTTTATCAGACACTGGCGAAGGTATTTCAAGTGGTTCTTTGAATTCGGCTTTTCTAAGATAGGCGGAGAAATCAGGATGACGTATAAGGTTATCAATTCGCTGGCCACTGTCTTGCGGCCAGACAAAGCCTAAGACTAATTGCGCAAGTTTGTTACACCACAAAATATTATGCTCTGCATCGAGCACGACAGTGGCATCAGGTAGTGCTTCTGCGCCTTGACGAAAACGAGCAAGTAATGTTGCTAATTGCCCAACGCGACGACGATTTTTACCTTGAAGTCGATATATACCATTAAATACCCCTTCCCAACTTCCTTGCCCTTGGGGCGGGGTTAATTTTTTATCTTTCCATAACCAAAAGTTAAGTCGGGTAATTTGCCGATAATGCCAGACGAGCAAACCTATGGTCCCCAATAATGTGACCAACGCTATCTGATCAACAAAAGCACCAACACAGATAAACAGTATCAGTAGCAGGGCTAAACGAGAAAATAATCGAAATCCAGAATACGAGTTAAGCATAGGTAACCTAATGGCTAAAGTAACGCAGCCAACACTTTCAATTTTTTAGTGTCGTTACTGATTATTAGGATTAACGAGGAACCACAAGATAGCCTAAATAGGCCATTGTGGCTAGGCAGTAAACAAAGAAGCACTGTTGAATATCACAGAGCTTCATTTGCTGCATACGCATTACATTCTGGTTGAAAAACGATAACCAGCACCACGAACTGTTTGAATCAACTTGTCATGTCCACCTTGCTCTACAGCTTTACGCAGTCGGCGAATGTGTACATCAACAGTACGGTCTTCTACATACACGTTGGTTCCCCAGACGTTATCGAGCAATTGTTCACGGCTGTAAACTCGCTCAGGATGTGTCATGAAGAAATGCAACAACCTAAACTCTGTTGGTCCCATATCAAGCACATCGTCACCGACCGTAACTCGATGACTCACAGGGTCAAGCTGCAGCCCTTGCACGTCTATGGTTTCTTCTAAACGCGTTGGCGCACTTCTACGTAATACGGCTTTTATTCTGGCAACCAACTCTTTAGGCGAAAAAGGTTTGGTAATATAGTCATCTGCACCCACTTCTAGGCCTTTGACTTTATCTTCCTCTTCACCGCGAGCGGTCAGCATAATAATGGGGATTTGGCGCGTAAATTCATCTTGCTTTAAGCGTTTTGCTAATTGAATACCGCTGCCACCAGGGAACATCCAATCCAACAAAATTAAATCTGGATAAGGCTCTTGAAGCAACTCAATTGCTGAATCGAAATCTTCAGCTGCAGCCGTCGTAAAACCATGTTGATCCATCACAAATGTCAGCATCTCACGAATTGCTGATTCATCTTCTACTATTAATATCCTAGCTGTCATATTGGGTTTCTACATTAATTTGCCACAAGGGTATTATTGGACACTTTTGTTACACTTTCATGACCCTGATGTCGATATTGCCATTAAAAACCGTTTTTTGTCATAAAAACTTAATTGCGGTTAACACACAGTAACGAAAAAAGGGCCGAAGCCCTTTTTTATTATATGCAATTTAGCTTAGAACTTATGTTCAATACCGACACCCACATAGCTGTCATCTTGATCGTTTGAATCAAACGAATTGTCGGTATAAAAAGCAAATAGTTTAGTCGGCTTACCTAATTTATAATCTGCACCAACAGACCATGAATCACCTTTATTTTCCATATCAGCAAATTGCGCTTTAAGCGTCACATCATTAATGTCATACGCCGCGCTCAGTAAGAAACCATTATCGGTAACATCACTGTCTATGGCTTCTTGTTGCTGGTACATACCACCAATCACCACACCAGCCACTTTACCTTGTACAGTAGCGCGTGCAGTGTCATAACCTTTTACTTTTGAATCATATGCTATTGCCGCATAAATAGCAGACGTCTTTAAACCAGAGTCGCCATACATCAATGCCATGCTCACGCCATCTTCGCCGGTAGTGTTATCACCGACCACTTGGTCTGAGTCGCCAGAAGCGACATAAGTCACACCCGCTTGGAAATCACCAAACATTGGCGTGTAGTAAGTGGCCGTTTGAGCCATGCGGTTTTCACCTTTAAATAAGGTTTTCACATCGCCAGAAAGGTCATTGAACTGATCCACTTTACCTTGAGAGACTTTCAGAATTGTGTCGTTACGACCTACAGATACCGCACCAAAGTTACCTTTTAAGCCGACAAACTGGTTGCGAGCTAAAAAGTTTTCTTTGTCGTCATCACCCGTGTTGACTTCGTATTCGATTGTGTAGAAAGCTTCTAATGAATTGCTTAACTCAAAATCACCGGTTACACCAAAACGTGATGCATTACTTTGAATAGTTGTTTCAGTTTCGTCTGCAACATCATTTGACTGTGCTGTAACATTTAATTTGCCATACACTGTTAGAGGGTCTGCTGCATATGCACTTGAAACTACAGAGGCGGCCATTGCAGAAGCTAATAGAGTTTTACAAAAAACGTTCATCATTTCATCCTTTTGACGCATATTTCGTCATGGTTATTCTGGGTTAGTTGTATCGGAACGAGCGGAATTCTGCCTTGTGAATGTTTCAAAAATATTTCACTGGTTCATTAATTGCTGATATTCGCGGGGTTAAACCCACTAGCAAATCCTCAAACATAGCTACAACAGTGGTTTCAAGGCCGATAAGAGAAATGTGACAATTTGATGAATTATCATTCCAACTCTATTCGCTATCGTACAAAGGGCATTTTTTTGTAGGTTTACCGCTTTGCATCTATCCCGTAAACTGCGGTATCTGAATTTTTCCTGTTAATTAATGAGAGCATTCTATGTGGTTTAAAAATCTCACCTTGTATCGTTTCAACAAACCGTTTACGACTGATACCGAAACATTAGAAACGGCCCTAGCCGATTTCACCTTCTCTCCTTGCTCTAGCCAAGACATCAGTAAGTTTGGATTTTCAAATGCATTGGGTAAAAAAGGCAATGCATTAGTCCATAGTGCAGAAAACCGTCATTTGATCTGTGTAACCAAAGAAGAAAAGATCCTACCCGGTCAGGTGATTAAAGAAGCGCTAGATGAAAAAGTGGCTGAAATAGAAGATCAAGAAAACCGTAAAGTCACTAAAAAAGAAAAAGACACCATAAAAGACGAGATCACCACGACCTTATTACCCCGTGCATTTTCACGCCGTAGCCAAACTCACGCATTGATCATGCCTGAACTAGAAATGATTTTAGTGGATAGCTCAAGCGCCACGAAAGCAGAAGAGTTACTGGCATTATTACGTAAAGCGGTTGGCAGTTTACCGGTGATCCCATTAAGTTTTGCAACGCCAATTGAAGCAACGCTAACGCAGTGGCTGCAAGCTGGCGAAGCGCCTGCTCCTTTTGAGATGCAAGATGAAGCTGAATTGAAGTCTGATTCTGATGAAGGTGGAATTGTTCGCTTTAAACAACAGGTACTGCAAGAAGATGAAGTACTGGCTCATATTGCAACGGGCAAACAGGTTCATAAATTAGCACTACATTTTGGTCAATCTATTGCATTTTTAATGCAATCTGATGCGAGCGTAAAACGCATTAAGTTTTCAGAAGAGTTTAGAGCAGGTAATGATGAAGTCGGCACAGAAGATCCAATAGCACGTCTTGATGCTGACTTTGCCTTAATGGGCAGTGAATTAGTCGCCTTTATCAATGCGCTTAATCAAGCCTTCGGCCCACTCGAGCAAAGCGTATAATACTAAGGACATAATATGAAACTTTACGGCAGTTTTACCTCGCCTTTTGTTCGTCATTGTCGAATTGCACTGTTAGAGACGACACTTGATTACGAATTTATTGAAACTGATCAAGCGGCGAGTGCGACATTGTCGCCCACAAAGCGCGTTCCGTTTTTACAAGATGGCGAGTTAACACTCACCGATTCGAGTGCCATATTACGTTACATTCGCAATAAATCTGCGACACCATTTATTGAAAGTGCCACCCAGTTTGATCAATATTGCATGATCAATACCGCACTCGACAGCACCATTAATTTGTTTTTTTTGGCGAGAGACGGTGTCGATATTGAACGTTTTGATTATACGCTCAGACAAGCACAGCGAGTTGAGTCAATTCTCACTGAATTAGAACAACATAAATGGCCACTTCATGGCCCTTTTGATGATGTTCAGATTAGACTAGCGTGCTTTTTAAGTTGGGCGGTATTCCGTCAACAGATTAATATCGACCGTTATCCTAGAATGAAACTGTTTTTAGCGGCAATCGAGCGAGAACCGTTTTTTACTGAAACCGCGCCACCAGCTTAATTGCGAAAAAAGCCCTGATATTTCAGGGCTTTTTGTTGTTAACAATAAGGGCTATGCCTCGTCGTCAGTCTTAATCCATTCACCGTCTGCATCAAATGGCCAGTCAATGCCAAGCCATGCTTTAAAGAATGCTTTTTGCTCTGCGGTAACAGATTCTAGTGCTTGTATGCTTAACTCGCCTTTAGGTTGCTCACCTAAAACCATGCTGACCTCTTTTAAACGATCGTTACTAAATACCGTTAATTTAACCTTATCACCCGGTTTAAAGTCATCAAATCGTTTAGCAAACGCGTCGGCAGTCACCTTTAAGCCGTTAACCGCGAGCAACTCATCACCCGCAGTCAAGCCTGCTTTCCACGCTGGGCTGTTTTTGGCCACTGTGGCTAAAATCAAATCGCCGTGCAGACCAGATAAGCCAATGCCGGTATTAACTTGAGTTTTTGGCTTATCGCCATAGGTTGTCACTAAACCGGCTTGGGCTAATAACGTATCAAACTCTAAGCTAAACGGTTGGTTAACAAACTTCTGCCACCATGGTTGATAATCTTTACCCGTTAACGTGGTGAGAATATTTTGCACGTCTGCGACGTTATAACCCATAGGGATTTTAAAATGCTGGTATAACGCTTTATGCACATCGCGATATGAATGCGCTAACTCACTGTCCTGGATGACACTGAAATCCAACGCCATGGAGGCAAGATAGCCCTCAGAATAGATATTCACGCTGTGATTAATTGCATAATCTCCCCAAGTGCTGCTCCACTGGCCTAAACTCGCCTCTGCAACAGATTGAGTGTCACGACCCGGGTTATGCTCATTGAGTACAATTCGCAAACTTAAATCGTCAAAAAACTCTTTTGCGGTTATCACACCAGCCCGCAGTAACAGTTGATTTTGAAAATAACTGGTTGAACCTTCAGCAACCCAAAGTAAATCAGTCATATTTTCGGACTGATAATCATAAGGTACCAAACCTTGCGGACGATATGATTTCACATTCCAAGTGTGAATAAACTCGTGAGATGCCGTGCTAATAAAACGCAAATAATCTTCACGTTCACGAAAATTAAAGCGCGGCAACTGAATCACAGTAGAATTAAGATGTTCGGTAGCACCACGGGCTCCGCTTGTGGCATGCACCATATACACATAACGCTCAAACGGGTAATCATCCCAAATCATTGACGCCTGGCCACTGATTTTACGTAAATCTGTCACAATTTGCTCAGTGTCGTAATTGCCCTCGCCCCAAAAGACTACCTCATATTCACGACCATCAGCGGCAAAACTAAATGACTGGTTAATGCCCGTTTCAATCGGTGAGTCAGCGAGCACATCATAATTAGCGGCTTTGAATGAATGTGAACTACGGCCTTTATCCATGCCCGAAAAGCTCTTCCAGCCCTTAGGCACTTTCATATCAACCGTTATTGGTTGCTGACGAAACTCAGGGCTATACATAAATACGCCACTGGCATCTAAATAAGCATGGCTTTCATCGATATGGCGCAAACGGTCGCCTAATTCATTGGCGTGTAACTGATAGCTCACGTTTACCGCTGTAGGCTGAGCTAAGCTAATGGTCCACTCACCGCTTGCTGTACGCTGCCAAGGTAATACCTTACCCTTGCTGTCGGTAGCTTCAAATAACCTTACCCCATCAGCGACTGGCAATACTTGATAACGGCCTGTGCGCCACACAGGTAAATTGACAATTAATTGTGCAGATTCGGTTTTAGGAAAAGAAACGCTAACTTGCGCTAAATGGTGTATGGGTTGGTTAATATCAATATGGTAATCAACATCTGCCAAAGCCGACGTTGTAAAGCACATCGACAAAAACGCGCTTGTGGTTAAAAATGCAAGATTAGTAGGTTTCACTCTAGGTTCCTTCTGGTATGATTCTATTTGTTTTTATTTTAAATTATGAACAATTATAACAATCTACGCTAATTTACAAAGTGGCCATTTACGACTCATTACAAAATGTATGATTAAGTCGGTAAATATGGATGGGGGTTACTCGCCATTCTCGTCTGCCCAGCGTTATTTTTAAGCAACACACTAAAGGGTTTAATTGCTATGCTGCGACTCGCTCACCTTGCCTTATTCATTTCCCTATTTCTCTGCTCAGTCGCGGATGCAAAAGATCTTGAACAACAAGAAATTGAATTCAAAGAAAACCCCAATAAGCTGTTAATTAAACTCTCAAAATCGACTGAGTTTCCGTTACAGTTCACCAATAAAGAAGAGTTTTCTCAAATTGCCAACGAGTTAGGGTTTGATCCGGTTGAGTTACAGCGAGATTTAGAAGTCTTAGCTAGAGTCAATCTTGAAACCAATTTGAGCTCGCCGACTAAATACGACGATGCCAAAATATTAATTGGGCAACTAGACTCAATTGCATCTAACGCCTTCGATGAAGCAATGGTCATTATGCTAAAAGCGAGGTTAAGAGCACGCGAAAATAAAGAATATCAACCGATTGTTGCTCAATACATGGATGCATTAAACAAAGTCAACACAGACATGAGCCTACAAGCAACACTGTTTAAATATATTCTCCACGAACATTTAGGTGGATTAAATATGATGTTGCTACAAGCCACTCCGTCACTATCACATTATAATCGCTATCGAGAAATTGCTTACCAGCTTCACAATGACTACTTTATTGCAGAAGCAGAAACCGCACTGGGTAAATATTACAATCGTAATGGCGACAAGGCAAAATCACTACAGCATTTTAGCGAAGCATTTAGATTAGCTAATGGGGTTAATTACCCTATGTTAAAATCGCAAGCAATGATCAATCTAGCGCGTACCTATCGAGATTTAGAACAATGGGAAGATGCTTTAAAATATGCCCATGAAGCTGCTGAAATTCAGCAACAACTCGGCTTTGAAACCTACCTTGCCGAAACGCTTAATGTCATCGCAATGGTGTATGAAGGCCAAGAGAAATGGAGTAAAGCAGTCGATTATTATTTAAATGCACAACAAGTTAACGAGCGTGTCGGTAATGTTATTGCCGTCGGGATTAACTTTCATAATATTGGTGGCATTTACTCGAAACTCAATAATATTCCAGCCGCGCTCAATGCACTACAACGTGCAAATGATATTTTTAGATCGCTAAAAACCAACCATTATTTAGTCCACAATGAGTTGTTATTCACCCAAATCAATTCACAGCAAGGTAATTGGACAGAAACAATCGACCACGCTAAAAAGACACTTGAACTGGCAAAAAAACTCAAACAAACCGACATTGAAATTGAAACGCTAGGTTATTTGTCAAATGCATACCGAAAAACCAATGACCTCAATGCCGCTATCGATACCGTTGAAAATATCATTACATTAACCAATAACCATGAAGATGACCCAAAAGACGAAAAAGGCTACTCTGAACTCACTGAGCAAAAGTTAAAATTTGAATTAACGCTGGTCAGTAATAAACTTGAGCTGCAAGCCGCAAAAAACAAACATCATCAATTCATTATCATCTTATTGGCATTTGGATTAAGTATTGCGGTGATTATGGTGATTTTTATTTGGCGAAAATTGGCCCATAAAAATACCTTATATCTTAATGCTAAGGTGATTAATCATATTGAGCCAATGTCACAAATAGCAGGATATCGAGCATTTATTGAAAAGTTAGACACAATAGACCCAGCTGAACCTCAAACATTGGCAATGATTAATATCGGTGAGCTGAATAACCTTGATATACAGCTTGGCTTAACTGAATCACGCGCATTAATGCAAAAATTGATTGTGCAAATGAGCCAGCACCTCAACACTGAAGTCTTTATGATCCGTTCAGGGCAGCTAGCATGCTACTTTAATCAACAACGCCATGCCGACGATATTTACGATGCATTAGTCATATGCCTTGAAAAATTAAACACCATACAACCCAATATTCCACATTTTGCTCAATTACATGATGTCCACCAGGCGAGTATTGGCCACATCAATTTACCCTTGTTAGCCAATCCAGACGTTAACATCAGTGCTCAATTACATTTCGAAACATTACAGTATGCATTAGCGGCTGCCATTGGCATTAAAGAGAAACCAGCTTATGTTTCATTAAGGCCACTTAATTTTGCTCCAGCCGCTATTTTTATGCCGCCACTATATTTAAATCTGACCCAAGCATTAAACAGAGGCATCATCCGAGCTGAAAGCAATCGAAATACTTTAGAAATCAATTGGCCAAAAAGCTAATTGACTAATAAACTAGCAGTTATGGTTAAATAGTGAATGTTTATTAGCAATTAGATTTGTTGCACAACATTAATGAGATAACATCTATACTATATGGACTAAGAGATCATCCTTAGCACTGGGATTGCAGCACTAGGATTGTGGCACTAGGTGGTTTATTACTATCTAATTAATAGTAGGCAATACAATAATGAAAGAGTCTGATACAGCGATTTCGCAAATTACCTTAATGAAGCAAAAGCTTCATGCAGCAAAGCTTGCGCTGGATGATATTAATACCGATCGCAATGACAAATTAAAAACGCTAATCCAGTTTATTAGCCATTTAAGCCTTGCCTGTAAAGGTCAAAACTTAGAGTTAGACAATAAACTGGCTAAGTTGCGTCATCATATGCAAAATTTTGAGCAAATTGATGAAGCCCTTCCTGAATTGGTTGATATAGAACGTCTACTTAAATCACAATACAACCATACTATGTCACGCTTAGAAGACAGTCGTCTTGGCCTGACACGTGTTATCCGTCAAATTCAACGCATCAACTCAGCACCCGATAAACTAAAAAAAGAAATTAACTACTTTAAACAAGATCTCAATAAGCCTTTTCATACTGTATGGGAATACATTCCCAAGGTTGAAAAGCTCATCTTTTTTTACGAAGAGATTTTAAAACAAGAGATTTCAGGTACTGACAACTACGATATTTTGCCGCAACACATACAATTGGCCAGAGAACTGGCAGCAAAAATAGCAGAAGTCGAGTTTAGAAAAGATCAACGCGATCAAATACTGGTGATTAAAGAGGTATTACTCGGCGATATTCATGTTAATGGTTTACTCGACGCATACCAAACCATCTTAAGCTTACTACTTGATAATATTGCTCGTGAAAAAACTGCTTCACAAGATTTTTTGTTTGCGTTAAATGATGCGCTCAGTATCGTCCGTGACGTGGTTAACAACACCTACAACAACAGCCAACGCAGCGAGCAAATAAAAGGTCAATTAAACAAAGAAATTAACTTACGTGTAAGTAATGCTGATTCATTAGTGGTTGATCTTGATAATATTACCGAGCTAAAAACACAACTTACCGTACAATTATCGTCTCTACGTGATGCCCTATCGCGCAAAGAAGCGCTTGAGCAACGTGAGCAAACCATTTTACGCAAATCGATAGACTCTATGCGAAAAGAGCTTAACGCAATGAGTAACGAAGCAAACACCTACAAAGAAAAGCTGTTCGAACACCAAAAACTGAATCTATTAGATCCACTCACTCAACTGTCAAACCGCACCGCGTTAGAAGACAGAATGGATCAGGAATACCGCAACCACCTGCGCTTTAAAACGCCATTGTGGATTGCCGTAACCGATATCGATCATTTTAAAACCGTTAATGATAATTTTGGCCACAGTACGGGTGATAAAACCCTACAAGTGATTGCTATGGCACTTAAAAATTCATTGCGTGACAGTGAATTTGTGGCACGTTATGGTGGTGAAGAATTTGTCTTATTATTACCAGGCATTACAGATGAACACATCTCACTGATGCTTAACCGAGTAAGAGAAAAGATTAAAAATATTCCGTTTAAGTTTAAAAATCAGAGAATTACAGTTACATTATCTATAGGTGCTGCACAAGTAATGGAAAATGAGACGCTCGAAGAAGCATTTGAAAGAGCCGACGCAGCATTATACCAAGCAAAAAACAACGGCAGAGACCGAGTCGTTATTGATATCTAGTCCATTGCAAAACAATGTTCTTTGGACTCGATAACAAACATTCGAGTCCAAAGGAGTTGCTTATGATCGTAAAAATTAGTCCACGCGGTAGCCTAGACCAACTGTCTCAATTAGAAGTAGAACGCCTAAAACAAGGTGCCAAAAGCGACCTTTATCAATTATATCGAAATTGCTCACTTGCAGTACTCGCCTCAGGTTTAATCAGCGACAGCTCAGAAGAATTATTTACCCGCTACGAATCTTTTAGCATCAATATTTTACAGCGTGAACGCGGCATCCAAATTGAATTAATTAATCCGCCCACTCAAGCATTTGTCGACGGCGAAATTATTGTTGGTATTCAAGAACACTTATTCGCAGTACTGCGAGACATTATCTACATCAGCAATAAATACGATAATTTGAAACACATTGATTTAACCAATGCCAGTCACATTACCAATGTGGTGTTTGATATTTTGCGAAATGCTCAAGCCATATCACCGATGAAAGATCCCAATGTGGTTGTCTGTTGGGGTGGCCACAGTATTAATCCTGTTGAGTATCAATACACGCGCGATGTAGGTTATCAATTAGGGCTGCGCGGTCTCGACATCTGCACCGGTTGTGGCCCAGGAGCTATGGAAGGCCCCATGAAAGGCGCCACCATTGGCCATGCAAAACAGCGCATACATAATGCACGTTACATCGGCTTAACAGAGCCCAGCATTATCGCTGCAGAGCCACCAAACCAGATTGTGAATGAACTGGTGATTTTACCGGATATTGAAAAACGACTGGAGGCCTTTGTGCGCCTTGGGCATGGTATTGTCATATTTCCGGGTGGTGCGGGCACGGCTGAAGAACTGCTGTACTTTTTAGGTATTTTATTGCACAAAGATAACTGCGATAGTCCATTTCCATTGATATTAACTGGCCCTGCCCAAAGCGCTGAATACTTTACTGAAATAGATGCCTTTATTAGTGCAACACTCGGTGAAGAGGCTCAAAGTAAATATCAGATTATTATTGATGACCCGGTCCAAGTGGCCCAAATAATGAAACAAGGGATGACTGAGGTCAAAAACTACCGCAAAAATAAAGGTGACGCTTATCAATACCAATGGTCACTCAAAATAGAGCCAGAATTTCAATTACCCTTTGATCCAACCCATGAAGTTATGGCAAATTTAAACTTATACTTTCAAGACAACAAAGCAGAACTTGCCGCTAATTTACGTAAAGCATTTTCGGGCATTGTTGCGGGTAATGTTAAAAGCGACACGATTAAACTTATCCAACAACACGGGCCTTTTAACATACAAGGTGATGTGCAACTCATGCACATGATGGATAACCTGTTAACGGCATTTGTAAAACAACAACGGATGAAATTACCAGGTAGCGCGTATGTGCCCTGCTACAACATAATAAAAACCAATGAATAAACTGCTGATTATCGATGGATTAAACCTTGTGCGCCGTATTCACGCAGCGCTACCAGATGAAAACGACATAGAGAGCGTTCAACAACGCTCTCTGGCTGCATCGCAAAAAATGCTCCTGCAACATCAACCTACTCACGTTATCGTCGTGTGGGATGGTAATGAGACGTCTTGGCGCAAGGTTCTGTATGACGATTATAAAAAAGGCCGCAAGCCAATGCCCACCGCATTAAGCGAAGGGCTGGCAAAAATCAAAACGACATTAGCAGACAATGATATTCACTCATTTGATGCACAATCTGAGGCAGACGATGTTATTGCTACGATTGCGACCAAAGTGATCAGCAATCATGGTGAAGTGGTTATCGTGTCAACCGACAAAGGTTTTAGTCAACTCCCCACTAAAAACCTCACCTTGTGGGATCATTTTAATCAGCAAACGTTTGATATCCATCAATACGAAAAAAAACTCGGGGTTGAACAGTATCAGTTCCTCGACTTTATCGCGCTTGCTGGAGACAGTGGTAATAAAATTCCGGGAATCACCGGTATAGGGCCTAAATCGGCTGCCGACTTACTCAACAAATTTAGAACCCTTGCCAACCTATACCAATCGCTTGATAACCTGGGTGCTAAACAGGCGCAAAAACTGGCTGAGGGAAAAGAAATGGCGCGAATTAGCTACAAGCTTGCGCAGCTGCAAACTGATATTCCACTCAATGTGAACTTAAAACAATTTAGAGCAAAAAACGCTGAGTAATTCATATCACACACGCAAAACAGCTTAACAAAAACGCCTCAGTATCATTGATATTGAGGCGTTTTGTTTTAATCTTAAGTTTAAACCTGGACGTTTAATCTTAAGATTTTTACCACATAGTGGATTAATCGGCTTTTTTATACTCTTGGTAGGCTTCACCTTGAGATAGCCATTGTGGTGCTGGTTCACCTTTTAAATAATGGTCAAAGTATTGTTTCATTTTAATACTGTAATCCAATTTATTTGGGTATTTTTTCAAATGATGCGGCTCATCTTGATATTGTAAAAACACCACGTCTTTGCCTGCTCGGCGCATCGCTAAATACAATTCCACACCTTGCTCCCAAGGCACTGCATCATCTTTATCACCAAACATAATCATCATCGGTGTTTGAATACGATCGGCATAAAAGATAGGTGAATTTTCAATGTACTTTTGCGGGGCTGCAAATAAACTAGCACCTATGCGGCTTTGACCCGTTTCGTATTGGAATTGACGCGCTAAGCCCGAACCATGACGAATACCGCTATAAGCACTGGTCATATTTGACACTGGAGCGCCAGTGACCACAGCCTTGAATATGTTGGTTTGAGTCACAGCATATGCACTTTGATAACCGCCCCATGAGTGGCCCTGGATCCCGACAGCATCGGGATCTGTCACGCCCATCTCAATGAGTTTTTGCACACCTGCGGTTAATGCTTTAACAGACGAAATACCAGGATAACCAATTTCAAAACGGATATCGGGTAAAAAGATGGCATAACCATTGTCTGCATACCAAGCAAAATTAGGGCGATGATTCAACTTCATATCAGGGAAAGCATGCAATCTGTCGCTCATAAAACGGTAAAAGTACACCATGGTTGGATACGCTTTACCCGCTTGGTAATGGGTCGGTTTAATTAAGACGCCATCCATTTTTACACCATCGCCATCACGCCAATGCACAAGCTCGGCATTGCCCCAAGCAAAATCGTTACGTTGAGCATCAAGTGTGGTGAGTTGCTTGGCACTTTGTACATTATTGACATCAGCACTGTATAAGTCTGGATACACATCATAGCGCTGTTTAGAAAAGACCACGGTGTTAGCATCATTAGCGCGGGCTAATACGGTTAACTTACTGTCGCCACTGGTCATTGCACGAACACCTTGTTTACCCACTGTCGCAGCGTAAAAGGTATCGGCTTTGGTTGTATGGCTGTAACCTTGTAACAACAATTGTTGGCCCTGAGTTATCGTCGCTGGTAGCCGCTTCTTTTTGACTAAACCCACAACTCTAAATTGCGTTTTACTCTTACGTCCCTCTCCATTTGTTAGCATAAAACCTTTATGTGACGATGTATCAAATTGCCACATATCGTATTTATCATAGAAGGTCACACCGCTATCATCTGCTAACCAAGGGCCAAACCCGTATCCTGGTGCTTCAATGGGATAATCATGGTCTTCATCGGCGAATGGCGTGCTGATGTGTTGTGTTAAATTAACCTTACGACCAGACATAATATCGCGTAAATACACACTGCCCTGCTGGTAATAAGCCAGGTATTTAGCATTTGGCGACAATGTCGGCATGGCATCACTCGGCTGCTGTACCAATATTGGCTGTTTTTTGCCGGTGTTCAAATTAACCAGATACACATCGCGGTAAAAACCGGCCCAAGTGACCATTTTTTGATACGGTACATCTGAGCTTGCTAACAAATAATCGGCTTGTTCACCATAAGTAACATCTGGCACCGTTTGGTCAGCTAATTGCAGCATTTTATTGGTATCAAGGTGTAAGACGGCCAAATAAGTACGTTTTAGCTCTTTTGCGTATTCGTTAACCTCTTGCGGTTTAATTTTCGCATCGTCGCCATGCCACACTCTCAACTGCTTTTGTGCAGTGATAACCTCGGGATTGAATACATCTTCAGCGTTAGTGTATTTTGCTTGTTCAACTTGCTGAGCCACACTCGGCACTCGACCAACAAATAAACGTTGATTATCTTTTGAAAACTGCACACTAGAGTATTGGTTGTAGCTCCAACGATTATCTTTACCATATGTACGCTGCTTGTTGCTGCTAGTATCAAACACTACAAGTTCATGCTCACGGCCATAACGCTCAACAGCGGCGTTACCTTTGGTCAATGCAACGAAACGTCCATCGGGACTAATGGCTAATGATTCAAGTTGCTCGTTATCGCTGTTAAATACGCTTTCGCTGGTCAATGAGTCAAGCTTAACCAAGGTCAGGTTATGCGATGTTGGTTGCTGCTGATTTTGTAGTACCGCTAAGAACTTACCCGCTTTATCAAACGCAAATTGCGTGACGTTGTTTAGCGACAGTTGTTCATTGGTTGCAAGTTTGACCAACGTAATTGAAGTGCCTATATCTTTTTTATCGACAGGCTTTTCGGCTTCGGCTTGTTCAGCATTGGCTTTTTCAGTAATAACGTTTTTATCTGATTCCACAACCGATGTTTCAGCTTTTTCATCATCCGCGTCGACAGGTTTGTATTTCACCAATAAATAACCACCATCGTCACTGAATATAGCGGTATCGACATTATCAAATTGTTGTTGTGTACCATTGTCTGTGGCTAATAACACCACAGAGTGAGGTAAATCGTCGCTTTTCTCTGTTTCTCGTTCAAACAAAGGCGCTTCTATATTCGCAAGCACAAAGCGACCATCTGCACTCACTTTAACATTGCTACCATGCTCAATTTGATATTGCTTATTGCTATCACTAAAGCGCACCAATGCACGGCTATCACCGCGGTCAGGCATTGCTTGCACCGCAATTACCTTGCCATTATCTGACACAACAGGTTGCTGCAGCGTTTCAAACTTCATTATATCGTCAACGGTTAATGCCCGAGGCGCCGCAACGCTTGAAGCACTAAAAGACAGGCATATCGCCAATGGAATTAAATTAAATACCTTCACAGTTTCCTCTAATTATTATCATGTTGGATGGTCTGTTTTTTTAATGGCTGACAAGCAGCGTCATTAAATCGATGATCATTCGACCAAAGTCGTCTATATAAAAACGCTTTAGCGAATAAGCTATTCGTGGTCAATATCTGACTCTGGTTACCAATAGCCACTGTCGTTCTCAGAAAAATCCAAATCGAACTGATTGAAAGTTCATAGTAAAACAAACAGATTAGGATTGACTTAAAAATATCGGAAATAATGTGATAACACTCACTATTTTCTGTAAATAAACGTTAAAAGTCGTTAAAATACGCCGCAGAAAAACGACGGATTTTATCGTCGTCTGACCGTAGCAATGATGCGGTTCAATACTTGCTGTAACCACAACCGTGGAAAGGACTATTCATGTCAAAACGTACAATTACCGTAATCCCAGGTGATGGGATTGGACCTAGCATTATCGATTCAGCCTTAAAAATCCTCGACAAAGCAGGATGTGACTTTGAATACGAATTTGCAGATGCCGGGTTAACTGCACTTGAAAAGCACGGTGAACTATTACCACAACGTACATTAGATCTTATCGAAAAAAACCGTATCGCCTTAAAAGGTCCATTAACGACGCCTGTGGGTGAAGGTTTTACTTCAATCAATGTCAGTCTTCGTAAAAAGTTCAGCTTATACGCTAACGTTCGCCCAGTGAATTCTTTTAAAGGCACTCAAGCACGTTACGAAAACATCGATATCATTACGGTTCGTGAAAATACCGAAGGCATGTATTCAGGTTTAGGCCAAAAAGTATCTGATGACGGCCAAACGGCTGAAGCAACCAGTATTATTACTCGCCAAGGCGCTGAGCAAATCACCACATTTGCTTATGAATTAGCCCGTAAAGAGAACCGTAAAAAAGTCACTATCGTGCATAAAGCGAACATCATGAAATCGACTTCAGGTTTATTTTTGAAAGTCGCGCGTGAAGTGAGCCTTCGTTACCCAGACATTACAACTGAAGAAATGATTGTTGATGCCACCTGCATGAAATTAGTCATGAGCCCAGAAAACTTTGATGTGATTGTGACCACTAACTTATTTGGTGACATCTTATCTGACTTATGTGCTGGTCTGGTTGGCGGTTTAGGCATGGCACCTGGTGCTAACATTGGTCGTGATGCCGCTATTTTTGAAGCCGTACACGGCAGTGCACCTGACATAGCAGGTAAAAACCTTGCGAACCCAACGTCAGTAATTTTAGCATCGATTCAAATGCTAGAATATTTAGGCATGTCAGACAAAGCCATCATGATCCGTGATGCCGTTGCTGCTGTAATTGAAGAAGGCGATCGTACTACTCGCGATTTAGGCGGTACTCACGGTACGACCGACTTTACCCAGGCTGTTCTTGATCGTTTAGGTTAATCACTTCTGTTTCTACAAGTTTTTAAGCTTAACAAAAAGCCCGCTGATAATAATTATCAGCGGGCTTTTTATTGCTTGAGTAAAATCATTAAACGTAACTAAGGTTAAGCGTAACTCACACCCTTTTCAGGGAATAACCATAAGTGTACGGTCACTTCATCACGGTCATGATATAAGTGCTTACACTGCATTTTAAATTCAATTTCGTTCTCAGTTAAAATGGTGCTCATGGTTTCTAAAATGGTGCTGACTTCTTTGTAACGGCTCTTCATTGGCAGTTTAAGATTAAAGATGGCCTCTTTAAACCAGCCGTTAATCGCCCATGCTTCCATTAGCTCAGCGACTCGAGCCGGCTTTTCAACCATGTCACACACTAACCAATAAATGTTTTTACGTGGTGGTTCAAAACGAAACCCATCGGCTCGGTAATGTTTAACCTGGCCTGTTTCCATTAATTTAGGATCCATTGGGCCATTATCAATAGCAGCAACCATCATACCGCGGCGAACAAGTTGATATGTCCAACCACCAGGGCAAGCGCCCAAGTCAACAGCATTCAAGCCACTGCGACAACGTGTTTCTTGCTCTTCCTTAGTTAAAAACACACCAAAGGCTTCATCGAGTTTTAAACTAGAGCGGCTCGGTGCATCGTTGGCCATTTTTAAACGTGGAATACCCATAAAGTGTGGAGAACTGTTACTACTTAACGAATAACCCGCATAGGCTTTACCTGGGCCAATAAAACACACATGAATAATAGGACGACGATCATTATCTGCATTGAGTAATGCACCACTTTTCTTTAAACCTTGACGAAGCGGTACCGTAAATTTACGGCAAAAAGCTGACAGCTCTTTAGCTTCATTGGTGTCTGGAGTTTCAACGCGTAAATCGCCACATTTTGATAATTCTGATAATGCAGCAACCACTGGGCTAACACGATCTTGCTCAGGTAAATCCGACAACAACTCGCCCGCAGCAAACATTTGTCTGGCGAAGACCAATGAACTTAGCGCCAAATCTTTAGCTAAAGTATCCGCCCCATCCTCTTCAAAACACTGATAAATAACATAAGCATCATTAACGTTGGTTTTAACAAAGCCACCAACATTGAGTTCTGCTGCACGTTGTTGAATTTCTGCCGCACAGTCTTTTTCATAGCCTGAACGACAAAATAGGAATAGGTTTTTCATTTGGAGCCTTAACGTAAGGATGGTCGCATAGAATCGCGAGACAATAATCTCGCTATTATACCCAAAAAAACGTCAGGGGGGAGAATTTAGGTGTTCCGTTATTTATCGGTTTTTGATTGCCAGACAGCGACAGCAAATAGCACCCACCCTATCAGTAAACACAAACCACCCATAGGGGTTATTGGCCCAATCCATTTCGCGCCAGTAAAGGCATATAAATACAACGAGCCTGAAAATAGCACCATACCGGCAATGAAGCTGTAAGCTGCCCAATTGAGTAATTTAGAGGTAATCCAATGACCCGAAAAGGCTAACGCGATCAATGCAAAAGTATGATAAAACTGATACTCAACACCGAGTTTAAAAATGTTCACTAACTCTGGTGGTGCGATTGCTTTTAGTCCATGAGCACCAAATGCTCCCAAAGCCACCACTAAAAATCCACTTAGGGTTGCGACAAGCAACAAGCTTTTATTCATGTCATTATTCCTATCGAATACTTAAAAAGAGTTAACCATTAGAAGCAATAAATTGACTGATACTGCTTATCGCCAGTTGCATATTACCCGCTAAGGTATAACCGGACGACTTTCGGGGTTGTAAGCTATGATCGCCATCGCTCATCCAGCATAATTGCGTCTTTTCTGTTAGCGTCCAGGCAGGGATTTGCTCACGGCCACCAAACTTATCTCGTTCACCTTGAACGATAAGTATAGGTAATGGATTAGTTTGAATAGGCGCTAAACGAGGTTCGCCGCCTTTTAACGGAATAAACGGATAGCCTAAGCAAATCACGGCGCTAATCTGAGCAGCGATATCTTGCGCTTGTGATGACACAAAGGAGTGTTGTTTGCTGGTCAATATAGCCGACATTCGTCCGCCCATTGATTTACCCATGAGTACAATGCGTTTAGGCGCAATTAGCCCTTGCTCAATTTTATGTCCAACGTCTATCAACACTTGTTCAAAATGATGCAGCAATTTGGGCGCGCGATCGGGTGGGCGACGTTTACCATCTTGCATATTCGCTTGCATATACAAAAAATTGAATCGATACACTTGAAAGCCCGCAGTGACTAATTGGTCACTCATATTAACCATAAACTCATGGTGCATATTCGCGCCGGCTCCATGAGCAAAAATGATCAAGGTATCACTTTTAGCCCCTTGTAAAACATAATCTTGCGCCTGTTCGGTTTGACTATCCGGTAAGCAACTCACTGCGCGACTCCTCTGCAAACATGTCGACCATCCATTCTCTGAATGCTGAAATTTTGCCAATTTCAGAATGATTTTGCTGGCAAACAAGGTAATACGCATCTTTACTGACTAACACTTCAGGAAACGGGCAAATTAAGCGCCCCGCTTTAATATCTGGCCTTGCCAATACGCTGTAGCCTAGCGCTACGCCTTGCCCGTGAGCAGCAGCCTGTAGCACTAGTGACGAGTGACTGAATATCGGCCCCTGGTTAACGTTAATGTCGGTAACGCCGCACTGCCTAAACCATGCTTGCCAGTCCTGGCGACTAGAGTCATGCAATAAAGTATGGAACTTTAAATCACTGGGCTGAGATAAAGGCTTCGGGCCATTAAGTAATAATGGAGAACATACAGGAATGAGCACTTCATTACGTAATTTGTCTGCACGTAAGCCAGGCCAGTTACCCTGGCCGTAATAAATCGCCACATCGACATCGTCGGTTAACGAACTTGCGTCACTGTCTACGGCTTTAATACGCACGTCGATATCAGGGTTTTTCTCGCTAAATTTTGCTAAACGAGGCACCAACCATTGGATCGCAAAACTTGGAGACATGCTAACCGTTAATGAGCCAACAGCACTGCGCGCAAGCAAGCGATTTGTCGCTTCACCCAGCTCAATAAAAATATCTTTGATGTCGAGAAAGTAACTTTGACCTTCTTCTGTTAACAATAATGATCGATTCTTACGTCTAAACAGCTTTAGCCCTAAAAAATCTTCTAATGCTTTAATCTGATGACTTACTGCGGCTTGAGTGACGAACAACTCTTCTGCGGCGCGGGTAAAGCTCAGATGCCTTGCTGCGGCCTCAAATGCTTTCACCGCATTTAAGGGGGGCAATCGTCTAGACATAGTGATCAATCTCTCGTTTTATAATTAGTTTTTCTAATGATTATCGTTATTTTTTGTCGCTTGTAAAGAACACTGTGTTTGGTTAAATTAGCATCATTGAAAATACAGTTGGACAATCTCTACGACGTTATCGGGATAGTCCGGCAAATGTGACACATTAGCCTGGAGGCTCACCCTATGTTCAACTTAAAAACGATTGCTGCGTTAATTCTGACATCCATCATTGGATTGACTACTGCACAAGCAACAGAGTTAGAACCTATCAACATGATCGATTTGCATGCTGAATTATCTCAAAGCATTGAAGCGATGAAAGTTGACATCAATGATGATGTTAACAGCATTTTAGTTGCAGACAATGAAGAAGCACAAAAAACTTCTGAAGCGACCCAGGCAAACTAATTTTCGCTCAGCGCGCAGACAATAAAAAACCGCATTTAATGCGGTTTTTTATTGTCTGTAAGTTTTTATTGTCTGTAAATCATCAACCAATCAATAACGCCATCAGCATTATTGATTGGCGTTATGTTTATGGACGGTAAACTTTAACGTTCGTATAACCCTGCTCAATTAAATACAACGCTTGCAGTTTACTCATCACACCACGGTCACAATACAGAAGATACGTTTTGCTCTTGTCTAAATCAGCAAACTGAGTCGCTAATTTAAAGAATGGGATCGCTTTCACCATCACGTTGTCCAGCGTTAATGGTTTACGCTCTTCTTCTTCAGGTGCGCGCACATCAATGACAATCTCGCCTGAAGCCACATCTTTCACCGTTTCAGTTTCAGTGACTTGCTGATTCATTTCAGCTTCAATGTCACGGATATCCATCACCACAGCGGCCTCAATAACACGGTCAATTAAATCCTCAGAGAATTTAAGCTCTTCTTTTTCCACTTTAGATAAAATCGCTTTTACGGTTGGTTTTTGTGAAATTACACCACAATATTCAGGGATCGATTTAGCAAAATCTTCAGTGCCAATCACGCGGCTCTGATTAATAATATCTTGCTTGTCCATTGCAATTAGCGGGCGCAAAATCAATAAATCAGTACTGCGATCAATCACGTTTAAGTTGGTTAATGTCTGGCTTGATACTTGACCTAAACTTTCACCCGTCACTAACGCTTGGATGCCAAACTTGTCAGCGATACGAGTTGCGGCGCGCATCATCATACGCTTTAACACTACGCCCATCTGGCCATTATCAATACGTTCAAGAATTTCAGCCACTACAGGTTCAAACGGCACAGACACAAAACGAACCTTGTGAGATTCGCCATACGTTTTCCACAAGTGGTAAGCCACTTGCTTTACGCCAATCTCGTGCTGAGCACCACCAAGATTGAAGAAGCAGTAATGAGTACGGGCACCTTTTTTAATAAACTGGAAGCTCGATACGCCTGAATCAAAACCACCAGAAATAAGCGATAACACGTCTTCTTGAGTCGCCATAGGAAAACCACCTAGACCAGGAATTCGACGTTCAACCATGTATAACTTGTCTTGATCAATTTCAAGGTTCACTGTTACGTCTGGATTTTTAAGTTTTACACCCAGCGCGTCGGTGTGTTGGTTTAATCCGCCGCCAACATACCGTTCAACTTCAATAGAATTAAAATCATGGTTACCAGAACGCTTCACTCGCACACAAAAGGTTTTACCCGCGATTTCATCACGGTATTTAGGCAACACTTGCTGATAAATATGATCGATTGAATCAAAAGCATATTCACTCACCTGCACAACATGAGCAATACCTGGAATACAGCCTAAACGCTCGGCGAACGCATCGACTAATTCAGGCTTATTGACTGGTACTCTCACTAAAATACGATCATATAAACGTTGTACTTTGGCTTCTTCATCAACCTTTTTCAGCACGTTACGAATATTAGTTTCGAGCATTTTGGTAAAACGCATTCTTACCGACTTGCTCTTCATCATTATTTCAGGATACAGCTTTACAATAAACTTCATGGGGTGTCCGCAGGCATAACTTATCCCTTAGCACAGACAAAGTGTGGCTCGCTAAAAGGAGTTGTAATACGTTGATTATAAATTAAAAAAGCAGCTTACAGATTTGATGCATCACGGTTTATGAATAAACCAAAGCCAAAACGTAAGCAATAATTCGCGGATTATACCAAAAGCTGACTATTAACCAAACATATTCACCGGTTAATCATGTATTTTGTGCAGACAACACAGTTAATACACATTCATATAACAAAAAAGCGCAACCTGTTTAGGCTGCGCTTTTTTTGTCAGAAAACCATCTTATTACTCTACGGTTATCTCATCTGATTCTTTTGCTTTGCCTTGTTCAATGGAAATCTCCACTCGACGATTACGAGTGCGATTTTCATTGGTATCATTAGGCACAAGCGGTCTATTTGACGCTTCACCCACAACCTTCATCCGCGTTTCATCAAATCCTGATACGCGTCTCAACTCATCCGCTACGGCAACAGCACGTTGGCTCGATAACTCCCAGTTAGAACTATAAAGCTCGTTACTAATATGAGCACCATCTGTATGGCCAGATACCGTCACAATACCAGGTACATCTTTAAGCAGCGCACCAATGGAGCGAACAATCGGTTTAAATTTAGGCTGTAAAAAACCAGAACCTGAAGCAAAAGAGCCTTTTTCACGAATTCGAATAATGATTTGTTGACCTAGCGATTCAATTTCAATGGCACCGTCAACGATCTCTTCGTTGAGTTTTTCTGCCATTTTTTTCACTTGTTCATTAATGTTTTCTTGTGCAGAAGCGGCATCTTTTTTGACCGCCTCGGCGACTTCCTGAGCCGTTGCAGCAGCATTACCACCACGCTGATCACCACTTTGTTTTTGTGTGCCGCCCGCACTGTCTTCTTCGCCGGCTTGATATTCAATTGTCGGCTGAGTCATTTCGTTAGTCTGCTGATTAATAATTTCAATCGGCGTGGGATCGGGTCTACCAGGGCGAAACTCAAGGGCAATGACAGATGTTCCTTTGGGAATATCTTTTACTTCAACCTTGTTTTGCACCCCAAATGCATACTTCATGGAGCCTGCTATTTGCTTAAATTTTAAAACATCCATTTCTGCAAATGACAATAACAACACGAAAAAGCACATCAACAACGACATTAAGTCAGCAAAGGTTGCTAACCACATCGGGGCGCCAGGAGGTGGACATTGACACTTGGCCTTAGCCATGACTATTCTCCGTCTGTCGTGTTAACTTTGCGTTGTTTCTCCGCGAGGTAGTTTTTGAGGAACCCTTCTATCACACGTGGATTTTGACCATCTTGAATAGCTAATACAGCATCCATAATGAGATTACGATTAAGCATTTCTTCGCCCATGCGCAGAGCAAGTTTATCCGCCATAGGTATTGCCACCATGTTAGCAATCATTGCCCCATAAAGTGTGGTCAATAAGGCAACGGCCATCGAAGGACCAATAGATTTAGGGTCTTCCATGTTAGATAACATCGCAACTAACCCTACGAGTGTACCAATCATACCCATCGCAGGGGCTACATCACCAAATGCCCTAAAAATACTTATCCCTGTTTTATGGCGTTCCTCAGTCAAGGCGATGTCTTTTTCAAGGGCATTACGGACAACATCACCGTCATGACCGTCGACAAGCATATCAACAGCTCTTTGCATAAAAGTATTGGTAATGACCGCTTCTTCTAACGCTAAAAATCCGCCTTTACGCGCGGCATCAGCCATAGTAACTGATTGTTCAATCAAATCTTCTGGTTTATCAATTTTGAAAATAAACGTTTTTAGTCCAATTTTTACAGCACCTAGGAATTGACCTAAGTTAAATTTCATCATCACCACAAAAATAGAGCCGGCTATAACAATTAATATTGAAGCAACGTCAATAAATAGGCCGATACCGCCACTGGTAACCATGGCACCGATAATAAACCCAAACGCGCCGATAATACCTATTAGGGTAGCTAAATCCACAACCTCTCCTCAATCGCAGTGATGACTCTGCTTTATTGTGCGCTTTATTAAGTGCAATTTATAATGACGTTTTAGCACAGCTAATATTGATAACAAGCAATCTTAATCTCAATCGTTATGCATTACTGTAAAAGTTGCAATACTCTCTTTAGATAACATGCCCGTTTTATATTACATAATGGTATCAATCTAACAGCAGTTTACGCTATCGATTTAAAATCTTAACTCTTTATCGGACAAAGTTGGCTCAAGTTTAGCCCGTTTTTAAGGTTTCTAAAAAAAATTCAATAACAAAGCGTGCTGTTGAGCAAATAACCAGCGACTGTATTTGACCGATACGCTGGGCTGATATACCTTGTCACTCGCGCCAAGAGAGGAATATTAACTGTGGCTAAAAAACCAGAAAATCTCAGTTTCGAGCAATCTTTAACAGAACTCGAAACCATTGTAGCTCACTTAGAACAAGGTGAAGTCTCACTAGATGACGCGCTCAAACAATTTGAACGTGGTATTACCTTAGTGCGTCAAAGCCAAACTAAGCTTGAACAAGCTCAACAAAAAGTGTCTATTTTATTAAATGAAAATGATGTTGAATTAGCACCATTTTCAGTCGAAAGTGAATAATCGTCAATCATTTAGGTTGAAATATAGGTCTTAATACGTGTTAGCTGAAGCGATAAAAACTTACCAAAAACGAGTTGATGCTGTTCTGAGTGAACATTTAAATCAACTTGATGATGCCGCGCCTCACCTTAAGGCGGCCATGTTGCATGGTGCGTTATTAGGCGGTAAGCGAATTCGACCGTTTTTGGTTTACAGTGTTGGCGACATGCTCGGGGTCAATATTGACGCCCTTGATAAAGCGGCTGCAGCCATTGAATGTATTCATGCTTACTCATTAATACACGATGATTTACCCGCAATGGACAATGACGCGCTCCGTCGTGGCCAGCCGACCGTTCATATTGCTTTTGATGAAGCTACCGCCATTTTAGCCGGTGATGCCTTGCAAACGCTGGCGTTTGAGATCATTACCGCGCCATGTGAAACGCTCACCCCAAGCCAACAATTAGCGATGGTGAGCGCATTAGCCAAAGCCTCGGGTTACCAAGGCATGTGTGGTGGTCAGGCGATTGATCTTAGCGCCACAAATCACAGTATAAATTTACAACGCTTAACTGAATTACATAATAAAAAAACCGGTGCGTTAATTAGTTGCGCCGTTGAACTTGCATTAATTACTGCCAATTTGCCAAAAGTGCAGTACCAACTAATGATGCAATACGCCCAATCATTAGGATTAGCGTTTCAAGTTCAGGACGATATTTTAGATATTACCGCAAGCACGGAAGAGCTTGGAAAACCTCAAGGCAGTGATGAGCAATCCAATAAAAGTACCTTCCCTAAACTACTGGGTCTTGATGGTGCAAAGGCCTGTGCGGAACAACTAATACAAGATGCACTATCAGCGCTGACTAAATTGCCATACAATAGCCAGTTAATTGCAGACTTCGCCCGTTATATTATTGAGCGAAGATTATAATAAGAGTCAGAAAATCTCGCTATGAGTTTCGATATTTCTAAATTCCCAGTACTAGCTCAGGCTAATACACCAGAAGAATTAAGGAAGTTACCGCAAGGTTTACTTCCACAAGTGTCTGATGAACTTAGACAATTCTTACTTCAGTCTGTTGGTATTTCCAGCGGACATTTTGCGTCTGGCTTAGGCACAGTTGAATTAACTGTGGCACTTCATTATGTCTATAACACCCCATTTGACCGTTTGATTTGGGATGTCGGCCATCAAGCCTACCCACATAAAATTTTAACGGATCGCCGTGAGCGCATGCACACCATTAGGCAAAAAAATGGTCTGCATCCTTTTCCGTGGCGTGAAGAAAGTCAATACGATACCTTTAGCGTTGGCCACTCTGGCACATCTGTTAGTGCCGCATTAGCCATGGCAGTCGCCGCAGACAAAGAAGCGGTTGGGCGTAAAGTCGTGGCCGTTATTGGTGACGGTGCGATGACCGGTGGTATGGTATTTGAAGCCATGAACCACGCAGGAGACTTGCATAAAGACATGCTGGTTGTATTGAACGACAATGAAATGTCGATTTCAGAAAATGTTGGCGCATTAAACAATCATTTAGCCCAATTGATGTCTGGACGTTTTTATACCACCATCCGCGAAAGCAGTAAAAAAGTGCTTAAAGGCATGCCTGTCATTAAAGAAATGGCTAAGCGCACCGAAGAGCACCTTAAAGGCATGGTCGTCCCGGCTACGTTATTTGAAGAGCTAGGTTTTAATTACATTGGCCCAATTGATGGCCATGATGTGGACTCGCTGGTAGAAACCTTGCGTAATATGCGCAACCTGAAAGGCCCTCAAATGCTGCATATCATGACCAAAAAAGGTCGTGGTTATGAACCTGCAGAGAAGGATCCTATCGGTTGGCATGCAGTGCCGAAATTTGACCCTAGCCTATTTAAAAAACCAGCGACAAAACCCGGATTACCGACTTTCTCGCAAGTGTTTGGTAAATGGTTGTGCGATGTTGCCGAACAAGATGATAAGTTGATGGCGATAACGCCTGCAATGCGTGAAGGCTCTGGTATGGTTGAGTTTTCACAGCGTTTCCCTACGCAGTATTTTGATGCGGCTATCGCAGAGCAACATGCGGTGACACTCGGTGCTGGATTTGCCTGTGAAGGCCTTAAGCCTGTTGTCGCAATTTACTCCACCTTTTTGCAGCGTGGCTATGACCAATTAATCCACGATGTGGCCTTACAACGTTTACCTGTGCTATTTGCAATAGACCGTGGTGGCATAGTGGGTGCAGATGGCCCGACTCACCAGGGTGCATTTGACTTAAGCTTTATGCGCTGTATTCCGAATATGATCATTATGGCGCCGTCAGATGAAAACGAATGTCGCCAAATGCTGTACACCGGCTATTGTTACCAAGACGGCCCTACCGCTGTGCGTTATCCTCGAGGTAGTGCGACTGGTGCTGAGCAGGTCGAAAAAATGACCACCTTACCTATTGGTAAAGGGCTGTTAAAGCGTCAAGGTAAAAAAATTGCCATTATTAACTTTGGTACCACGTTAGCCGCCGCACTAGAGGCAGCAGATCAACTTGATGCCAGTGTCGCTGATATGCGTTTTGTGAAGCCACTTGATGTTGATTTGCTAGCTGAACTGGCAAACAGCCATGATGTGATTATTACCGTTGAAGAAAATGCGGTCATGGGTGGTGCAGGTTCTGGCGTACTCGAAGCGCTACAAAAAATGCGCATTGTAAAACCGGTGTTATTAATAGGTTTGCCTGATGAATTTATTAAACACGGTGCACCAGACGAAATTACAGCAGAATTACAACTTGATGCAGCTGGGATTTTAGCGCAAATCCAGGCGTTTATTGCATAGCTAACGTGAATTTTAGTTCGCTAGATTAAATGGCAACCATAAAAAAAGGACTGAGAATTCAGTCCTTTTTTGTGCCTATTTGACAGTGAAACTAATTAACATCGATTTTTCAACATTACGTTTCTGTCTATCGGGGTAAGCCTCTACGTTTCTACGCCTATGCTTCAACGTCGACGCTATTACCGCCTTGAGAAACCATTACCATGGCTGGGCGTAATAAACGCTCATTGAGTAAATACCCTTTCTGCATCACCATCATTACCGTGTTCGCTGGGAACTCAGCACTTGGTTGCATGCCAATGGCTTGATGGTGTTCAGGGTTAAATGCATCGCCTTGAGGGTTAACTTGGGTTACACCAAACTTCTCAACTGAAGTCAGAAACCCTTTCATGGTTAATTCAACACCTTCATAAATGGCTTTGGTCGACTCATTCTCAGGGTCTGTTCCCTGCAGAGCGCGTTCCATATTATCAATGACAGGCAATAATTCATTAACGAATTTTTCTAAAGCAAATTTACGTGCTTGCTCAACATCTTTGGCTGCACGAGTGCGGATGTTTTGCGTTTCAGCCGCAGCGCGCATTTCAACATCTTTACGCTCGGTTAGTGCCGCTTGGGTTTCAGCTAATTGCTGTTCTAATTCTTCGATGCGAAAATTTGCGTGGGTCAATTCATCCATCAAACTTGCTTCATCAGCCACGACTTCAGGTGTTACCACTTCTTCCACTTGATCTTGCGGTGCGTTGTTCGATTCGTTGCTCATTTTCACTCCAGCTAAAAAATGCAAAATTGGATATGCTAATAATGTGACTATTTACTGATTAATTAACAGCAATTATCACACTTTTAATAAGTTTGAGTATATTATGGGGATCAATTCATATGTTTCAAGTCCTAAAGGCACAACAAACTCGAATATGACTAAATTGTTCAAAACAATCGGCCTCATCGGCAAACCGCATCACGAAGGGACCAATCAAACCTTACGGCGATTGCTTCATTGGCTCAGTGTTCAGGGCTTTAATGTGATTGTTGAAGAACGTGTCTCTGCAGAGTTAGGCCCTGATGTTTGCTCAATGGACTTACTCGAAATGGGTGAACATTGCGACTTAGCCATCGTCGTGGGTGGTGACGGTAATATGTTAGGTGCCGCTAGAGTATTAGCAAGATTTGATGTTGCCGTTATTGGTGTTAACCGCGGTAATCTAGGTTTTTTAACCGACTTGCCACCAGACAACTTTGAAGACGCGTTATCTAAAGTGTTAGACGGAGAGTTTGAAACAGAGCATCGCTTTTTACTTGAAGCAGAAGTACATCGCCACGGTAAGATCATCGCAAGTAATACAGCCGTAAACGAAGCCGTATTGCACCCAGGAAAAATTGCGCACATGATTCAATTTGAAGTCTATATTGATGAGCAATTTATGTACAGTCAACGCGCTGATGGCATGATCGTTTCAACGCCAACAGGCTCTACAGCCTATTCATTATCAGCTGGCGGTTCTATTTTAACCCCTAATTTACAAGCCATTATTTTGGTGCCGATGTTTCCTCATACCTTATCATGTCGGCCAATTGTGGTTGATGCCTGTAGCAATATTAAGCTCGTCGTATCACCCAATAATGATGAAAACCTCGAAGTCAGTTGTGACGGCCATGTGCATTTAGCCGTTTTACCAGGTGATGAAATCTTTATTCGCCGCTCCAATGAACGCCTCAGACTAATCCACCCGAAAGGTCATAATTACTTCCATGTACTGCGAAATAAATTAGGCTGGGGAAGTAAACTTTTTTAAATTTGAACTAGCTCACATCTTCTCAAACGTTCACGTGAAGCCCTTCACATTCACAACCGCTAATTAACGTTATCTTAAAGCCAATCGTTTTTAACGCTTGGCTTTATTTTTATGATTATTTTCGCTATCAAAAAACGTGATCTAAAACCGACATTCAAAATACTGCTATTGGATGTAGATCCCACTTCGATAAGCAAAGTCTGTTTCTCGTATGTTAAATGATCTCGATCAACACATTTAACACTTAAATAACGTCTATTACGCCCTAGTTAGCGAAAAGCTAACAAATAATAACAATTTAATACCCACTATAAGTGATACAGAGGTATACATGACATTTCTACAGTTACTAGCAAGCTTAACGCCTATTATCAGCGTAATGGTATTTTTAGTACTCATGCGCTTACCGGCATCCAAAGCAATGCCGATATCAATGATTGCGACAGGTCTGGCAGCAATCTTTATTTGGCAAATGGACACGATGCTTCTCGCCGCTTCCGTTGTCGAAGGACTCCTTTCTGCATTAACACCGCTTACCATTATTTTTGGCGCGGTGTTTTTGTTAAATACCTTAAAATATTCTGGCGCGATGGACACCATTCGTTCTGGATTCACCAACATTAGTGCTGATGCACGTGTGCAAGTTGTGATTATTTGTTGGTTATTTGGCTCGTTCATTGAAGGCTCTGCAGGTTTTGGTACCCCAGCGGCTATTGGTGCACCATTACTTGTATTACTCGGTGTGCCTCCTATTGCCGCAGCGGTGGTAGCCTTAATCGGTGACTCGACTGCAGTATCATTTGGTGCAATTGGTTTACCCGTTTTATTTGGTATGGAACAGGGTCTAACTGAAGGTGGCGTTAACATGGCAGCAGCACAATTTGCTGAACATGGCGGCACGTTTGTGGGTTACGCGCAGTTTATTGCTAAACACATGATCACTATCGATTTGATTACCGGTTCACTGATCCCATTAGTGATGGTGTGTGTATTAACGGGTTTCTTTGGTCGTAATAAATCAATTAAAGAAGGTTTGCAAATATGGAAATTCGCTATATTTGCCGGCTTTGCATTCACCATCCCTGCATGGTTAATTAACTACTTTGCAGGCCCTGAGTTCCCTTCTGTTATTGGTTCTCTTGTCGGTATGGCATTAGTCATCCCTGTGGCAAGAAAAGGCTGGTTATTACCTTCACAACCTTGGTGTGATTTTAGCGAAAATGATAACAAGTCAGAAGAAGAGTTAGCCATTGACGAAACACCGGTTAAGTTCTCGCAAATTGCAGCCTGGTCTCCATATATCATTATGGCTGCGCTGTTGGTGCTATCTCGCGTTGTGGGTCCATTTAAGAGTTGGCTAACGAGCTTTAACATCAGTTGGACAGGCTTGTTAGGCACCGAACTAAAAGCCGGGTTTGCCACCTTCTATGCGCCTGGTATTTTCTTTGTTGCTGTGTGTTTGTTTGGTTTTGTGTTATTCAAAATGAAACCAAAAGCGATGAAGCAATCATTGACAGTGTCATGTAAATCAATGTTACCTACCATCATTTCATTAGGCGCATCTGTGCCTATGGTAAAAATCTTCCTGAACTCTGGCGAAAACGGAGCAGGCCTAGCGTCAATGCCAGTTGCACTTGCCGATTTACTCGCAAATAGCATGGGTTCTGTCTGGGCTTGGGTATCACCCGTTGTGGGTATTTTCGGTGCATTCCTTTCAGGTTCTGCCACGTTCTCAAACATGATGTTCTCAGGATTACAATATTCTGTCGCCGATAACATAGGTATGAACCACGCGTTAGCATTGGCACTACAAGGTATTGGCGCAAACGCCGGTAACATGATGTGTGTGATGAACGTGGTTGCCGCCGCTACTGTGGTTGGCATGGCAGGACGTGAGTCTGAAATCATTCGTAAAACGATGCCTATCGCCCTTGGTTATGCGCTTGTTGCAGGCACCATTGCGGTTATTTGGGGCGGTTTTTAATTACTCAAACTCATATCGATAACGAAATACCCAAACAGATTGAGTGGTAGCCACTGATGTTACCACTCAACATTAAGGGTATAAAAAAGTAGGCATAACAGCCTACACAACATTACAGTGTTAAGAGAGCATGTTATGACTATAAACTATCAAGTGGTAATGGATATTTTAACGTCTCAATTAGGCAGCAAATGTGTTACCAATGATCCGGTTCGTCGCTTTGCTTGGTCTACCGACGCCAGTTATTTCCGTATCGTTCCTGAAATTGTCGTTCACGCAGATAGCATAGAACAAGTTAAAATCACTTTAAACGTAGCAAGATCGCACAATGTACCGGTAACATTTCGTGCCGCGGGTACCAGTTTATCAGGCCAGGCTATTGGCGAAGGTATTTTACTTATTCTCGGCCACGATGGTTTTAGAACCATTGAAATCAGCGAAGATAAGTCATCTATCTCATTAGGCGCTGCGGTTATTGGGTCTGATGCCAACGCGGCATTAAAACCATTTAACAAAAAAATTGGTCCAGATCCAGCGACCCTCGCCTCAGCCCAAGTGGGTGGTATGGTTGCAAACAATGCCTCTGGTATGTGTTGTGGGACGGCGCAAAACAGCTATCAAACTATCAAGTCGGCAAAGCTGATGTTTGCAGATGGCACCGAGCTAGATACTGGGTGTCCAGATTCTAAAGCCGCATTTAGTCAGTCACATTCAGTGCTTTTGGCTGCCTTAACTGATTTATCGCAATTAACCCAAAATAATCCAACATTATCAGCTCGTATCCGTAAGAAATTCTCGATTAAAAACACGACTGGCTACAGCATCAACTCATTAGTCGATTTTAGTGATCCTTTTGACATCATTAATCACCTCATTGTGGGCTCAGAAGGTACGTTGGCATTTGTTAATGAAATCACTTACCACACGGTAGAAGAAGCGCAATTTAAAGCGTCTGCCATGGCAGTGTTTTTCAATATGGAAGATGCAGCAAGTTCAGTTCCGTTGATTAAAGGTGACAGTGTTGCTGCGGCTGAATTATTGGATTGGGCTTCAATTAAATCCGTGACGGGTAAAACAGGTATGCCTGAATGGCTGAGCCAGTTACCTGAAGGCGCTGCTATTTTATTGATTGAGTCACGCGCAAATGATGCTCAAACACTCGATAACTATACCAATGATATTATCCAAAAAATTGCCCACATTAAAACCGAACGTCCGATTGAGTTCAGTAAAGATCCTGCAGTATTTGGCCAGTATTGGGCGATGCGCTCAGGCTTGTTCCCCATTATCGGTGGCGCACGCCCTAAAGGGACGTCTGTTATTATTGAAGACGTGGCATTTGAGCTTGAACATTTAGCGAGCGCAGCGGCAGATCTTACCGCGTTATTCCACAAACATGGCTACCCTGAAGGGGTGATTTACGGCCATGCGCTTGCGGGTAACTTCCACTTTATCATTACCCCTACATTTGCTTCGCAAGGCGATATCGATCGTTTCCATGACTTTATGCAAGATGTCGCAGATATGGTCATCAATAAATACGATGGTTCGATGAAAGCGGAACATGGTACTGGACGTGCTGTTGCCCCCTTTGTGGAAATGGAATGGGGTAGCGATGCTTACACCCTCATGAAGCAAATTAAGCAAATTTTTGACCCGAGCGGCTTGCTCAACCCAGGCGTTATTTTAAACAGCGACGCACAAGTCCATGTTAAAAATATTAAGCCATGCCCGGTAGTGGATGACTTTGTCGATAAATGTATTGAATGTGGTTTCTGCGAAAAAACCTGTCCAACATCGGCACTTAACTTCTCACCACGTCAGCGCATTGCAGTATTACGTGAGATTGAACGCCTAGAACAATCTGGCGATAAAAAAGCGGCAGCTGAAATGCGTGCCAGTTCAAAATACGATGTTATCGACACCTGTGCGGCTTGTCAGTTATGCACTATTGCCTGCCCAGTCGATAACAGCATGGGCCAGTTAGTGCGTAAATTACGTACTCCGTATATCACCACCACAGAGCAAAAAGTACTCGACTTCCAAGCGAAGCACTTTGGTGCAGTTAACCAGGTGATCAGTACTGGTTTTGATATTCTTGGCATTCTTCATAAAGTGACTGGTGACACCATCACCAACTCACTGATGAATGCGGGTAGAATGATCACCAAAGAAGTGCCTTACTGGAACCCTGACTTCCCTAAAGGCGGTAAAGTGGCTAAGCCATCTGCTCATAAGCCTGGTCAGCAAACGGTATTATACTTCCCTGCGTGTGGCGGTAGAACCTTTGGTCCTACACCAAAAGATCCTGACAATCGCACGCTACCAGAAGTCGTGATTACGTTACTTGAACGTGCCGGTTACAACGTAATTATCCCTGAAAATACTCGCCATTTATGCTGCGGCCAAATGTGGGAGTCAAAAGGTGATTTTAAAAATGCCGACGCAAAACGTGATGAACTTATTGATGCGCTAAGCAAGTTGTCTGACAACGGTAAAGTGCCGGTTGTGGTTGATGCATTGTCTTGTACTTATCGCACGTTAACTGGTAACCCTAAAGTCGCCATTACCGACCTAGTCGAGTTTATGCACGATAATTTACTGCCCAACATGACCATCACCAAAAAATCTAACGTGACCTTACATCAAGGCTGTAGTGCCCGTAAGTTGAAATTAGAACCTAAACAGCAAGCGATTGCTGATGCGTGTGCGAAGCATGTTGTATTACCAGCAGGTATTTCGTGTTGTGGTTATGCGGGTGAAAAAGGGTTGTACAAACCTGAAATCAACGCCAGTGCCTTACGTAATATCAAAAAACTCATTCCAGCGGAAACCAAAGAAGGGTATTACGCAAACAGAATGTGTGAAGTGGGATTAACCCAACATAGCGGTATTTCGTATCGTCACTTAGCATACTTGTTAGAGGAATGTACTCGCTAACCTGCTGAGTGTTGTTAACGCTGAGAAAGTAAAATGGGCATTGATAATTTATCAATGCCCATTTTTTATTGGATTATTGCTGATTGATTAGGTCATTAATACCATTGCGCATTAATAAGTTTCCACTCAGAATGCATCCAGCGGTTTTTTGATTAAGGCGTCGCTGTGTAGTAATGGTTGTTCCCTTTCAAATAGCGAGAACGCAGAGCAAAAGCCGCTGGGGCATTCCTTTCAGGCGAGTTTTAAAAGGGCTTACACTGCGTTGCATGACTTCGAAAGAGAATAACTATTCATTCAGTCATTCGCCTTGTTTAAGCCCTTTTAAATTCTCGCTGAGAGATCACTTACTAACGCGCAATGGTATAACATTCAAATAGCTGTTGTTGAAGTGTGTCACCATCGAGCGGTTTGTCACTAATGATTTCGATGCGAGAATCAAGTGCATCATCTAATTCGTCGAGAGTTAATTTATCATCGACCATGTTGACACCTAAAATACCGTCAAAGGTAATCACAATGGCTTTCAATCTAAGCACGGGTATCGATTTAACAGACTCCACCCACGTCATAAAACGGCTAAAATCAACACATCGCTGGCTGTCTAAAACCCAGCCGTAACTGAAACAGCCTTCACCTTGATTGGTTTTGTAAATATAGCCCTGCTCAGCAAGCTGTTGCTGTAATTTATCGCCCCCCTGAGTTGAGGTTGCCATAGGTAATAACCATTGGTCAGCAGTGCGAGAGAGCAAACTTGTAGGCTGGAGCGTTGATTTGATGTTAGCCGCCCGCCCACTTGGCTTATTTAATAAGGTGATAAGCTGTTGTACTTGTGCCTTTTGGCTAACGTCATCCTCACACTTAATAATCGGTGTATCTGCTCTGTCTAATCTGGCCATCAATTCGATTAAGTGTTGCAGTTCTTGCTCACCATATTGCTGAGCTTTGTTAGCAATCACAGTATCGGCAATCTGTAATTGTTGGATAAAAATATCATGGCTGTAATAGCGGCTGTCACTGACCTTACGTGCATCGACTAGACACACTGTAGTTTGCACCTTTATCACCTGTTGCAAATGCGGCGCTTGTAATAATTTGACAATTTCTGCTGGGTGCCCAAGTCCGGTAGGTTCAATCAATAACCTATCAGGTTTAGCCTGTTGAATAATCTGGTTTATCGCAACCTGGGTTGGCACTCCAGCGGCGCAGCAAAGACAGCCACCCGGGATTTCTTTAATCACAACGTTTGCCGTTTCAGAACCAGCATTGAGTAAACCGCCATCAATGCCAATCTCGCCAAACTCATTGACTAAAACTGCCCACACTTCATGTTCAGGTTTGTTGGCCAGCAACGCTTTAATGAGCGTGGTTTTACCCACACCCAAAAAACCGGTGATAATATTAGTTTTTATTGGCTTAGTGATCATTTTTTAGCTTTAGCTGCATACTTACCTTTTCGCATGGGTTTTGCAGCGCCTTGAAGCGGCTTTCCACGTTTATGCTTAAAGGCTTTCTTTGGTTTTTCAGGGCTGACATCTCGATATCTAGCGGGTAATGGAGCCCCTTCTTCATAGCCATTTGGGATCAGTGCCGGTAACGTTTGGCCAATTAGCTGTTCAATATCATTGAGTAATTCAAGTTCTTGTGGGCTCACTAAAGAAATAGCTTCACCCGCTAACCCAGCACGCCCTGTTCTGCCAACACGGTGAACATAATCTTCACACTCTTCTGGTAACTCAAAGTTAATCACCCGTGGTAAAGCTTGAATGTCGAGGCCTCGAGCCGCTAAATCCGTGGCAATTAACACTCGCAATTGTCCTGCTTTAAATTCTTCTAGGGCACGATTACGTGCGCCTTGGCTCTTATCACCATGGAATACCGCTGATTTAATCCCATCTAAAGACAATTCACGAAATAAATGTTCTGCGGTTTCTTTACGGCTGGTAAAGACCATCACTTGTTGCCAATTATGCTTACCAATAAGTTCGGACAGTAATTCAGCTTTACGACGAACATCCACTTTATACACTTGCTGAGCGACATTAGCTGCTGTCGTGTGGGTTTCAACGTGGACATATTCAGGTTGGTTAAGCATCTTAGCGGCAAGGCTTTTAACATCGTCTGAAAAGGTAGCAGAAAACATCATGGTTTGATGTTGCTTCGCAATTAACCGTTTGACCTTTTCAATGTCTTTTACAAAACCTAAGTCGAGCATGCGGTCCGCTTCATCTATCACCAGATGAGTCACAAATGATAAGTCCAATTCATGTTGACCAATGATGTCAAATAAACGCCCAGGAGTTGCTACTAACACATCAACGCCCTGCTCTAGGGTTTTACGTTGTGGATTAATGCTGGCACCGCCGTAAACGGCTAAGCTAGAAAGGTCGCTAAATTGACTGTATTTAATCAGGTTTTGTTCGATTTGAATCGCAAGCTCACGAGTCGGCGTCATGATAAGCACGCGCAAACGCTGGCCAGGGATAATATCCGCTATAGGCTGTTGTAATAATTGGTGCAAAAGTGGCAACGCAAATGCCGCCGTTTTACCGGTACCGGTTTCGGCACTGGCCAACACATCTTGCCCATTGAGCGCTAGTGGGATCACCGCTTGTTGGACAGGTGTTGCGGTGTGATAACCAGATTGATCAATCGCATCTAATAGTAATTGCGATAACCCTAGCGAAGTAAATGACATAACAGACTCAGTAAACAATAAAATAGGGCGCTATTGTATACTAATCTATAGCGCATTCACTATTTCAATTGTGCCGATAATGACGCTAATGAAGAACGCTAATAACAAACATTTATCGCTATCGAAAACGCTTTTGACTCGAAAAAATCATCCATCAAAACCAACAGGTTCTAGCCTATGACGAGTTTATTCAATCTCATTGGCTCAACATATTGCTGCATATATTTTTTTTCAAAATCTTCGCTACACAAGGCATGCGAAAACAAATAGCCTTGACCATAATCGCATCCCGCAAACTCAAGTAAGCTTCGCTGTTGTTCTGTCTCGATGCCTTCGGCAATCACTTTCATGCCTAATTTGTGGGCCATGACGATAATGGCTTCACACAAACTTAAATCATTGCTGTCTGGGGCTAAATTATTCACAAACGACTTATCAATTTTAAGGTAGTCGATATTGAATTTTCGTAAATAGGATAATGAGGAATACCCAGTGCCAAAATCATCTAACGACACTTCCAGCCCCGCCTCACGGTAAGCTAAAAGCTTGGCTTCGACATTTTGCTCTTTTTCTAGCAGCAAGCCTTCGGTAATTTCAATACAAATATTTTTTGCATCGACATTTTGCTCAGACATTTGCGATAACCAATCATTTACGTCTGTGGTTTCATCTCTAAATTGTATAGGGGATTTATTAATGCTTATCTGAATGTCCACATCAAACTGTTTTTTCCATTGGGCTGATTGGTCAACCGCCTGACTAAACACCCAGTTACCAATCTCGATAATCATCCCAGTCTCTTCTGCAATAGGAATAAACTCAGCTGGCGAAATGAACCCCATTGTAGGATGCTTCCATCGGATCAGTGCTTCTGCTTTAACGATATGCTCACTGGTTAACTCAACAATAGGCTGGTAATACAATTCAAACTGCTGCTGTAATACGGCATTTTTTAGCTCTTGCACTAATTGCATGCGTTTTTGAGCATCATTTTGCATCGCTGGAGTGAAATAATTAAATCGATTTCGGCCATGAGATTTTGCAGAATACATTGCTTGATCAGCATTTTTAAGCAAGGCTTCAGTGGTGTTGGCATCATCAGGGAATAAGGTGATACCAATACTGCCACTTATGTAGGCCGTCTGTAGTCCTAATGTATAGGGTTCAGCCAGACGTTTCAGTATTTGGCTCGCAACGCGCTCTACTCCGTGATTATCATCAAGGTTGGTTAATACGATGGTAAATTCATCCCCACCTAAACGCGCCACAACATCAGACTCTCGGACACAGCTTTTAAGGCGCTCGGCAGTTTCTAACAACAATACATCGCCCATATCGTGGCCTAATGTGTCGTTAATTTCTTTGAAGTAATCTAAGTCTAAAAACATCAAGGCAAAGTGATTATGCTGTCGGTCACTGTGCATGACTTCTTTAGTTAAAAACTCTAATAACATCCTGCGGTTAGGCAAGCCAGTCAGGGCATCATAATTCGCTTGACGCCAAATGAGCTCTTCGGTTTGTTTTTTCTCGGTAATATCTGAAAATAACGCTACAAAACGTGCTGATTTAGTTTTGGTTTGGCTAATTGAGTTTATCGTTAACAGAATAAGGTAGCTTTCACCATTTTTACGCCGCATCCACACCTCACCTTGCCAACGGCCAAGTTGTTTCAGTTGTTTATCGAGCTGATCGTAAAAGCTCTTTGGCTGTAGCTCAGATTGAAACACTCTTAAACTTTGTCCCTTGATGTCATCTTTATTAAACCCGGTAATCAAAGAAAAGGCAGGGTTTGAGTCGACAATGATGCCATCTGAAGTAAATACACTCATCGCTTCACTGGAATTTTGATACACCGACGCGGCAACACTTAACGATGCTTCGACTTGCTTAATATCGGTTATGTCACTCAATGTGCCACACACCCGCAGAGGTCCACCTCTATCATCGATATCAACGACCTTGCCAGTCTGTAAAATCCATCGAGTTTCCCCCAATAAATTAACCAGTTGGTACTCTATCCTTTGGCTGATACAGCGGCCTCTGCGTACATCAATGATAGATCGTAAAAAACGGAACTTATCTTGTGGATGAATCGCATCAACCCAAATTTTGGGAGTTTGATTTAACACTTCCACGGAACAACCCAAAATATCAGCACTATAACGATTAATCTTCATTGCTTGACGGTCAACATCCCAGTCCCAAACACCCAATTCGCTGCTGTCGAGCACTAAATCTAATTGTTCTTTACTGTGTAATAAGGCTTGTTCCGCTTTTTTTTGTTTAGTGATGTCAAGAAAACCCGCAATGACCAAAAAGCCATTATTGTCGACATTACGCCTGCACGTTATGGTGATGTGGGTATAAATAATGGAACCGTCTTTAGCCACAAAACGCTTGTCCATTTCATACTCATTAATATCGCCCTTAACCATTTTGTCGTATAACAGTAAGTCTTTATTTAAATCATCAGGATAAGTTAATTCCACCCAGGTACGCGCTTTTAACTCGCTTTCACTGTAACCAAACATTTGGCACAAATAAGGGTTAACTTTAAGCCAGTACTTAGCCTTTGACGTAATCGATATGCCAATATTGCCGATGTCGAATTGATTTTTAAACAAAAAGTCTTCTTCAAGTTTGACCTGCTGGTCACGTTCACGAAACACTATTTGGGCCAGTAAATGGCCAATCAACATGGTTAATAGCGGGAAAATAATTAATATTGGCAGTGAGATATGCAACAACGTGTCGATGGCTTGATTTAACGGTAACAATAATAACGATGACAACAAAACAACATTGACTACCATACCGAAGGTATAAAAGGCCCGTTTGCTAATTTGATCAAGGTGGTTTTTACGATAATGGCGCCAAATAACACCGATAAAACCACTGCAGAACAACATTAACATACCAATTAAAGCCCCTTCGCCGCCGAGGTTGTATCTATATAGAGCCATGCAAATAGATGCTATGACAGTAGGAATAAAGCCAAAAAATAATCCTGACAGGCACAGTAATACTGAACGAGTATCGAACACCAATCCATCTTGAAAAGTTAATGGGTTCATCATAATGATCACACCGATGATACCAATCAGCGCGCCCATGCTAAATTGCCATGCAAACAAGTGAGATTTACGTTGGTGGGAAGGAAAAAGCGAGTACAAGTATACCAACGCTAATAACAGCGCAGCATTTTCGAAAAAAGAAAAAAAGATATTCAGATTGACCATCTACACATTCCCTTAAGCATCCTTAACAAGCTCATTTGCATCCTAGCAGTCTTTAATTAGTGTAGCAGAATCAAACTAATGACATGATTCTTTTGTTCTTTATACCGTATGAATCGTTATAAATAAATCCAAATATACATTTATTATCTAAAACCTGACGGATAATTCAACGCATTGACGCGATTGACACCGCGGCCATCATATCTACCCAAAGTGATAGCCTGCAATTTCATCTCATAAAAGACAAACCGCCCCGAAGTCACAGTTTGCCATCAAAACACTGTCCATGTAGTAAAAGCACCGACATTTAATGCGTTACCGATCGTTATTTAGAGGTGAATCACACAATGGTCATCGTCATGTTGGTATTTTTACTACAGAGAAAATTTAAAATTAAAATACAGGGGTTCTACTTATGGCGACTAAATTCTATATTCCAAGCGTAAACATTCTTGGCCAAGGCAGTGTTGATGAAGCAGTGAATGACATTAAAGCACTCGGCTTTACTAAAGCATTAATTGTAACCGATAAACCACTCGTGAGTATTGGCCTAGTGGCGAAAGTTCAAGACAAACTTAATACTCAAGGTATTGAAGTCGTGATCTTCGACGGCGTACAACCTAACCCAACGACAGGTAATGTTGCTGCGGGTCTTGCATTACTGACCAGCAATCAATGTGACTTTATCATCTCATTAGGTGGCGGTTCACCGCATGATTGCGCCAAAGGCATCGCGCTTGTGGCGACCAATGGCGGCCATATTAAAGATTACGAAGGTGTTGATGTATCTAAAAAACCTCAAATGCCGCTTGTCGCTATTAACACCACAGCCGGTACTGCAAGTGAAATGACCCGTTTTTGTATTATTACCGACGAAGCAAGGCACATTAAAATGGCCATCGTTGATAAAAATACCACGCCGATTTTATCAGTAAACGATCCTGAGCTTATGCTTGAAAAGCCTGCCGCATTAACAGCAGCAACGGGAATGGATGCGCTGACTCACGCCATTGAAGCTTATGTGTCTATCGCCGCAAACCCAATAACAGATGCCTGTGCAATTAAAGCTATCGAACTCATTAAAGCAAACTTAGTCAATGCAGTTAAAAAAGGCGATGACATAAATGCCAGAGAGCAAATGGCCTATGCGCAATTCCTAGCGGGTATGGCATTCAATAATGCCAGCTTAGGTTATGTACATGCTATGGCGCATCAACTGGGTGGATTTTATGATTTACCACACGGAGTCTGTAACGCGCTCCTATTACCACATGTCCAAGCATACAATGCTAAAGTGGTCCCACAACGTTTAAGTGATGTTGCGAAAGCGATGGGAGTTGATGTCAGTTCGCTCACTGCAGAGCAAGGCGCCAGTGCAGCAATTGAAGCCATCAAAACATTATCTGTAGCCGTTAATATTCCAGCAAATTTAACCGAACTAGGGGTTAAAGCTGAAGACATTCCAACGCTTGCAGATAACGCCTTAAAAGATGCTTGTGGGTTTACTAACCCTAAACAAGCGACGCATGAGGAAATCTGTCAAATTTTTACTAACGCACTATAAAACATAAATTCACACTCAAAAATAGCGCTATCAGGCATCTGATAGCGCTATTTTTTTAATCGTAAAAAACACAACCATTTAAATTAAATATTCAACGATGACAATAGGTTATTCATAATTTAGTAAAAAGTGATGCATAGATCTAACTTCTCGAAATAACCGTTGACCAAAACAAAAAATAAGGACTATGATGAACTCACTTAGATAGCGAATAGGTAGGTAAATAATGACAGCAATCACTCATGTATATAATTACACCGTTCGATGCCCGCACTATAAAGAAAATGAACAACCTGCAACATGGCTCAACCATATCGAAGTTAATCAATCTTGTGAAATCGCGTTAGATCGCATTACCAAGTGGCATAACCTTTCAGGTACAAAATCTTTTGAACTCAATGATTTCGTGGTAAGAAAAGCAGATAACGAAGAAGCTTATTTTGCCATGCAAAGTAGTCGTTTAAAGCACGATGGCCATGCATTAGTCACCTTTAAAATATATTTAGATAACTGCTGCCAAGAAGCATCTCCAAATACGATCATGGAGCACTTAATCGAAGATTATCAGCACCGAATTGCTAAAGTTGAATAAGCACTGCAGTCTAATTCAATGACACTTTGTGCATTGATATAACGAACTCTTAGGAGCAAATAATCCCTTTATTTGCTCCTTTTATTTGGCTAACTTAAGCCGCATTTGCACGCATACCGTGTGGAATAGGCAATCCATTTTCATTGATGTTAACAAAAACCATTTTATCAATAAACGCGATGGGGGCATGATTCACTTTATTACGAATTTTACAACGCACTGTCACCGAGCTTTGTCCAAGGCTAACGAGTTCAAAACCAAATTCAATAATGTCGCCCACATAAGCTGGCGCCATAAAGTTAATTTCGGAAATGACTTTCGCAATATGAAATTGGCTGCGCATTTGGCAACTGGCAAAAATAGTCGCCTCTTCATTCACCCAACTTAATAGCTGTCCACAGCACAAACTTTGACTACTGTTAAGGTTAATTGGCATAACCATATGACGTGTAAAATATTTCATAATGACCTCGCGTGTTAATCCATTCATTTTATGCCTTCAGGCATATACCTCATAATGAGTAGCAACGTTTAGGCCAATTATTTAATTGTTATTATTCAAAGAGATATTTTTAGATGGTATGGTGCGATATTGAAAATGCTCGAATTAAAGGCAATTACGCACCAAAAAAATACAAAGACCGCATAACGGCCTTGGTATACCAGTGGCTTATGTTACTTAACAAGGAGAATGGCTTGCTTGAGCTCATGAACAAATGTGTTGATGTCGTGGTGGCTAATATCATTATGCGTCACTAAGCGTAATTGCTGACTACCGCTTATTAATATCCCTTTACGACTTAACGCATGCGCTAAGACACTGGGATTAATATGTTCAGCAAGCTTGGCAAACACCATATTGGTTTGAACGCTTTCAACATCCACATTCAGTTCGACTATGTCTGCCAATAATATTGCTAAGGTTTTGGCATTGTGATGATCTTCTGCCAAACGCTCTACTTGGTCAGTAATGGCTAACTTAGCCGCTGCGGCAATGATCCCAGCTTGCCTCATTCCACCACCGAGCATTTTGCGCCAGCGCGTCGCTTTTGCGATTAACCGCTCGTCACCTAACAAAATCGAGCCGATAGGCGCGCATAAGCCTTTAGACAAGCATATAGACACCGAGTCAAAGTACTGAGTAATATCAGCAATCGCAAGCCCTTGAGCCACAGCAGCATTAGCTACACGGGCACCATCAAGGTGTATTTTAAGGCCGCGATTAAATGCCAGCGTTTGCGCTTGTGCTAAGTAATCTTGGTTAAGTACCTTGCCACCGATAGTGTTTTCTAAACTCAATAATCGAGTACGAGCAAAATGGATATCATCGGGTTTAATTGCGGCCTCAATGTCACTCAATAAAATACTGCCATCGACTTGATTATTGAGTGGTTGAGGTTGAATACTGCCCAGCACTGCCGCGCCACCACCTTCAAATTTATAATTATGTGCTTGCTGGCCACACAAATATTCATCACCACGCTCACAATGAGCCATGAGTGCCAACAAATTAGCCTGGGTGCCTGAACTGACAAATAATGCACTGTCAAAACCAAACATTTCAGCGGCCATATCTTGCAAGCTATTGACCGTGGGGTCATCACCATAAACATCATCACCCACTTCAGCCTGCGCCATCGCAGCACGCATAGCTTGGGTGGGTTTAGTGACGGTATCACTTCGAAAATCAATCATGAGTTACTCTATTTTAGCAAAGGTATATGGTTGAACATTCAAATAGACTATTTGGCCGCGGCTATCTCGGTAAGTGCCGTTAATGCAGCATCATAATCTGGGTGTTCACTCACTTCACTCACCAACTCGTGATATTTTAAAATGCCTTGCGCATCAATAATAAAAATAGAACGTGCAAGCAAACCACGGTCTTTAATTAACAAACCATATTTTTCGCCAAAGTCACGCCATACCGAATCAGACAAGACTTTAATCTTGTCTACATTTTCTGTTTGGCAAAAACGCTTTTGAGCAAATGGTAAGTCTTCGCTTACCGTTAACATCACAACATCTGCGCTAAAATTGGCAAACTCTTTATTAAAACGCTTGGTTTGTAATGCACAAACTCCGGTATCTAGACTGGGTACGGCACTGATGAGTACCGTTTTACCTTTAAAGTCACTTAAGCTAACAGGATTAAACTTCTCATCGACCACTTTAAACAGTGGCGCTGGAGCTCCTATGTTAGGTATTTGACCTTCAAGTGCGACAGGATGCCCACCCATTGTAATCATGGTCTTTTCGCCCGCAACGGTAAAACTACTTACAATAGACGCTGATACTAAGGTCATTACTGCAAGGGTCGTGATTAATTTCATACACACTCCTGGTATAAAAAAACCAGCAAATGCTGGTTTTTATTTATAAACATACGTTGCCGTAATTTATTTTGCTGGAACTTCTTTCACATGTAAATCCATTTGTGGGAATGGAATTTCAATTTCAGCAGCATCTAATGCATTCTTGATTTGCTCAAGTAACTCAAAACGAGTTGGCCAATAGTCACCAGTACTAACCCAAGGACGAACCACGAAGTTAATTGATGAATCAGCAAGTTCAGCTAAACCAATTGTGTATCCAGGATCTTTTAATACTGATTGGTTGTTATCAAGCACATCAGCGATGACTTTCTTGGTTGTTGCGATATCAGCAGTGTAAGACACACCAATGGTTAAATCGATACGACGCTTTTCTAATGCAGAATAGTTCGTGATTGTACCGTTCATAATAGCTGAGTTAGGTGCAATAATGATTTTGTTGTCGCCAGTACGAAGACGAGTAGAGAAAATAGTAATCTCATCTACAACACCTGCAACACCTGCAGCTTCAATAAAATCACCTACACGACATGGACGGAACAATACCATCAACACGCCTGAAGCAAAGTTTGATAAAGAACCTTGAAGCGCTAAACCTACCGCTAAACCTGCAGCACCGATAACAGCAACAAGAGAGGCTGTTTGAACGCCAACTTGGCCCAGAGTGGCAATAATAGTGAATACAAACACTAGTGCCCAGGCTAGATTTCCAACAAATGATACAACTGTTGCATCTACTTTACGGCTATTGAGTACCTTCACGGTTACACGCTTTGCAACACCAGCTAAGTATTTACCGATAATAAAGATAACAATTGCTGCTAAAGCTTTAAGACCATAAGTCATAAAAAACTCTGGTGCTTGCTCTATCAGACCATCTAAACCTTCTAAACCTTCTAGGTTTCCCATTTTTTTCTCCCTTAAATTAGCAGAACTATTCTGCCGAAATGATGAACTCTACACGCCGGTTACGCTGTCGCCCTTCGATTGTGGCATTATCCGCCGCCGGCTTTTTGTTACTCATACCCACAACATCAATTGATGTAGGTTGAAATTGGTATTCATTGATCAATAAATCTTTAATCGCGGCTGCACGCTTAAGTGATAACGCCATATTAATGGCTTCGCTACCAATAATATCGGTGTGCCCTTCTAAACGAACACTCACTTGAGGATGTTGCTCAATATATTGTTGAACTCTAACCAGTGTTGGCCGTTGAGTTAGCAAGACATCTGCTTTATCAAAGTCAAAATATACTGGCTGAAGAATTGAACCAAAACAATCTGCAGCAACATTAACATCGGGTTGCTGCCTGCATTGCTCTGCAATTAATGCGGCGTTATTGGTAATAGTTGCACCAATTTCGCCTTCATCAAACTCATCGTCATCGTCGCCGTCTTCATCAACAATCAAGATTTCAGTATCGACACAGCCATTGGCCATGACCACGGTATTAACCGGTGTATCTTTACAGGCATCTTTCTTATCAGGGACACCATCAAAATCGGTATCGACCCAAGCAAATGCGCTGTGGATAAAAAAGCTGATAATGATCAATGTCAAAGTGCGAACGATAGTCATAAGAACCCCTTCGACATAGTATCGAGATGCGTTAAGAAATCACATTTTAACTGTTTCTCAACAAAATTAAAAGACAATACTTAATAATCAATGCCTTGCAAAACAGCTTTCACAAAACTGTCTTCAAAGTATGCTAGGTTTATCGGCCGCAAGTCAAAAAACATAACCGCTTCGCCGTTCACTTTACACACAGAATTTTACAACTCACTAACACACAAGCGTTTTATTTTTGCGCACTGACATAATTTCTAACAGGGTTACCTCCCTTGTTCCCCGCATTAACATTGACTTTATTGCCTCTAAAAGGGTATATAAGGTTAGCTTTTTGGTGTTTGGTCAGCTTTTAGCATCAAAATGACATAATTTCTTATAAAAATTAACCAATAAAGTCGCTCAGTAATGAAATCGCCTCAATTTCTTTCTGTTAACATTTCTTGATGTTAACAATAGTCAATTGGAGTTTTATTGCTAGACGATAAATGCAAACAAATAATTTCTGTGTCGACATTTTCGCACAGGCAATCACAAGCTTAAGGTGGAAGACTTAATGAGTGACGCAAAACCACAAGGAACGATGTTTGGACACCCAAAAGGGCTGTTCTTACTGTTTACAACGGAGTTATGGGAACGCTTTAGCTACTACGCTATGCGCGCAATCCTAGTACTTTATTTAGTGGATAAAGTACAAAGCGATCAAGCTGGAGGCGGCTTAGGCTGGACTGAAGCTGATGCATTATCATTGTATGGTACATTTACCGGTTTAGTCTATTTAACCCCATTAATTGGCGGATGGTTAGCGGATAACGTACTTGGTCAACGTAAATCCATCTATATCGGTGGCTTGTTAATGGCTATAGGTCAATTTACCTTAGCCGCACCACATAGCTGGATGCCAGGTTTAGAAACCACCTTCTTTTATATTGGTTTAGGTACGTTAATCTTAGGTAACGGCCTGTTCAAACCCAATATTTCAACTATGGTTGGCGATTTATACCCTGCAGGTGATCATCGTCGTGACGGTGCTTTTACCATTTTCTACATGGGTATCAACGTAGGTGCTGCACTTTCAGGCTTTATCGTAGCCTGGGCATACACTTCGTTCGGTCATCAAGTTGTTATTGATGGTCAAGATGTCTTTATCAATAACTGGCAAGCGGGTTTCTTCTGCGCTGGTGTTGGTATGATTATCTCGCTAATCATTCAATTTTTCTTCGCACAAAAACTACTTGGTGATATCGGTACTGTACCGGCCGCTAAACTAGAGCAAAGCAAGAATTCTGTTAATGGCGAAGTACGTAAAGAGCCATTGACTAAAATTGAACGTGACCGTATTAAAGTCATCATGGTGATGGGTCTATTTACGATTATTTTCTGGGCTGGCTTTGAACAAGCTGGTGGTTTAATGAATTTGTTCACTAACAACTTCACTGACCGTATGATTGGTTCATGGGAAGTACCTACAACATATTTCCAATCACTTAATGCTATTTTCATTGTCGTTTTTGCTCCAGTGATTGCCTCTATTTGGATCAAGCTTGGTAAAAATGAACCTAACTCACCAATCAAGTTTGCATTAGGTTTATTCTTGTTGGCGATTGGTTTCTTATTCATGATGGGCGCGGTTTTAGAGATGGGCGGCGACGCTTCTGTTAAATCAAGCATGTGGTGGTTAGTTGGAGCTTACTTCTTCCACACCATGGGTGAACTATGTTTATCACCAATTGGTTTATCGATGGTCACTAAGCTTGCTCCACTGCGTATTGCTTCGTTAATGATGGGAGCATGGTTCTTATTTATTGCTGCAGCAAACAAAATTGGTGGTTTAGTTGGGTCTTTAATTGGCCACGGCGGCGCAGTTGAAGAGCAGTTAGCTAACGCAATGGCTATCTTCGCCGGTATCGCAATCACTGCTGTTATTTCAGGTATTATCTTATACCTAATGTCAGACAAACTGGTTGACTGGATGCATGGCGCTGAAGGTAAGCATGATTCTGAAGAGCAAGTATTAGAAGAAGAAATTGCTGTTACTGCTGAGCATGAAGCGATTAAGCGTTAATCTAATAAATGATTAATTTGATGAATTAGTTTTGGTTCATCGCAAAAAAAATCCCCTTCAAGATTTCTTGAAGGGGATTTTTTTATTTAACTTCAACTCGATTCAATATGTGGACTATATAACGTGAAATAACAAGATTAGGTTTATGTCATATCAAACTTATCATTGTTTGCTAGCAAAGGACTGTTTGATAACCCTTTATAACCCGAGCGGAGGCTATTAAGTTATTCCCTACCTAGTGACAAGACAGTTGCATAAAACCACCAGCTTTCAGCTCAGACTGATAAGTTAAGCCGGTAAAACGGTTATCAAGTAACTGTTGTTGATGTTGCAGATGAGAAGTACCGATACACAGCCTCTCATGTATTAATAAAGTTCGCCTTTGTATGCCCACTGGATGCCAATTGACATCACCTAACTGAGGCGCACTGGGTAAGACTAATGGCATTAAGTGATTATCATGGCGTAAATAACATCGTAAGCCATTACCCGCTTGACCTACTGACACCAGGTACTGCTGTAAATCAACACACACATAAATAATATCTGCCAAAATATGTAAACCTGAGTTCACCATGCGTTTATTTAAATATGAGAGCATATTTGCAGGTTCAATTAAGGTTGTACTTAGGCCATTTCTAAACAATTTCAGTTTTTGGTTAACGAAACTGCGCAGTAATACACAGCCAAAGGCTGCGCTGTTATCTTCTGGATGAAAATGTGCCATGTACATGACTAAGTGATGCTCTCCGACCATGGTAGAGTCGATAAAGTAAGCACTGACATCATTATTTTTAAATAGACTGTAATCGATGAATGCATGAGGATAATCCACATGAGAAGCGGGAAATAACTGTTGCTGAACACTTTTAGCAGCTTGCGCATTTTGCTCGAGTAACTGTAAATTATCGGTTAACTCTTGGTAAGACAGCTCATTCATTTCATGTAAATGTGACTGTCCGGCGGCATTCATTGGCGTTGCAGCAGTGAGCATTGCCTGAATAATAGCGTGTTCAATGATAAATAAATCAGCAATCGGTTTAGTGAGGTAATCACTTGCCCCCACGCGTAAAGCTTCAACCACATCAGACATAATGTCATTACCTGATATGACAATGAATGGAACCGCAGGATTCATGATTTGCATTTGTTTAAGCATAGGCAGCCCGCCCAAACTAGGCAGGCCGAGATCGGCAATCACAATATCAAATATCGTTTGGGAAAAGGCCGTTACGCCCTCAAGGCCGTCACATGCTTGGTGCACCCGAGCCCCCTGCCCTTGCAGAAAATCAGCAACGACTTGACGAAATATCGGGTCATCCTCAACAAAAAGGATATCGACATCAGTTAACGCCATACTACAACCCCGCAGATGTTACTGCCGGGGTTGTTACACACCCCGACTATTCTAGTTCATCTAGAAATTCATCAAGTAACTCGTCGTCTTCTTGATTTGACGGCATATCGCCATCATAAACTTTGTAATCCATATGCTGTAAATAAGCATCTTTAGCAAAAGCATAAGGATCAAGAGCATTATCGAGTAACCTTTCTTGATCAATCGCTTCTGCTCGAGAATGAAGTCCTTTAAGACCCCATTTGAGCACTGACTGCCAGAAGGTCAGTTCTGATAAAGGAAAGTATAGACTATCAACCCAATCTGATGCGATTTCTCTTGTCACAAAAGGACCATAAAAAGGTGCCATAAAATATGGACCATTGGGTACGCCGTAATAGCCCAAGACTTCGTTAAAGTCATCTTGTTTGCGAGGCATGCCCATCATGTCAGCAACATCGATTACCCCAAGTAGGCCGATAGTGGTGTTGACGGTAAAGCGTCCACCAGCATTGGCCGCCCAGCCCCATTTACCTTGTAGGGTATTGTTGACCAGCGAACTGGGTTCTTCGAGGTTATAGACAAAGTTAATCACTCCGGTTCTTATCGGGTTTGGCACATAGTTTTTATAACCATGCGCGACCGGCCTAGCGATATATTTATCCAGGAATAAATAGTTAAAGTCCCACATTGTGCGGTTAATTTCTTCAAACGGATCGCGAGGATCGTTGTAAGTAATTTCAATCGCAGGTTGTGGTGTAGTGGCAACTTGAGGTGCTTCACTCTCGGCATACGCAGGTACACTAAAAGCAACAATCACCTGAAGTAATATCCATTTATACTTCATAAAAACTCTCATTAAATGACAAAAGGGGGTACTCAACAAACTGCTATTTTTGTCTTTTTATTAAAGCAATTTTTGTTCAAGTCGATATAATTTAACGGGCTGCAGCAAGGCTTTGCCTTGATATTTTATTTCTGCAGCACATTAAGCTTGTTCCTGTTACCAGCAATCATCAACAAAATAAAGATTTTGATGCCATGAATTGCCCCAATATGGGTAACAAGAGCGCTAAGGATACTGTCACTGTTGACAATATCAATCAAAAATTTGTAAAAGATGAATATTCAAATAACGCTTTGATTGATTTTAAAAGATATTTTGTCTTGTTTGCTTAATAGGATATTTATGGTTTTGCCGATAATTAATACAACAACGACAATGACCGCCCCAGCAACACCCAAACCTGCCAGTGCAAGTCAAACCAACACATCCGAAAATCAGCAATCTCAAAATGCCTCTGCGACCACTAAAAACATTGAAGCCAATGTAAAATCCGATCTTTCAGCTTTATTACTGCCGGTTCAAATACAACAAAAACAGACACCCACCAGTAGCCAAGTTAATGTGAGCATTCAAAACCAGCAATATCAACTTAATAAGACCGTCGAACTACAAAAGTTATTGCAGCAAACATCTCAAGTTGTCATAGCAAGTGATCAAGCTAAGCTCGTCGCAAAGCTTGCTGCGACTCAAATAGCAACACCTGCCGAATTAGCTCAACAAACCACACCGCAGCAAGCGACACAACAAACAGCCTCGAGTAATAAACCTATCTCGACCCAAATCATTTTGTTGGCTCAAACCGTACAATTAGCCTTACCCCAACCATTAACAGAATTAGCCAAACAAAATGGTGTATCGACGCAGCAATTAGTGTCTTTAGCATCCAGACCTCAGGGCTATCCTTTACCCACAGCGTTAATAGCCGAGGGTCAACTCACATTTACTGATGGACCCAGCCTTAAACTACCTAACAATATTGTATTAAACGATGGTCAATATCTTGCTAAAGTGGTCTTTAATCAACAGCAATTACAACTCGCGTTAACCCCTGTGATTGGGGAAGTGAAAGTCGACTTGCTTAAGCAAGCTCCCACCCTAGCGTCGTTGCAGCAAGACAATATTGTGATCACCAAAAATGAACCGGCACAGATTTTAAGCCAATTTTTTAAAAAGCTCGAAGCGACCCCGCTCCCTTCTGCAAACACTAATCAAACCTACGTCAATAAAACCGATTCAAGTGCAGTATCGGTGGCGACAATAAGCACTGTGAATACACTGACTCAACATTTAAAAACAGGTGAGAATATTCAGCAAGGGCAAATAGCATCGTCAACCAAAGTCGATGCGTTAATGGTAAAAGCTGACAACACGAATAGTCTTTTACAACAACCACCCGCGACACAGACGTCATCGCCAGATAAAAACAGTATGGCTCAAGGCTCAAACTCAATAAAAAATCTCAATAATGATACTGATATCAAAACTGCGAGCATTCAAACCAACGAAGTCAAAAACAACATCAACAAAACATCCGCACAGGCAACATTACCACCGACTCTAACCGCTAATCCGTTAGCAGGTAGCAAACAACCCAATGACGTTTCAGCTCAAAACCAACAATCGACTGTCAATAAAGATCCTCAGCCTATCGAAGTGTTAAACAAGGCGTTGTCTAAAGCTGGAGCAATGCCAGTAAAACAACAACTCGCGTTGCAAATCCCTAATAGTCTAGCCACTGAATTACTAAAGCATTTACCGCAGATGAGTCCTCACCCGCTGAGCGCGTTAAGCGACCCTAGCCTATTAAGCCATGAGCTTCTCAGCCTTGCAGGATTAAACCTAGCGCAAACGTCATCTCAGGCTAATAGTTTAATGGCTTCGACCCTCTATTCTGGCGGTGCTATTACGACTCTATTTCAACTATTATTAGGTGTAAAAGCCAAAACGACAGGCTCTGGGATCAGTGCCAAATTGCAAGAACATCTCAATCAGTTACAACAACGTACGCTCGCCAAGCTAACGGGTAACTCAGGCTTATTAAGTGCACTTGATAAGCTCGGGGGAGCGGATTCTATGGCACAACTTGCCGGCAGTATCGCAATGTATCAACAGGCAAGTGCCGACCCTAATCAAGCTTTGACTTGGTACTTTGCCTTACCCTACTCCATTAACCAGCGAGATGAGCAGTTTGAGGGCAAATTTGAACAAGAAAATGAACAAGATAAAGACAAAGTTAATGGTTGGAAATTACAATTAAAATTTAATTTAGCACAAGGATCGTTACTCATTTGCGCACACAAACAGGGCGACACACTTGATATACAATTTAAAGGCAACAGCCAAGCACTACTGTCAAAGGTCGATAATTTTAATGGTGCCCTAGCCAATAAAATTAGCCAAATCGGTTTAACGCCTGGCACGTTTAGCACCCAATTAACCCAGGTCCCCGCAACGTTATTGCCAGGGGATCACTTTTTAGTTAAGACAAGGGCATAGTTAAAAAACAGCTTAAATAAGACAAGATCAAAATGAAGACAAGGGACTAAATATGAATGACGAATCGAAAAAAATTCAACAAGCTGTCGCATTAAGTTTTGATGGCAAAAGTGCCCCTAAAATTACCGCGTCAGGTAAAGATCTCGTTGCTGAAGAGATCATCGCGATTGCAAAAAATGCCGGTATACATATCCATCAAGATCCGCACTTGAGTGAATTTTTGCAATTACTAGAACTCGGAGAAGAAATCCCTAAAGAGTTATACTTGTTGATTGCTGAACTCATCGCATTTGTTTATATGCTCGATGGTAAATTTCCTGAGCAGTGGAATAATCTCCACCAAAAAATTGTTGCCCAAGCCTAATGGCCAACATGACAAAGGTATGAACATCGCGCTACAGCAAAAATTGATAGGCAAATTTTGAGATAATAAATACCCCACCTAACCCGAGCCCACCCAAGCACAACTCAGCTAATCGATCTTGGTCAAATTCCAGCCAATCGTTAAATGCGGCATAAAACCGTAATGAAATGCCGTACAACACAATGACAGCCAGTGAAAGAAAACTATACAGATAATGCTCAGGGTAAAAAAACGTTAATAGCGGAATAAACGCCAACAAAAAATCACCACCTTTATGAGTAAAGTTGGTTTTTGATTCAATGGCTATATCTAACAACATTTGCAGAGGGATCACGATAACGAGTAAGCCAAGTAACAGAAAAAAGTCCATGCTACCCCTTTAATCCATGACGCACTTTTATGAAGTGAGCCTGTGCATAAAGAATCTGAAACTTATAAATAAAGGAACCACTAACAAGGGTATTTATTACAGAGTACTTTAGGAGATGGTCACTACAACCAAGTAGAAGTAGGCGCAACTGTGGTACAACATTTTTAAAGTTCACTAGTATTTGAGCACAATAACTCAAGTATGACGCAGAATAATCCATTATAAATTCCATTTAAACTTGTCTGTCCATTACAAATTTATGCATCTTATTTACAGACTAAATTTGTTTCCAAACAATTACCTTATACCGTGCTACTAAATAATAATCAACATGTTACGTAAAAATCATCCATTATCATACTTTTATCGTGCCATCAAAGCATACTGCAACACATCACATATTTACCTTAACAATGTGTCTCAATATAATTGTTTTGCATATTATGTTCACTTTTTGTTGTTTAAATTTATATTGCACGCAATCATAATGCCGGCCTTGGCAGTATCAAACGTCATTTATAACAATAAGCCATTCCATTTAATCTGCAAGTCGCTAGCAAACGGTGATGAGCTATGCGAATAACATGAGAACACTATGCTGATGAAAAAGAATCTATTGTTCACTTTATTAGGACTAACATATTTACCTGCTGCGCAAGCTCAAATTGTCGATTTTGACGATTACGGTCCGCTAAGAGTGTATGCCCAATCACCAATGCAATCGATCAATCACACACCTCTACTTCGCTCAGGTTTTTCATTACCTCAAGGACAGCGCGAATGGTATATCACAGCCAATATCGCGAGCATGTGGTCTGAATCAGATGTACTGCTAGCCGATTATTATCAAAATGCTGTTACTGGTGGCATAAAGTGGCAGATGTCAGATGCATTAATGTTAGATATCAATTATCGATGGGGATTTAGCGCTGATAACCATTTAGATTCACTCACAATGTGGTTCCATGACGCGTTTGGGTTTGATCAAAATGGCAGACAAGATCAAGCCAAACATCAAAACCAAATTCAATCAGAAAAATATGGTATTCACGTTGATGACTTAAGCGGTGAAACGCTTGAAAATGCCTTAACAGCATACTTAGGTTACCAGCTCATACAAACTGAGCGCCATGGATTATCTATAGGTGCTAGCCTGTATTTAAAATCTGTCGATAGCGGCCCATTTGCTGAAGATTCATTTGCGCAAAGCATTCAAATAAACTACAGCTACAAAAATGGCCAACATCATGTGAACTCAAGCTTTGGTGTCAGCTTTATTGAAGATACTGAGTCGATATCAACCAATCAATATGATTCTCGTTTTACCACGTTTGGCATCGGTTATGAATATCGTAGTGGACGCCATGGTTGGTTAGCCGAAATACACCGATATGAAGGCTTGGTTAGCTGGGATGAAAACTTCTCTGATGCGTCTAATGAAGCCTTACTAGGCTACCGTTATTACTTAAACACCAGTGCAATAGAATTCACTCTGGTTGAAAACTTTGAAAATATGGATAACAGTGTAGATATTGCTTACACGCTAGGATATCGTCATAAATTTTAATCAACAGGGCAAAATATTGCCCTGTAATATTCGCTAAACAGTAATCAACTCTTCTGTCGTCACCTGTGCGCCTAGCACTCTATTTCTGCCGCGCTCTTTGGCTAAATAAAGCTGTTTGTCAGCAGCTTCAATTAATACCTTTTCGGGAATATCTCTTGTTGGCACTATGGTCGACACGCCCGCACTGACGGTAACAAAATGAGAGACAGCAGAGGTTTCATGCGCAATTTTAAGCGAAATAATACTATCGACTATTTGCTGGGCCACATAAGTGCCCCCGATTAAGTCGGTATTGGGTAAAATACAAATAAACTCTTCACCGCCAAAACGCGCGACTAAATCGTAAGGGCGATTAACGGTATCTTGAATTTTCTGGGCAACCTGTCGTAAACAAGCATCCCCCTCAGTGTGTCCATAGGTGTCATTAAATAGCTTAAAAAAATCGATATCCAATAAAATGATCGTCAATGGTTGTTGCTCACGGCAACCTTGCAGCCAACTCACAGGTAACACCTGCTCAAATTTACGTCTGTTTGCCACACCGGTTAAGCCATCTAGCAGCGCAATAGAACGAAGTATGTCAGATTGCGACTTTAGCATGAGTTGATTCTTCACCCGTGCTTTCGTGATAACCGGGTTAATGGGCTTATGAATAAAATCGACAGCCCCTAAATTAAAACCTTTAACTTCTTTCTCTTCATCAAAATGTCCGCTGATAAAAATAACCGCAATGTCTTGTGTAACGGGATCATTTTTAAGGTGTGCGCAAACATCAAATCCATTCAATATTGGCATTTCAATGTCTAACAACACCATATCAGGATTGACTTTTTTACACATATCAATCGCTTGATGTCCATCTCTGGCCATATAAATATCGTAATCATTTTGCAGTAACTGGTGCAATATTTTAATGTTGACGACTTGGTCATCAACGATCAGTATTTTGCCTTTTACTGGAGCGGCACCAGAAATATACTCATCTATGAACACGCATCACTCCTTAATTATCGATGTTAGGGTATCGATAGCATCCAAAAACTCGAGCTGACTGACCTGAGACTTTAATCTTAACCACTCTTTATCCGTCGCTATATTATCTGATAATTGCTCAAGATAGCTAATAGCATCTAAATTTTGCTCAACTAATAAAGCCATTAACTTATCCATTTTGACTGACGATATACTGGTTATCGGCAATAATTGCGTTTTATCCAGCTCATTTGCTGTTAGCGCCACCGTTTCATCAGGAAATAAAGTGTCGAGCACATGTAAACTGTCGTTAATTTGCCCTTGGATCTGACTCAAATAAACATCCGCATCTATTTTAACGTTATGTTTTATGTTTTGTTCAAGCAATGCAGCAAAAGCGGCTAAACGTTTTGCACCAATATTACTGGCTGTACCTTTAATGGTATGAGCAATTATGCTTATTTTATCGGTGTCTTGTTGTGTAAACGCTTGGGTTAATGCTGAGAGTTGTTCTGACATTTCTACTGCAAAGTGATGTTTTACATCGATAAAAAATGCTAATTCACCACCAAAGCGCCTTAATATCGACTCAGGGTCTTCAATAATCACATCATCGTCGCCTGTGGGTACATCAGGTAACTCAACAAATGCATTTATATCATTTACACCGCCCAATGAAGGTGCGCTTTGACCTAACAATCCCAACATACAAGGCAGTAAACGCGTCATGTCTATCGGCTTGCCAATATGTTCATTCATCCCAGCATCAAGACATAACGCCTTGTCCGCCAACGAAGCGTTGGCGGTCATCGCTAAAATCATCAAATCATTAAATCGACCATCAGCACGGATTAAACGCGTTGCCTCTAAACCATCCATATCTGGCATTTGCATGTCCATAATAACAATATCAAATGTGTTGCTAGATTGGGTCACCCACTCCACACCTTCAACACCGCCTTTGGCTAATGTAACAACCGCACCTTGCAATCTAAGTAGTTCATCAATAACTTGGCGATTTAATTGATTATCTTCAACCACCAGCACTCTAATGCCTTGCAAGGCTAAGTGGGTTACTTTTTTCGTTTCTAACGGTATTTCTTCACCGCTAATAGCCTGATGTACCGCCTCAAGCATTAAGTTAGCCGTAATCGGTTTGGTTAACATATTCACAAAAGGTTGTTGCTCATACTGCTTAGTTTGCTTCATCACCTCAGAACCGTAAGCCGTTAACATAATAATGGCTGGTGCAGCGCCTTCTGGAAACATTAATTGAATATGCTGTGCGGTTTCTAGGCCATCCATGTCAGGCATGCGCCAATCCATAATAATCACGTCATAGTGGTTGGTGGCATGTAAACTTTGTTCAATAAGATTAATAGCCTGCTTACTGTTACTTGCTTCGTTAACATAAGCACCATGAGCCATCAGCGTTTTTGATAAAATTTTACGACTCATTTTGCTGTCATCAACAATAAGAATATTTTTACCTTGTAAATCAATATCCAAATAAGTATTTTTCATCTCGACAACAGTAAAAGACAAATCAAAGCCAAAACGACTGCCGTGACCTAACTCACTCGTTAGCGTTAATTCACCGCCCATTAACTCCACTAAACGTTTGGTGATAGCAAGCCCTAACCCAGTGCCACCAAATCGCCTTGAGGTAGAGGACTCCGCTTGCACAAAACCTTGGAATATTTTTTCAGCCTGTTCTTTGCTGATCCCGATGCCGCTGTCTGATACTGAAATGGTCAGCTTCACTTCATCCTGGTTAAGCTGATGACAATGCACCCCAACAATCACATGCCCCTGTGAGGTAAACTTAATCGCATTACCAGCAAGATTAAGTAAAACTTGCCTTAAGCGCTGCTCATCACCTTCGATAAGGTAAGGAAGGTTTGGATCAAGGTCGAAAATCACTTCTATACTTTTACTGTGAACATTGGTCGCTAACATCACCGCAAGTTCACGCATCAAGGTTTCCATTTTAAATGGATGAAGATCAAGCTCAAGCTTACCCGCATCAATTTTTGAGAAATCCAAGATGTCATTGAGTAACCCCAACAAGGATTTAGCCGCTATTTCTGCTTTGGTCACATAATCAAGTTGTTGCCGGGTCATATCAGAATGCTGTACTAACTGGAGCATCCCCAATACTGCATTCATCGGGGTGCGAATTTCATGACTCATATTGGCTAAAAATGCCGACTTAGCTGCACTCGCGGAATCCGCAGCCTGTTTAGCTAAACGTAATGTTTGTTCTAATTCACGCTGCTCAGTGATATCGCGGTTAATACCCACAACACGGACCGCTTTGCCTATTTTATCGTAACTAATTTGCGCACCAGCATGAATATAACGCACCTGGTTTGCACGATTGATGATCCTAAACGTCGGTTCATAAGTCGAATGGTTTTCAATGGCCTGCTGTAATGCTTGTTCAGCCATATTAAGATCATCAGGATGAATGCGCTGTTGCCAATGTCGATAATTAAGGCCTTTTTCTTTTATCTCAATCGGGTAGTCGTACATCACAAACATACGATCGTTCCATTGCAATTCATCCGTTAATAAATCAAAGTCCCATATACCCAGCTCAGCAACTTCGGCGGCTTTGGCTAATTGATTACTGGCAGACACTAACGCTTCTTGCTGTTTCAACATGGTATCGATATTAACGGCAACCCCAAGATAACCTACAAGCTCACCAGACTCATCACGCATTGCGGTAACAGATAACGACACTTGGCATTGGGTGTAATCTTTGCGGACATAGGTCCAAATACGCGTTTCGGGACCGAAGTTTCTGGGCTTGTAAACCATCACATCAAATGCACTGATCTCTTCGCCAAATTCCTCGGTTAACTCTTTACCGCGCGCCCTAACTTCGGCAGGTACATGCATTATTGCCGGACTCATTTTGCCGACAATTTCACTCGCACTATAACCAAGCAACAATTCAGCACCGCGATTAAACATGGTAATTATGCCATCGCTGTCAGTTGAAATAATGGCAATTTCAGAAGCTGCAGCAAGCACATTGGTCAATAATGAGGTGAGTTTAAGGTTTTCAAGTTGAGTATGCTTACGCTCGGTAATATCAATTCGCAAAGCAACACAGCGTTCTAACTCACCATGACTATCCATAATGGGGGTAATGACGGTATCGAACCATTTCGCATCACCTTGCTTATCATGGTTACACACTTCACCATGCCAGCTTTTACCATTAATAATGGTTTCCCACATGTCTTTCCAAAATGCTTCATCATGTTGATTCGATTTTAAAATAGAATGTTTTTGGCCAATCATCTGCGCACGGGTATACCCTGAAACAATACAAAAATAATCGTTAACCGCTAATATCACGCCATCTTTATCTGTTTCTGAATATAAAAGTTGTTGGTTAATGTTATCGAGTAAGGTTTTATTTTCAGAAAGGGCTTGCTGCAACGCTTGTGTACGATCAGTGACTTTTAGTTCAAGGCTGGCATTTAAACTTAAGATTTGTTTTTCTGCGTTTTGTTGCGCAGTAATATCTCGAATAGTCTGGCTTACCCCAGTAATCACACCGGACTCATTGTAAATGGCTAATGAAGTCATTGTGGTTGTGAGTAACTCATTATCTTTACGCTTGTGATGACCAATAAAGTTCAATAATGGTTTACCGTTTAACACGTGAGCAAAATGTGTATTTTCCTGGCTTTGCCCTTCGTCGGCAACAATAAAACCATGCGCTTTATACCCAACAACCTCACGATTGGTGTAGCCAAAAGTAAGTTCCGCACCTTGATTCCACCCCGTGACAACACCGTCGCAATCGTAACTAATAATGGCATCTTGTGAGTGCTCTAAAATGTTGGCTCGTCGTTCATTATCGGCTAAGACCAGTTGCCTTCTTCCTAAGGTATAGCTATAAAAAGCAACAAAAGACGCCAATAATAAACTCAAAATAAAGCCATAAATAAATACAATATTCGGCGAGGTTAAATGCAATCTACTGACAAAGTTAGGGTAAGCAATTAACGAGATTTGCCAATGACGACCAAACACTTTGTTGTTTACAGTCACCATATGTTCAGTTAACGGACTTGAGTCGTCGATGTGGGTTTCGTAAAACGTCACCATATTGGCAGTATCGGTAATGTCTTTGAGCAATAACTTCGTATTTTTTCGCGATAGCGATAAATCGTCAAACACTTCATTGGCAACCAATGGAGCAAAACTCCAGCCAAAAGCTTGCTGCTCCCTTAACGCTGATGTGTCAGGGGTTCCAACTGTACGATAAATAGGCATCAATATTAAAAATGATTGTAATGGATTGCCAGTAGCCTGTACTAACGTTATTGGCCCGGTTAACCTCACCTCTCCAGTTAACATCGCATCTAAAGCCGCTTTTTTACGATTGGCTTCAGAGGCGATATCTAATCCGACAGCGGAAAAGTTACGCGCTATAGGCTCAATATATTGAATGATATAACGCTCACCATTGTGAGCACTGAGCTGCCTAACACCGAAGGTGGGCCAATCATCTAATTGCGCTGCGGTAATAAAATTGGTTTCTTCAGCAACACTCACGCGCCGAACAAAACCAAACCCTCTTGCGCCAGGAAACTCCTCATCGATATCTCGTGTCAAACTGTATTTCTGAAACGCTTGCCGATTAATGCTCTCTTCACCTGCGGTAAAAATAATGCCGCGCGCACTGCGTAAGCCATACTGATATAGCTGAATACGGTCAGTAATGTTATTGGCGACCTGCTCTGTGACGGCCTTAAGTTCATTAACAATGATGTTATTGTTTTGATTTTTAACACTTAACATCGCGCCCACACTCATGACTATGCCAAAAGCGAAGACTCCGACACCCAATTTAAGCGCGTTTTTATAATTAGCAAATCTGGTCATGTTTATGCGTTTCAAGTTAAGGGAGTTTAACTGTGGACGATAACCTTCTTTTTTACAAGCTACACATTGAAAAACATAGTATTTTCACAAATTAAAGGCCGTTGCGCTACAATGACTACGTTGGTGACACTGCACTTGGGATTACTCAAAGGTATATTATTAATCGTACTGCACAAAGGTGAGTTACAACCGTAGCTGAAACCCTTAATCGTAAAAAAAAGAAATTGAAATAGAGTGCGGCAATCAAATTTAAGTCCGTAAAATCGTGCAGCCAGTCATCTGTATTGACATCAAACACATCATCCAAAATCTACACAAGCATCAACAACGTTGAGCTTTTAGTATTGAACAGTCATGCAATATCGCTCGCACAAAAAAGGCTACCCCAAGGTAGCCTTTATGTTATCTGTTCATCATTATCGGCCTACGGTTGTCTCGGCCAGGGCGTCAAATTGGATAATGTAATAACGCCCATCGCTCCTATCTTGTTGGTTATTCACCGCTGGCGATAAGTGTAACTTATTCACCGCAACCAGAATTTTGCCATCTGCCGTGGTGGCAAAACCATCTGCCCAACTGAACTTATCGGCGTCTTGATGCAAAATATGGTATTGGCGATCCGTATCAATATAGCCCACTGCATTGTGGGTCATGTCAGTCACATAAATGTTGCCGCTATTGTCTATGGTGATACCATCACTGATAGGCTTATTGGCATAAAATTCGACTTTGCTGCGCAACATATTGGCCGAAATTTTAGCGTCTAATAAATATTGAGTGTGAACTCGATACAACTTCTCACCGCTCAACGCACCAAAATAAACCCACTCATTGTTAATGTCTAACGTAATCGAATCGATACCAATACGAATAGGCTGACCGCCAATCGATAATGTTTTGCCATCAATCACAGCATCAATATCTTCTGGACGAGTATAAATGCTGCTGTCTAAGACTCTGCGGGCCTGACCAGTGGTTAAATTAACCACAACTAAACCGGCGTTATCGCCACCAGCAGGATCGCTGATGTAAACAGCTTCATGATCGCGGTCGACCGCTAAGTCATTCAAAAATGAATTGACCGGCAATACTGCGGCCGTTAACTCAATGGTTTTATACAGTTGGTTATTTAACGTGTCCCAACCGATTAAATGCCCTGCTCTGTCATGACCAGTAGCCGTTTCAAGCATCCATAAAATACCCTGTTCATCAATCACAACGCCGAGCACAGGGTTAAGTTTTTGATTAAATTCACGACTTGGATAATCCATTATCGTACCGTCTTGCTTAAGCTCTACAATTCGCGCATCCACACCGTAAAAGTGATGATTACTCATAAAAACACGACCTGTTGCAGACACAGCTACATTACCTGGAGGGTGTTGTTTATCGAGCTCACGAAAAACAGAATAATCAGCTGCAAATGTTGTACTGCTCAATAGCGTCAATGCGGTAAACATTGACACCAATACCCATTTAATCGACATGAATATAAACCTTATAGTGTCTTCAGTGTTGCAATAATGTCTTGTGGGTCCATGCGATAAGTATAATCAGCATTCACAAATGCATCGGCAATGATGCCGTCTTTACTCACCACAAACGTCGCCGCTAATGGGAAGTCAAATTGGCCAGAACCATTATGTTTTTCAACTTCCACACCAAATTTAGCGTACAAACCACGGATTTCATCGGGTAATGAAAATACAACCCCAAGTGCTCGCGCATAATCGGCATTGATATCAGACAAGACTTCAAATTTAAGTTCATTTTTTTCAGTTGTCGATAATGAAATATCGGGTAATTCAGGGGTTATCGCGACAAATGTTGCACCCAGCTGTGCAAACGTGTCCAAATGCTGCTGATATGCACGTAACGCTAAATTACAATAAGGACACCAACCACCACGATAAAACGTAACCACTAATGGCCCATTGGCGAGCAAATCCCCCAAATTACGAATTTGGCCTAATTGATTAGGTAACTCAAAATGCGTTAATACATCACCGATTTTCGGCGCTTTTTCAATTACACCTGATAATTGCAGTTTTTGTGTCGCATCCGACATAATCGCCATTAACTCAGGAGGGATTTTGACGGCACTGGCTTCGCGTTGTTGATCGAGTTGGGTAGATAAAGACATTGTTACGCTCACTTCTAACTTGAATATACATTCAAAATAACGATTATTGCTAAGATAAGCAAGCTTTTTTGAACAATCATTCAAGTGGTGTTATTATTCTAAATAAGCCTTATGGATAACTCATTCAATCAGGCTATTTTAACTATGCAGTAGGATTGAGGAATAAGCGCTATGGCGAAGAAACATTATCAACGCGAAGACGTATTAGATAAGGTTATTACTTTATTTTGGCAACAAGGCTATGCCGCATCAAGTGTCCAACAGATCACCAAAGCGACGGGATTGAAGCCGGGCAGTATTTACCATGAGTTTGAAAGTAAAGAGAAGCTGTTTCAGGAAGCGTTAGCTCGCTATGCCGCGTCTTCAATTGCTTCAATTCACCAAAAAATGGCCAATGCCTCTAACGTCAATGAAGGTATCAAGCAAATATTAACTGATTTAATAGAACAGTCAAAAGCCTGTGATTATTGCGGCTGTTTTTTGATCAAAACACAACTTGAGTTGGCTTCACAAGGTAATACCTTGTACCAATTTGCATCGGCGCAATTAGCCAGCATAGAAAAAATTTATGTCGATTACCTCAGTCGCGTTTATAGCGACCAACTGGCTAAAACGTATGCAGCACAACTGATGACGGTCATTTTTGGTATTCGCATATACGGTTACCAGGCGGATTCGGCCAATACTATCACCCAAACATTCAACGCGCTGCTACCCTGGTTAAATGAGCACTAATCCGATAAGTGCGATAAATGCTCATTATCGCCTTATCAACAGAGCTTTCAGGTCAAAAACGGCTTGAAAGCTAAAGCGGTATATCTGTAAGTGATTTAATGACCTCATAGAGCCGCTCTTGAAATGACGGTGTCGCATCTGCGGCCAGCGTGATAAAAGCACCAACCAATACCTGAGTTCGATATTCAGCCAAACTAATATAGCCATTTACCCAATCATGTCTGGCCAAACGTTGGCAACCAAACAACTGTTTAGCCAACCAGGCTACGTCAACCTGACCTTTTAAAAAACCATTATTTTTGGCATCGACACATACTTGCGTAGCAATCGCTAACGATTTATTAAAGATGCCGTTAGGTAATTCATGATCAAAAAACTGAGTGCGTTCACCTGCAACAAATGCTGCTTTATAAAAGGCTTCATTGGCCGCAAAAAGATCTAACAAACTGTCAATAAACGCTTCGGTAGCCACAATAGGATCGTGAATATTAGGCTGCGCTAAAGCGACTTCAACCTTAGCCACCATCTCAACAACAAGCTGTTCAAAAATATCGCTTTTTTTACCCAATAAGTTATGGACAGTAGGAATGCTCAACTGCGCCTTAGACGCCAACTCATTGATGGTAAAGGCTTCAAAACCATTATTCGAAATAAGCTCTCTGGCGATAGAGAGTAACCTCTCTTTTCTTAACGCTTTATTGGCTTGGCGAGTGGCATTGCCACGGGCATTACTTATCTGTGTCATGGGGATGAGCCTAAAATAAAACTTGACCACAGATTTTATTGTGCGTTAAATTTTATTTACAATAAAAACTGCAGAATAAAAACTGTAAAATAAAAACAAGGCCCTCATTATGAACCAAGATATAACTAAATCAATCAACGCATGTGCCGCGCACTATGGCGAACACGCTGAACAAATGAAATCCTACCTGCTTAATGGTCAAGCCCAGGCTTATAAAATGAATAACCGCGGCCCGATTAAGTTTGATGAAAACGGCGCCCTTGCCAAAGATATCCTTGCTGAATATCAACAATGTGGCTTTTACATATTTGAAAATGTACTCAGTGAAGCCGAGCTTAATGATGTTAAAGCTGATTTAGCCCAAATGCGCAGCACATTTTCAGCCGCGCCCTATGGTAAAACAACCGCTGACGGTAAGCCTGCGCTCGGTGCAGACAATATTGCGCCAAGTTTAATCTGGTCTAAATCGTTAGGCGATCCTCTCGGTGGCACCGCTATTGCAAATGGCCGTCACCAGGTAAAACTATTTGAACCAACAGCCGCTAAAGATTCGCCAGAATATGCGCCATTTGTATTACTCGGCTCATTGCAATTTTCAGAAGCTTGTTTGCGTATCTACGGCCACCCACAATTATTACGTGTGGCCGAGTGTATCAATGGCGCCGATTTTGCGCCTTTTCATGAATGCTTATTTATTAAAGATCCGGGTGTAGGCGCCGCGGTGTCATGGCATCAAGACGGTGACACTCATTGGAACAGTCAACATTTTGATGACGGTATTCATGGGTTTAATTTTATGGCTCAAGTGCATGGCAGCACAGCAGTAAATGGCGTTTGGGTATTACCAGGCAGCCATAAAACCGGCAAAATCGACATCAAAAATCTTATCGAAGCATCAGGAAGCGAGCGTATTGAAGGGCTGGTACCTTTACTGTGTGGTCCAGGCGATGTGGTCATTTGCAACAGACAACTGCTACATGGATCATTTGCCAATACCGGCTTTGAGCCACGCGTCACCGTCAATTTCGGATTTCACCGTCGCTCATCAGTGCTCGGCGTCATGGGCGCAGGCATGCACAGTGAAGCGCAAGAATACACAGGAGCACTTATCGATGAACGCTCTAAAGTGATTGGTTACGCTATTGATGCGCGTCAGCAAAAATACCCCGACGAAACCCCTTATCAATATCAACCATTTATCGATAAAGGTGTGCAATACACCTGGGATCAACACGCTAAAAAAGACATTAAAGATTACAACCTACGCGATCTCAGTATATAACCTTCTCGCTTTCTGGTCTCAATGACAGAAAGCGCAATTTTAGTGCCTATAATATACCATTCAGCGTTAATAAGTGATGACTCAGCGAGAGTTTAAAAGGGCTTAAATAAGGCGCATGACTGAATGAATAGTTGTTCTCTTTCGGAGTCATGCAACGCAGTGCAAGCCCTTTTAAAACTCGCCTGAAAGGAATGACCCAGCAGATTTTGCTTTGCGTTCTCGCTATTTGAAAGGGAACACCATTACTACATAGCGACGCCTTAATCAAAAACAGCTGGACGCATTCTGAGTGTTTAACAGTCCTGATAAACCAATAAAACCGCTGACTAACCTATTACACGGTCCGTTATTAGGCTTCAGTAATCCGAATACGCTTTACGTGTCTTATGCTTCGTCACATATCAAGAGAACAAGTAAACCTGATGCTGAGATAATCCCATCACTTGCAACCAGCTTCATCTTACCTCATCGATTTTTTCGCTCATTTCCCTCACAATTATCCGCCTTACCATTCATTGCTACGCCACTCAGCATTTCGTTTTTATGCAAATATTATTGGATAAACGATCGTTTTATGGCAACCTGAATATACTGGTTAAATGATATTGTTTTAACATCCTATTTAATGGCTTATTTGATGCCACAAGAGTGACTTCCCCATATGATATTAATGCCAAGCGTTTCAATAACAGAAAGGATTAAGCATTGCTAGCACTCATCAAAAAACACCGAAACAGTACTGCAGAGCTGCAACAAGCTCGGGTTATTTCGTTGTTTTCATTGGTTGGAATGTCAATCACCTTATTGATGGGATTAATAAGCTTATTGGGTGAAAACACCACCCTCACAATCGTGTTGTTTATTGCCAGTATCACCTACCTGCTCGCCTTCTTTTCTGTCAAAAGGTTTGACCTCAGCATTGGTGCCACACTGGTTATTTATTCGCTATATTTACTCATGTTTTATTTGGTGTTTAGTGGTGGTGTTTCCCAAACTGGCCCATTGTGGATTTTCATTGTCGCGCCGGTATCGGTTTACGTGTTGGGCTTACGTCACGGCTTAATTAACTTAACTATCTTCCTAAGTATCGTCACCATTATTATGTTTTTACCACAACAATGGGTTACTCATGCGCAGTACGGTAATGAGTTTTCGTTCAGGCTGATTATCTCGTTTTTAACCATGTCATTTTTATCAGCCCTGTATGAATACTCCAGGATGCAATCATACCAAAATGCACTTGAGCTGAGCAGACAATACCAAGAGCTCGCCATGCGCGATCCACTCACCAAATTGGCCAATAGACGAAATGCAGCAGCCATTCTAGAACAAGAAAAATCAAGGTTGCAGCGTAACAATGAACCCCTTTCAGTCTTATTGTGCGATTTAGACCACTTTAAACTGGTCAACGATAAATACGGTCATAATGGCGGGGACATGGTGCTAACTGAATTATCAGCCCTCTTTAAAGAGCAAGTTCGACAACAAGATTGTGTCGCACGCTGGGGCGGCGAAGAGTTTTTGATTATTCTGCCACAAACCTCCGCAGAGCAAGCGAGCATCATCGCTGAGAAAATCCGTAGCAGCGTTGAACAATTCACCATCCACTTTGTTAAACACCAGATCCGCGTCACCATCAGTATTGGCATCGCACAACTAGCTGAAAATCAAACTATCGATGAATTGATCAACAATGCCGATAAATGTTTGTATCAAGCTAAAACCTTAGGCAGAAATAGGGTTCATCCTTAAATATGACTGGGTGTATGGCTTACAACAAGCTGCAGTTAGCTTTTTATCTTTTCTAAAATTCATTTTACTGACATTAAAAAGCCCCAAATATTGGGGCTTTTTAATCTATCTGCTCAATCCAATTACTGCTCTGCAGTTTCAGGATAGAGGCTGTTCCACCATTGCGGTTCATCTTTGAGTTTCATATCAAACCAGGCCATGGTGGTGTTCCACCAATCAAAGCGCGCCTGACGGGTGTTGATGTGATGGTCCTGATCATTAAACTCCACCAGCTCCACCTCTTTACCTAACAACTTAAGTGCGGTGTACATGTAATGGCTTTCGCCCACCGGCACGTTGGTATCAGCATTGCCGTGAATGAGTAATAACGGCGTAGTGATTTTATCGGCATGATAAAGCGGGCTTTGCTCAACATAAAGCTCAGGGTTATTCCACGGAAAACTGCCGCGACTCGCCACACCAGAATACCCATAACCCCACCAGCCATGTCCCCAATACGATGACAAATTACTGATCCCCGCATGTGACATCGACGCGGCAAATATATCGGTTTGTGTGGCCAAATACATGGTCATAAAGCCGCCATACGACGCGCCCATGTTGCCGACGCGTTTTGCATCAACATAGCTGTGGGCATTCAAGAATGCTTTAGTACCTTCAATAATGTCATCTGCGCTGTACTTGCCCCATGCATTAACATGACGTCCGCTAAAGGCCTGGCCGTAACCGGTGGCGCCATTAGGTTGCAACACATACACCACATACCCTTGCGCGGCCCATAAGTTAAATGGCCAGCGCCCAGTAAAGTGACGCCCAACCGGTGACGTGCCGCCATAGTAGTACACCAATGCAGGGTACTTCTTATTGGCATCAAAATCGGCAGGAAGATACACGCGACCATCAATGTTGTGGCCATGCTTGTTGGTAAAATCAAAATCTTCGATTTTCCCTAAACGTGTATCGGCATAGTGTTGCTTTTGGCTGTCAAATAACACTTGTTTACGGCTTGAATTAAGCGACATGCTGTAAGCTTTTTGCGGCGCAGTGGCCGAGGTGCCTGCAACCACTAAAGTCGGTGTCGATTGCTTGGTCGCCACACTGAAACCATCAACCATATCAACACCAGTGTCGATAAGACTAAAACGGCTTTTACGCTTATCAAACCAATAAAGCGGTGAGCGATCGCCTTCGGTAACCGTGACCAACAAATCATCATTTTCAAGCTTGGTCATGCTGCCAATAGCAGGGTCAAAGTCTTTGCTTAATGCGCTAACATTGCCCTTTGCATCACGCCAATATAATTGACCGTCATAGTCATTGACTTCAATATTGGGATCTTGCATGCCAACGCCATTCATAAAGCGCGGGCCAGCCGTAATGTACATGCCATCATCTGCGTATAATGCACCACTGAAGCTGCGATATTCACCAATTATAGTTTCGCTTAAATCCGCTACCTTAAGTTCGATAAGCTGAGTGATACCATGAGCAGGGGCTTTGTAATCAACAGGTGAGCGAGTCAGCAACAAACTGCCTTTATCGGCATTGCTGTCTAACAGCGAACTGGTAATTTTACTGTCGGTAAGTTGGCGAATAAACCCCGAGGCCACATCTAATTGATAAAGCTGACTGTTGTTACGCCAATAACTCCAGCGATCTTCTAATGCTTGAAAGCGCTTTGAAGTGGCTTTGTCATCTGCTTTAAACGGCTTTTCCCAACTAAACAGTAAACTGTCGCCAAACCACTGTAAGCCAGACACATTATCAAGCTCAGTAGCGGCAATATCGATAGTTAAATCAGCGACATTGAATAATTGAATTTGCTTGTTAGCCACAAACGCGAGTTGTTTTGAATCATCAGACCATACCGCGCTGCTAGGACGACTCTCCTGCCAGCGATACAGCACGCTGTTGTCTGGCAATTTGCGCAGCTCTGTCACTTGAATAGGTTTATCGCCCTGGGCCGCCTGGTATTCAATGGTTGATTGCAGTAGATATTTACCATTTGGCGATAAGCTTAAGTTGCTTATCACTTTTGAGTCAAAAAGCTGCTCTGCCGATACGCGTTGTGTTTGTTGCGCGGTAACATCGAGCTCATCAACATCGCTTTTACCTTGCCAATCCAGGCTAAAAGGCACGTCTTTTTGTAAGCCATCGGCAAGCAACATGAGTTGATAATCACCGTTAGCGAGTTCAAGCTCGACTTTGTCTGCTGATTTCACTAACTGGCCATTAAGGTACACCTGAGGGTTTTCAAGGCCTTTAACGGTTAATGTACCTTGCGTAAATCGCTGTGTAGAAACCGGTAAACGATAAGCTAACCAGCCCTCTCCTTCGGCTTTCGATGTGGCGGCTTGCCAGGAAAGCGCTTGATTAAATACCCTAACCTTACTGGCCTTATTTGCTTGACTGAGCTTTGCCACTACATTGGCACGCAAGGCATCGGCTTGAGCGCTTTTAGATAACGTCGTAGCAGAGGCTTGTGTCACAGGGCCAATACGCTCAATGTGCTTAGCATCAATCTCGACGCCGTGAGCCATGCCCGAAATGGCCATCGCTAAACTGGTTAACACCAGAGAAAAAGCTTTCATTACATGTCCTTTTGTTTTAATTAACCAGTGCTTAATTAACCAGTGCGTAAAACACTAGCTTGTAATAAATCAGTTTTTAATAGGCCAGTTAATTATTTTTAGTGAGTTATTTATTATTCATCGCTATCTATTTTCGATAGTCGCTAAGGTAAACCACATTAGTGGTGTCTAGCGGGCCGTCTTTAACATCAAGATCGTGTAACCAGGTATCGATAAACACATCGTTAGCAAAAAAGTGGCTACTGCGCCCTTTTGCATTTCGAGGGAATTTCCCCATAAAGGCGCTAAAATCAATAAATTCGTTGGGCATTAATAGCATTCCATCTTCATAACATTGTTGCTCTAAGTGCCAGGCAACCTCGTTTAAGTGCCCTTGAACGCTGCGATCGCCTCGAGGATGAAATGCACAGGTCGTAAATTTATCGTGATATCGTGCTAAGGCTAAATCAGCCTCGACACTGTCCACGCCTTTTTTATTGGCTAAAAACATAAAGTTCGACACCATCATTTTCTCGAACATATTGAGAAAATCGATTTCATCACCCTTTTTTGTCGCCAAAAACGTTATGCAATAGCGGCTAACATAATCCATCACTAATAAGTATTTTTTGCGTTTAACCGTCACACAGTGCACCACCCAATGCCATTGAGTGCCATCGTGTTCTTGTGGTTCAACATCTAAGGGGAAAACAGGTGCAGCGACTGACTCTGCAATGGTTTTATGCGGCGCGGCTTCTAAACAAGACAACACTTCGCCTTTACGAGTCACACTAAAAAACTCTGCAGCCGCTTTGGTACAGTTAAACACTAACATCAGCAATCCATCGAACATAAGCCAGAAATTAAGCTGATTATATCAACAACAGGATATTCACGACCACAACACAAGGTTAATTAATGCCAAATATCATGCCTAGTTTGTAAGCGCTTATTATCAGTAGCATTACTCGTGAATGCACTCCCCGTTTGCCAGCGTATGTTAATGGTTATCTCGCAAAATACGGTATCCACTGCTAAGTTAACGAGGGGCTCATTCAATTCAAGGATTAACATGCAGATCATTCACCATGGAGCGGTAAACGGCGTCACCGGTTCTTGTCATCAACTCGACATTAACCCACAACATCCGAGTAGCTATCTTATCGATTGCGGCTTATTTCAAGGAGCGGAAACAGCAGGTCAAAACTCAGCAGATCAACTGCAAATAGACTTTAACATCGACAATATCAAAGCCTTAATCATCACTCATTGTCATATCGATCATGTTGGCCGAATTCCCTATCTACTCGCAGCCGGTTTTAACCAACCCATTTACGCCACAACAGCAACCGCAGCGTTATTGCCATTAGTGATTGAAGATGCATTAAAAGTGGGCGTGACTCGCGATAAAAAGCTGATTCAAGCGTGTTTAAACCAACTCAACAAACTTATTGTGCCGATAGATTACTACCAATGGGTTTCGCTGCCCATCAATCTCGGCACAGCTGAAATGCCACCGTTTAATCAAATTAAGCTCAAGTTTAAGCCCGCGGGGCATATTCTGGGTTCAGCCTATGTCGAGCTTGACCTTAAAGGGCCAAATAACAAACACCGAGTGGTATTTTCAGGTGATCTAGGCGCAACCTATGCACCTTTACTTGCCAGCCCTAAAAGCCCTTACCGAGCAGATACCTTAGTCATTGAATCAACCTACGGCGATAAAAATCATCAAGGCCGTAAAGATCGCAGCAAACAGCTCAAAGGTATCATCGAAAAAGCGGTAAACGATAATGGCGTAGTGCTTATCCCTGCTTTTAGCATTGGCCGTACGCAAGAGTTGTTATACGAATTTGAGCACATTATTTATCGCAACCAACACAACCTAATGTGGCAAACTATCGACATTATTGTCGACTCACCAATGGCAGCCAATTTTACCCAACAATATCGTGCATTTAAGGATTTATGGGACAAAGAGGCTAAACAAAAACTCTCACAAGGCCGTCATCCATTAGACTTTGAACAACTCACCACCATCGACAGCCATCAAGATCACTTAGCGGTGATCAACTATTTAGATTCTGTCAATAAACCCGCTATTATCATTGCCGCATCTGGCATGTGCACGGGTGGCCGTATTAGTAATTACCTCAGCCGCTTTTTAGCCAAAGCCACTACCGACGTATTATTTGTTGGTTATCAAGCCCAGGGCACCACAGGTCGTGATATACAAAAATACGGACCTCGAGGCGGCTATGTGTATATTGATGAACAGCGCATAGACATCAAAGCGAAAATTCATACCATTAGCGGCTACTCTGCTCATGCTGATCAGCACAACCTCATCAACTTTGTTAAACGCATGCATCACAAACCTAAACACATCCGCATCGTCCACGGCGACACTGAAGCCAAGCAAGCCTTAGCCAATGAATATCAAAAATTATTGTCAAATACAGAGATTGAAATCGGTAAGGAGTGATTAAACTCAGACTTTGTAGTGAGTATTGCTGGCCAATAATCGCCATTAGGAAGCATTACGAATATTAGTAAGTACTAACAATCAACACGATACCGCGAGTAATGTCACGCTCTATAGCTACTGCAATTCGTTAAGTGATGACTTGCAAGAGTGTAAAAGGGAACAACCATGACGACATAGCAACACCTTAATCAAAAATCGCTAAACGCATTCTGAGTGGTCACTGATTAATGCGCATTGGTATAAGTCATTATCGCCTTTACGTCATGCGACTAAACGATTATGATTCAGCCTTATCAACTGTTACGTATACTGTTCTGTTAACGAGCTCATTTGAGACGAGTCAAATCGCATTAATATCGAGACGTTGTAGACTTTTTAGCATCATAAAGGATCACCTGGGTATACCCAGAAAATGTATGGATACAACAATGAAAACGCAAACGATAACGGTACTTTATTACCCAGCTGAACTGGCCATTAAACCCATAGCAGAAGTGTTATACGACCTTGAGGTTGGCGTAAACGGCCGTGTGATTATTCCAATGGAATATAAAGTGGATAAAATTATCGTGGCGGTATTTAAAGGTGAAGTTGAGCTGTTAAATGCGTTAGGCGACAGGGTTGCATCAGAGTTTAATGACGTGGCTTAACTGGCTGATTCAATTATGTTAAGTTGATAACTGAATCACTCTCTATTGCATTTTCCAAATCGGTCACAATTGTGCTCGCAGTAAAAATCGGTAAAACGTGCTTATAACATGTTTACGAGGTAAATGTTGTTCAAAGGTGTTTGGTTTAATGAGTCAGCATATTGTCGATAACGCCGCTCAAAACAATTCCAGTCACAGCCTTCTGCGGCCAAAGTTGCAACGTCAATAAGCAATACCACTTAATCATTACAGTCGAGCAAAACACATTATAAAGCCGTAACGCTGACACAAAATCAAACAGCTAAATTATTTACGAGCATGGTTCGCAAAACCATGAGCAATAGTATTTATAGGCGCTTAATCATTAAATCCTACTAGAGACTTCATTATTCGCTTGTTCTTATCTTTTTATTACTTATTTTCTCGAAAATCATCATTTAGTCACTTATCATCTCAACTCATGAGTGTCGCCACAAAAAACCATGTAAATCATATGCGTATCATCTTTAGCAAATGACCTTTCACTTGTTCCATTGAGATAGCGCCTAAAAATATCCCTGTTTTACCCGTAACCACCATCAATGACTTTGGGTACAAACAAAAATGTTTTAATAACGACTCAACAGAAAAATCGGTAAAACAAGTATGTTCAACCGGCGTAAGGATTTGATGTGCTCTTTTGGTTAACGTTAATCGATCATGCTTTGTTTCGGCATTAGTATTCACATAAGGACTAATTGCCGCATTAATGTCGTGACGAGAAATATAACCAACACTTTTACTGTTATTGAGCACCATCACAACATCACTGTTGTCATGCATATCAATAAACAACTCAATTCTATCGTCTGGCTGAACATGTGGCGGTGTCGGCATCAAAAAATCAATAATCGTGGGTATTTTTTTCATTTCACTGACAAGAAGTTTAAGCTGCAACCTTTCTATAATAATATTCATATTACTAAGGGTATTAGCATGTTCAACTAACGACAGTGGTTTACTAAAAATATAACCCTGTACATAATTAACGCCCATTTCCACTAAAGCCTTAAAAACGTCTAAGCTTTCCACCCCTTCAATGACAATTTCACCTCCCATTGAATGAATATACTGGGTAAACATTTTCACCATTAAGCGCTTTTGCTTATCTTTTACGATCCCATCTGTTATGAGCTTATTGATTTTAATTAACGTTAGAGGGAGCACTGATAAATCAGTAAAAGAGGTATAACCAGAGCCAAAGTCATCAATAGCCAACACGATATCGTTATCTGTAAGACGTTTAATATCGTCAAGAATGCTTTGGTTATCAGTAAACACAGCAGACTCAGCTAATTCAATGGTAATTCTGCCTGGGTCAATACCTGTCGAACGAATGAGTTCTAGCGTGTCATCAAGCGTAAAACGGTTTTTAGCACTATGAATCATTGACCGGTTAATCGACAACCCCAAATTATCATTCCCTAACACAGCAGCCAAAGCCGGGAGCTCATTTATCGCGGTGAGTAACACTTGTTTATCAATGATATTAATCCAATCATTTTCCTCTGCTAGCGCGATGAGCTCTTGCACATTATGATTAATTGACGTGTTTAGATTAAAACGAGCCAGCGCTTCAACCCTATCAATTTTTAAGGTTTTTACATTAACAATGGGTTGATAGGCTACATAAATCAGCTTATTGTCTAAACAGTTGCGCAAAGCCGATTCTAACTTTAACTTGCGATTATTAAGAATATTTATTTTTTGATTAAAATACTTAACGTTATGTTGATTAACCGAGCTAAAACCGACAGAAGATGTCTTTAATGCCTGTAGTGCATTCGATAATAACTGTTCATTCTCTTTGGCATCAACACCATCAATCGAAACACCAATATGGCATTGAATTTTGTTGTCTAATTGTAATTGGTCCTCTTCCAGTAATATGCCGAATATTTCAGTTAAATCACTGTGAATAGTCTTAACTAATTTTGAAGAAATAAAAGTCCCACAAATTTGATCATCGTTTAACAAGCCTAATTTAACGATACTCTTAAAGTTTTTCAGCTTAGGAATAGATTGGTCAATTAACCATCGAGGAGAGATCGAGTTTTTTGATGAATGAAAATAAGTATCCAAAACAAAAACGACTAAACTCTCTTGATTGCTCCGTAACGCTCGCATGTTGGTTAATGAATTGAAAAAATCAACTTTATGAGTCCAATCCCAGTTAGGCTTTTGTTGCGAAAACTCAGCAATTTCCGAGAAAGTAAAGTCTAATTTCTTTAATTGAAAAATATTGAGTGGGTTACAATTGTTGGAGTCAGAGTAATGTAAAATGTTAGCTTTAAAGACTACGTGAGAGCCATCTTTATGGTAAAAAAATAACTCACCATCCCAGGTGCCATTGGTTTCACAATTGAACAAATACTCTTTGAATACATTGTTTTTATCATGGATAAAAGCGCTAATATCTTGGCCGATAACCTCATATTCTTCATAACCAAGATACTCAACAAGCATTTTGTTAATCAGTAATATTTGATTTTTATCATCGCATACAAACAGTAACCGAGAAGACTGATAAAAAAGCTTATTTAAAATAGAAGCTTCTTCTTTTTTAGAGGGCAATAAACGTTTAAAAAATAGACTACCAGTAACAAGTTTTAAATTACTCGAATAAATGGCAACTTCGACAAGGTACTTAACGCCGCCAATGGTAAAGACCAAATGACTCGTCACAATATCTTTAGAAGAAATACTCGCTTCAATAATTTTTTTGAAATAAATCGCTTGATTTTTATCCAACAAATCGACAAGTAACCGAAACTTTACTGCGCCAGGATTTTCAGGACCAAATATAATCTTTAATAGTTGTTCACTGTAAAATAGCTTTTCATCAATATTCCATTTCCATAGAAAAGATTGATCAAGCAGATCTTTTTCGGCGCTCTCGAGCGTCATCATGATTCCATTCATTTCTAACTGCTTCCCTATGACTTGTCAGAACATTAGCCTTTTGCTCAAATCATCACTCTACTCAAAATCTATCAAAAAAGTGAGTAGTCACTATTGGCCAAACTTTTTACTTTAGGCCGATAAGTGAATGCGATAAGTAGACTTGCTAATGTTGCATGCTGGCTACAACACTTAAATTAGTTATCGCAATAACGTAGTAAAGCTATTTATACATGCTACAACTTGTATACGCAACTCCACCTCAACCGATATCATGCTTATTTTGTATCGTTTGTTCAATTTTTACGATTGTGTCAACAATTTCGAAATATGAGAGCGTTTGAAAGGCTTAATTGAGTAGGCCATTATCATCAATAGCCTCAAGGTTGCTGTACTCTAATTAACATGACGATTGTTAGCATCTGAGCATGTAAGTGACATGTTAGGGGGGGGGGGGATCAAGCGAAATGAGGTAATTAGCCATTATTGAATTAGCCGTTAGCGAATGACGATTGAACACGCAACAGCGCGGAAACATGCATCTAACAAGTTGATTAGATATAAACGTGACATTAAAAACGTCACGTAATGATAATCTACCGCAGCGCGAAGCCAACCCAATCTAATCTAGAAAATCTTCAAACATGCCAAACCCCATCATGTCATTCAATTCCTGCTGATGTAATCGTTGGCTTAACAGTTCACGCATGGCTTGCACCGTCGTGACGTTATTGATCTTAGCGTATAATGCTTCGGATTCAACGATCAGCAAATCGCCATACTGTTGCAACGTTTTTGCGCGCGACGCCTTTCCGCCACCGCCAAAACGACGCCAAATTTCCGATTTAATGTCGTTGCCATCCTGCATAAACTGATGCTCTTGGTTGAGTAATGCTATTTTTGAATATAACGCGGCTTCAACTCGCTTTATCATGTCCTCGTCAGCGATGAGTTTATATTCGGGCAAATGTTCCTGCGCCATCATGAGTAACGCGAGTGCATCTTTATCTTTTTTAGCCTGGGAAAGAAGCTGCATTAAATCCTTCTTTAAGGCTTTTCGCTCAAGATCTTGCTCCTTGTCAGGATGAAGTTGATTCGCGAGTTGTCGATACAGTTTCGTCATCGCTTTATCTTCAAATAATGCAGTGCTCATCGGTAATTCAGAGTCATCATTTCCAAATGAAAAGTCATCCCCCATGTCCCAGGCAGATTCATCCCACTCAACATCATCTTGATGTTCATCTTGAGCTTCTGCGTTATTGCTTTGGCTGAGCATGTCATGAATATACGCTTGAAAACGTTCAGGATGATGTATCATATCAATAAGCTCTTCGTTGCTTAAAGGCAACCACTCACCGAACATGCCAAACAGATCTTCCCGTAGCGCCTCGAGATCTTCATCACTCACAGATTGCTTTGGCATCGTCGATTGAAAATCAATCAATAATGACGTAAAAAACTCTCGCAAATCAGTTGTGCTAATGGGATTAAATGGGTTGGCCTCAAGTATAGTGAGCTCCTCTTCAATCCAACCATAAAGTTCAACCCTTTGGTTACCCTTAATCGTTTTGCGTGGCACAAACGTAAGTAAATGTTGAATCCACTTTCCGGTCGCAGCACACACAACATGTTCTTTTGACTCGATTAGCGGTTTAAACTCTTCATAAAAACCCTCTAACTTAGCGTGATAGCGTTGATTACGTGCTTGTTTTTTCTCAACGTCTTGCCACAATTTTTCGAGTTTTTGCGACTGTTTTTTAGATTTGTTGAGTTCAGAATTGTCGATAATGGTCATTAATGTCATGCAGAGTACCGTAGTGAAACTTATTTTATTTAATTAAGTGTATTATCAAGAATGATATCGTTTCATCAACCTTGACGCTAGGTTCTTGGTGACTAAATGTATAGGAAGCTCTGCTTGTTACCTCCCCATGATCATTGCCGAAGTGCGCTGTTTTCTTTCTATGGTCCCTAAACAGTGGAAGACGACTTCATTATCCGGTTTGGGACTGGAATGCGAAGTTGTGAGGTGCATGGATGAGAATGGGAACATATTGATTTTGAGCACCGATTGATCCGTATTCGGCAAAACTGGGTCAACGAGGTGGTATGTGATGTGAAAACGCCGAAATCGGGTCGAGATCTGAAAATGTGTAACACTGTGTATGATGCATTTAAACGGTTCAAAGCAGCCAATCGCTCAGGCAACAATTTTGTGTTTACAGAGCCTTCTAGTACACCACTGCATACCCACTATGTCAGTCGAACATTATGGTACCCGACATTGAAAAGTGAGGGGTTAAAAAATCGACGCCCCTATAAAACTGGTCATACTGCTGCGGTATTACATATCGATGCCCTTGAAAATCCACTCTACCTATCACAGCTGCTGGGTCACAGTGATACACGGTTACTGTTTGACGTCTATGCTCCTTATGTCGTTAATGCGTCTCGCAATGATGGCAACGCTTTTGACCAACTCATGAGCTCAGAAGCCGTAGCATCGTAAATGGGTGATCAACTGTTTTTTAAATTGCCCACTCACACTGAGTGAGCAATTGTGCCAGTTGGTACATGTGAATGTACAATCTTTCAGACAATCAATACTTAACAGTATTTTTGCTAACAACATTTGACCAGCCTATAACTTTATTTTCTAGAGACAATCACTCAAACGCTTTAACAGTGCTTTACGACTATTATTGATCGCAATAAATCGCTTAAACCGCTGTTCAAAAGCGGTGATATCCCCTTTAAAATAATAGGCTTCGTTCAGCTGATGTAAATAGCGTGATGCCGCATCGTAACCACTGGCGCAAGTTCGATCCGCTTGCTCTTGTGCTTGCTGCCAGCAGCGCTCACGCTGATTGTAGAGATCCGTCAACATCTTCTCTTTTTCCGCTTTTGCAATCGCAATTTTTTTTGCGAGCGCTGCGGCTTGCTCCTGCTGTAATTGGCTTTGAGCTTGTTCAAAGTAAAGAGAAATCACGTCGGGAGTTAACCAATACTGATAGGCTTCATCTTTGTTGGCAGATTCTTTTCGCGTCATCGCTAAGGCTTGATGACGGGTTAGCTGGCCTTGTTCAAAAAGCGTGATTAATAACGTATCTTTCTCTACTTCCGTGAGATTGTTTAGCCACGCATCAAACTGAAGCGGGGCTTGTTTTGCTTGGTGACTTGGTTGTGCGTTCAGTACCATCGCAAGTGCTTTAACCCAAGCCAGAGGAATATCATACAACGCAGCAAAAGCCTGTAATTCCTCACTAATATGCTCAAAATCGAATTGAATTAAAGGTATTTCCTCAAGTTCGTCATTACAATCTAACGCTTTGAGCCACATAAAGTACACAAGGCGCCAATTACCTTGGATTAACTCGCTGCGTAAACCAGCTAAAAGTTGAAAAAAGTCGTCAGCATGTTCATCGTCAAAATATTCATAATACTCCTCGAGGGAAAAAATCAGCAATTGCCATTCTTCACTTTCGTGTACATGAAACCCATCACTTGAAAAACCAAGTAACGCATCAGGAAGAGTTCCCGCTGGTAGCTTGATGTAAGCATCGATTGTGCCCCAATCGGCATAGTAAAAACCAATGTCAAAGTATTTTAACATCAGCTCAGCGGGTTCTGCCTTTAAGTCACTGTAGGTGTAATACACCTGAAAGGACGTAGCGCTGATCTCAGCGCGGCTTGAAACGGTTCTGAGTGATTGGCGTGCCTTAGCATCCAAGTACCCATCCAATCGCTCGAATTTATAATATTGATATTCGCTCACGATGACCTTGCTATGCGTTAATGGTGAATTGAAAGGTGTGTTTTAATAAAGGCTGTACCTGAACCACTCTGGCGACGGGTTCAGCGTTTAAATAACGTCTTGGGTCAATGGTCACAAATCCCCAAAACTGTAAAAATCGCTTAATAAAACGTGATTCAATGAGTATGCTTAAACTTCTTTCTGATGAGAAGTCATCATCCGCTGGGAGGGACTGCAGTAAATCGGGGAAAGCCGTCATAACCTCTTCAACCAGCAGATCCACACTGTTGTGGCTTTGAATACGCCACAACATGAACAACCAAAAGGGTCGCAAGTCGATATCGTATTCAAAACCGTCCAAATACCCCCAGTTATATTTGCTGATTGCAGCTGCTAACATAGGTTTGAAAAATGCTTGTATACCTTCGGCCTGATACTGTTTTTGCGCTGATTTTTTCACATGGTAGCAACCACTACGTTGATAAATAATACCGCTAACTTCGGCAAGCACTCGGGTGTAGTGCAACGCATTGAATTTATCTTCGTTACTGCCCGCAAATTCGCTGATGCTAATATTTGTTGGGAACTGAGAAACGGCAAACTCAGGTAATAACTCACAGGCCTGTTTGACCAACTTAGCCGGTAAGTTGCCTTTACTGGTGGCTTTGAATGATCCATCTTGTGCCATAGCCTCATCAAGAATGAGGGTTAAATAACGCATCACAGGGCTGGCCAACAGCTCATATGGCGTGCTGATTGTCACCCACTGTAATTCATCGAAAGGCGCATAAAGCCAATTGGCCATTTGCGTTGGTGTCACACCACAAAAATCGGGATGAGGTTGATTATTGCGATCCTGGACTTTGTGCTGTAAAGCTACATTGAGTTCATCAAGGCTCAACTTTGGTTTCATTGCCAGCATGGCGTCGACATCATCAAAGACCTGGGCATGTTGTTTGGAGAGGCTGCTCATACAGCAACGTTTAAATTTTTTACCGCTGCCACAATGGCAAAGATCGTTACGACCAAGCTTCATTGTTGTGTCCCTTCTTATTATGGTAAAAAAGCAGCATTTTCCTGTTTGCGCTGATCCAGTGTCATTTTTCATCATAAAAGCCAAGTGACGCCAGTAGAGATCGGCACAATCCCCACCTTAAGGCCAAAGGGCTTAAACAATCGATTCAGAATATCTGTCTTATAGCTACCACGGTCATTCTCAACGTCAGAGAGAGTCTTACGAGACACTTTAACCAAGTTTGCATATTGGTCTTGTGTGAGCCCTAACACCTCGACTCGCAGCGTTTTAAGCGCTTGTCCTTGGGTTAGCTCACCGTGTAAAAGCCTTTGTGTAATCGCATGAATCGCACGCTTTCGCTCGACCGTGCTAACGCCGCCGGATTGCTTAGAGGCTCGTTTAGCACCTTGCTTTGTTTGAGCCTCTAGAATGTTTTGAGATTGATGACGTTGCGGCACTTCAGTAGCAACCTCACTCCGTTGCTGTCGATTCGCTCTAAGGCGGGCAATGGTTTCTTTAGCCGTTTCCGTAGTAGATGATTTATCACTCATACCAACCCCCAACGAGTTAGCTTGTCTTCAATATAAGTAAAGCCAATAGCAGGCATGTCGATGATCCGCTCAGGCACACCACGCGCAATTAACCGTTGCTTCAAGTCGAGACATTGCTGGGCCGTGAGCTTTAACGCTGCCATCAGCTCCTGAGCAGGCACCAGATCAGCAAGTGTGTCAGCAATGCCCTGAAAGTCATACTCTCCCCCGACTTCGAGCAGCGCTTCCCATTTTGTGGTTCTGGCCACCCCTTCAGGGTCAGCTTTCATCGGTGCAAAGTCATAGATAGGCGCCAGTTTTATCCAACCATCGTCTTTAAGAAACGCTGTATTACGGCCATGATTATCACTATTACCAAATATGATATTGAGTAAGTCTCGCCGCACCCACTCAAGCACAAACTCGCGCACGTCAAACTGATAGCCTTGCTCTAAGACTATATGGCTGTGAGTAATTTTATCGATCAGCGTTCTTAAGGTTTGCTCGTGATCTAGGGTAACGCCCGCACCTTTGCCAAGTATCGAATAAACCGACTCCATTGCGTAACGTTGTTGGCCTAACTCATTGTAATAGACATCAAAACGCGGCAGCCACAGTGAGGGATAGGAATGCCCTTCTTCGAGCCGCATGTTTGCAGTCGAGATTGTCTCAAAGCCCATGTCTGTTAGCTCGTGATAATAGTGGTATTCAGCGCGCAGAATATCGCAATCAACTGGTGACCGAGAGCCTCTCGGATATTTGACCAAATAATGAAGGTCTCGGTTTTGTGACTCATCCTGATAACTATCAATCCAGATCTTTTGTTCATCGTCGCAACGTAATAGCAGCTTGGGCGCTTCGCCACCAGCTCCCGTTGCACCACCAGCTTCCGCGCCTCGATATTGCGCATAATCTAAGAAGTCAGATGCTCTATTTTTGACGTCGCCAACGGTGAACGTCAGCTTATCAGCAATAGCGGAGCGCTCCGGCAACGACTCCTTGACTCGCAAATGACCTACTGGCGCAATCGTGCCATATTTCAGCAATACAAAATTTTGCTCATCTACACTCAGATCACCGATATCAAGGTACTTAAGCCAATAGCGTCGGCTTGCACCGCTAGGCATAATGTCGTCAAGAAAGTACAGCCATATTGGTTCATCAAAAAATAAGCTAACGGGGTGGTTTATAGAGACTGCGTGAATGTCGTCTTTATCTAACTCAGCCAAAGCATAATCTTGCTCGTAATCTAACGAGGTAAGTCGATAATTACCTTGTTCGCTCTCAGGAAAAGAGAGCTGTGCAATAGCTCTCCATTGGCCATTGATGAAAGCCTGAATGGTCAAATGTTCCATAAGAACTCCTAAATACCTAACGAGTAACTTACTACTCATTAAATCATAAAAAAGTCATTAATGAGTACATCTTTACTCAGATATTACTATTAGTATAGAAAACATACAAAGCTTTTATGGGTAACAAACGGCATTCACTAAGCAATTAGGCTAAAAACGCATGGGGAATAGCGCTCACCGAACCCCGCTATCACCTCACGGCGCATTACCATCGCGTAAGTTCATCTGATACCAGCCAGAGGCTATCAACGCCCAGACGTTATGAAGGTCATAAACCAAGTCGTGGCGACTTGAGTCCTCGTCACAATCATCCTCTTTCTGTCTTGATTATCTAATGAGGTGGGTTAATTTTACTTCGGCGATAACGCCGATAAGTGGGTCAGTTTTACATCGGCGTTGACAGCATAAAGCCAATTAGCCATTTGCGTTGGCGTCACACCACAAAAATCGGGATGAGGTTGATTATTACGCTCCTGCGCTTTGTGCTGTGTTGTAGAAAAAGCGCAGCATTTTCCTGCTTGCGCTGTTCCAGTGTCCTAGGAATTACTGATGAAGCGAATAATGGCAGACCACCACTTATGGCGGCCTTGATTCTACTTTTAACTGCGGTTAAAAATGGGTGGGTTACCATAATTAATCCTATAAATTCAGAAATTAGCGACTGAAAACCAAGTGTACTCTGTGTGTAATACCTCAGGTATTAAAATGTCTAAGATCAACAGGCTGACTTATGACAATGCCTAATTATATCCATCGATTGAAGTTGAACGTTTCGAACTTTAAACGAAAAATGCCACTACCTTTAAAGATAGTGGCACCGGTAAGTCTACAACGAGTAAAAATTAAACGTCTTAAACACCTGCGGTAGAAACAGCTTTTGCAATCGCTTCAGCTTGCGCTTGCGACATTTCTGGGTCGGTTGATTCAACCATCACACGAATGAGCGGTTCTGTGCCAGACTTACGCAGTAATACGCGGCCGTTATTACCTAAAACAGCTTCCGCTTCTATCACGGCTTGTTTTACCGCTTCTGACGCAATAATGTCATCGGCATTATTAGCGGTTAAACGTACGTTAAGTAATACTTGTGGCAACTTGTTCATACCAGAGGCGAACTCTGCCAATGATTGAGTCGACTGCAATAAAGCCTGCAGCACTAAGAGCGATGCGACAACACCATCACCGGTAGAAGCGTGGTCTAAATGTAAAATATGGCCAGAACCTTCGCCGCCTAACTTCCAACCGGTTTCTTTTAATTGCTCAACCACATAACGATCACCCACTTTGGCGCGTCTAAAGGGAATATCCATTTCTTTAAGGGCTATCTCAAGCCCAAGATTTGACATTAGCGTGCCAACAACACCACCGCTCATGGTACCTTGCTGTTTAGCGGATTTAGCCAAAATATATAAAATTTGATCGCCATCCACTACATGACCATTATGATCGACAAACATAAGACGATCAGCATCACCGTCAAGTGCGATACCTAAATCAGCTTCGTGGATCATTACCGCAGTTTGTAAGCTGTCTAAATGCGTTGCACCACAGTGATCGTTAATGTTCACGCCATTAGGTTTATCATTAATGCTAATGACTTCTGCGCCTAATTCGCGGTACACATTAGGGGCAATGTGATAAGCCGCGCCATTTGCGCTGTCGACCACAATCTTCATTCCGGCTAAGGTTAGGTCTTTGGCAAATACGCCCTTGCAAAACTCAATATAACGGCCAGCGGCGTCGGTAATACGGCGCACTTTACCGAGTAATTCAGAAGAAACACATTCCATCGCATTATGGTTTAACGCCTGCTCGAGTAGCGCTTCGATTTCAAGCTCTTGCTCGTCATTAAGCTTAGTGCCAGAATTAGAGAAAAATTTAATGCCGTTGTCGTAATGTGGATTGTGTGACGCGCTAATTACCACACCAGCATCAGCTCTAAACGTTGAGGCTAAATACGCCACAGCAGGCGTTGGCATTGGGCCAATTAACGCCACGTTTACGCCAGCGGCAGACAAACCAGCCTCAATGGCTGATTCAAGCATATACCCGCTACTGCGGGTATCTTTTCCAATCAATACTTCTTGAGTTCCGGTGGAGGCTAAAACCTTACCCGCCGCCCAACCTAACTTCATTGCAAAATCAGGTGTGATAGGAAACGTCCCCACCTTACCGCGCACACCATCGGTGCCAAAATACTTACGACTCATAAAAAACTCCAAAAATAAAAAAACGCGAATGCGCAGGTTCTAGAGGCTAGGTTCTAGGAACTCGCAGGCTCGCCAGAGAGCGGACAACGTCCTTCTAGGTTTTAAGATCTAGATTCTAGGAACTCGCAGACTCGCCAGAGAGCGGACTGCGTCCTTCTAGGTCCTAAGATCTAGGTTCTAGGAACTCGCAGGCTCGCCAGAGAGCGGACGACGTCCTTCTAGGTCCTAAGATCTAGGTTCTAGGTTCTAGGTTCTAGGTTCTAGGTTCTAGCAGCGAAGCGTCCTAGCAGTGACACAGTCACGCCCTAGTACCTAGCAGCGAAGCGTTCTTCTGTTAAACAATTAAGTGCTAACACCTGGATTCCGGCTTTAAAAACATCACCGGAATGACGTAATCGAGCAGCGCAGCGCCCTAGCAGTGACGAAGTCACGCCCTAGCAGCGAAGCGCCCTAGCAGTGACGAAGTCACGCCCTAGCAGCGAAGCGCCCTAGCAGTGACGAAGTCACGCCCTAGCAGCGAAGCGCCCTAGCAGTGACGAAGTCACGCCCTAGCAGCGAAGCTGCCCTAGAACCTAGCAGTGACGAAGTCACGCCCTAGCAGCGAAGCTGCCCTAGAACCTAGCAGTGACGAAGTCACGCCCTAGCTGCGCTAGCGACTCTAGTACCTAGCAGTGACGAAGTCACGTCCTCGAAGCGCAGCGCCCTAGACTTTCGCCCTAGCACAAAGCAAAAAACCAACTGACAAGAGTTGGTTTTTAAATATACTGATAAATCGACTTTAAAGAATCTTCGCTAATCGCGCTTTAAATGCTTCACCCAATTTAGGGTCGCGTATACCATATTCAACAAAAGCAGCCATATAGCCAAGTTTGTCACCACAATCGTGTGATTTGCCTGTCATGTTAAAGGCTTCAACTGTGTCCTGCTCAATCAGCATATCAATGGCATCAGTTAGCTGAATCTCATCACCAGCACCGGCTGGAGTTTTTGCCAATAATCGCCAAATTTTTTCTGACAATACATAACGACCAACCACAGCTAGGTTAGATGGCGCTTCGCCAACGGCTGGTTTTTCGACCATGGCAGAAATTTTTGCTGAGTCACCAGGGGCAATCTCAACACCATTGCAATCGGCAATACCATACTTGTTTACTTCATCATCAGGCACTGGCGCAACCATAATCTGGCTAGCAAAGCTGGTTCTGTAACGGGCAATCATTGCCGCTAAGTTTTCAGTTTTTGGGTCTGCTGTATACGCGTCTAAAATAACGTCAGGTAACACTACTGCAAACGGGTTATTACCAATACAAGGTTGCGCACATAATACCGCATGACCAAGGCCTTTCGCCTCACCTTGACGCACATGCATTATGGTCACGTCTTTAGGGCAAATGGCCTGCACTTCTTCAAGTAACTGACGCTTAACACGTTTCTCCAGCGTTGACTCAAGCTCAAAAGACTTATCAAAGTGGTTTTCAATGGCATTTTTACTGGCATGAGTCACCAATATAATCTCTTTAACACCTGCAGCCACACATTCATCAACAATATACTGGATTAACGGCTTATCAACCAAAGGCAACATTTCTTTAGGTATAGCTTTGGTAGCAGGTAACATGCGAGTCCCAAGGCCCGCTACAGGAATAACAACTTTCATACTAAATCCTTTTAAGAATTAATCAGAACCAAACAAATCTCGAGTATAAACTTTATCTGCCACATCACTAATTTCATCGACCATTCTATTAGATACAATCACATCAGAGAGCGCTTTAAACTCATTAAGATCTTTAATCACTTTTGAATGAAAAAACTCATCGTCATCAAGTACAGGCTCATACACTATAACTTCGATACCCTTAGCCTTAATTCGTTTCATAATCCCTTGAATACTAGATGCTCTAAAGTTATCTGAGCCCGCCTTCATAATTAATCGGTATATACCAACACGTTTAGGGTTACGTTTTAAAATTGACTCAGCAATAAAGTCTTTACGAGTGGAATTAGCATCAACAATCGCACCAATTATACTATTCGGCACATCTGCATAGTTTGCACGTAGTTGCTTCGTATCTTTAGGCAAACAATAACCACCATATCCAAAAGAGGGGTTATTATAATGATTACCAATACGAGGGTCTAAACACACACCTTCAATAATTTGCTTTGCATCAAGCCCATGTGACTCTGCATAAGTATCAAGCTCATTAAAGTAAGCAACACGCATTGCAAGGTAGGTATTTGAGAACAGTTTAACCGCTTCAGCCTCAGTAGAGTCTGTAAACAGTACTTCGACATCTTTTTTAACCGCGCCTTGCAATAATAAGTCAGCAAAGATTTTTGCGCGCTCACTACGTTCACCGACAATAATTCGTGACGGATACAAATTGTCGTGCAGTGCTTTACCCTCGCGTAAAAATTCAGGAGAGAAAATAATATTGTCAGTGTTAAACTTGTCACGAACGCTTTTGGTATAACCCACAGGTACTGTAGACTTAATAACCATTACCGCATTTGGATTTATTGACAAAACATCAGATATCACCGACTCAACAGACTTTGTATTAAAATAATTAGTAACAGGATCATAATCCGTCGGTGTAGCAATAATGACATAATCAGCATCTTTATATGCAGATTTTTTATCTAACGTTGCAGTAAAATTTAAAGTCTTGTTGACTAAAAATTCAGATATCTCAGCATCAACAATGGGAGACTGTTTATTATTTAACAAAGAAATTTTTTCATTAACAATATCAACTGCGACAACCTGGTTATGCTGAGCTAACAACATTGCATTTGATAAGCCTACATAACCAGTTCCAGAAATGGTAATTTTCATATATGAACCTAATTTTATTTAAATATGCTTTATAAATTTACTTGGTACGCCACCGTAGATACCACTATCAGTATTACGCCCTGAAAAACATGAATTGGCTGCGACTAATGACCGAGCAGGTACCACGGCACCTGCAACAATAGTACAATTTGCACCGATCCATGAACCGCAGCCAATATTAATGGGTGCGCTTATGGAAGGTCCAAACCTAAAAGAGTCAGCATGAAGTGAGTGATTACCTGAAACAATGACAGAATTAAATCCAACCATAACCTCATCACAAAAACACACATCAGCCACTGCATTAACAATCACATTGGGTGCCAAGTAAACATGATTACCTACACTAATATTTTCTAGGTTTCTTAAAATTGTTGATGATGAAACTTGGAAATCACGACCACACTGTTTCATAGCTATGGAATAAAAAAAACCGCGCAACCTCATAATTAATGGTTGGTCAGGGAAAAGAATAAAAACAAGTCTAACGAACCACGTATAGATTAAAAAAAATTTATGTTTCATTTAACAACCTATTAATTACTTTTTACTAAATTCAATAATATTAATATCCAATATTTTTGACTAGAAATTGTTGCTACATTATTTAAATTAGAATGAACATTCGATAATAAGTTAGGCGTTGATACCAAAGACTCTAGCTGTGTAGATAATGCATCCACATTGCCTGGAGGGAAGATAAACCCATTTTGTCCATGTTTAACGAAAGCATTTATCCCCCCTACATCTGAAACGATGACAGGCTTATAGTAAGACCAAGCTTCCATTATTACACGAGGAAAACCTTCATAATTATTATTTGAGGGAACAACAACAATATCTGTATCAAAATACAATTTATTCAATTCCGAATGGGGCAATTGACCAGTAAAAGAAATAAGATGCATTAATTTTCTATCGTTTACACGTTCTTTTGCTCTTGTTAAATCTGGTCCGTCACCAACAAATATAGCTTTAACACTATTATTCTGTCGTGCAATGGCTTCAATCAAATCGAAAACACCTTTATCTTCTACTATTCGTCCAACAAACAATAGGTTAATAATATTATCGTTCGAATAAAACCTATCACCATTATTTGGCATAACGGCAGGAGGATTAATCATTAAATCAACAAACTGATGGGTATTCTTTGAATATTTTCGACTAAATTTTTCTAGTACATCACCAGTGCAAAGATTGATTGAATTTTTATGGCTACAAATCTTTTTTAGCTTATATCGAATTAATTTCGAAAAACAATAAGCCATAAACTTGTTAAAACCGGTGTATTTAGCATCTTTCCAAGTATTAGATGCATCTGCACACATGTGATGTAACACTTTTTGATTTAAGCGCAAAGCCGTTAAGCCAAAAACAATGCTACCAATTGAAGGAGTTCTTATCCAAAAATACTCACCAAGATGTTTCTTTATAATGTGTTCTGAACGCTGTACGTATTCTTTATAAAAACCTCTTTGTAAGATCGACTTGACCATAAAATCCTTTGTAGATTGATATCTAGGAAAAGGATAAAAATTTTCAGCAACAACAACGGTACTTGCACTTGATGGTTTAATGCCTGAAGCAGGAATTGCGGAAGACGCTACATAAACATTTTCGGAGCCTATAGCATCTTGTATAAAAGCTGCTGAAGTTGGCTTTGCATAATAACTACCGTCAAACTCTTCAAAGGTTTCACCGACAAAAGCTATAATTTTCATATTGACTCAATAGTATAGATTTAATGTAATTAATTTAGTTAAAGAAAACAAAAAAAATGAAGAGAAAAAAACAAAATTAGCAAATGATTTTTTTCTAGATAAAATAAGCAGGAAAGTATAGAGTAGAAATGGCTCTATCAATAGATAAACCAAAGTAAATCTCCCAGATATAACAGAAGACTCATTGAAAACCATACAAAAAAGCAAAATAAAAAAAGACAAATAAACAAAGTTATTATAACGATTCAACACCGGCATCTTTAATAACAATATAAAAACAAAAACAAAAGACACAACCAAATAAAGTAGTGCAAATAAAGAACGCCCCTCTTGATATTTAGTCCCAACATAATAACTATAACCTAGAAAACCTAAAATAAAACCAATCAAAAAACTTACTAAAACAAAAAAACAAAACAGCAACAAAACAAAAAAAACATTCTTCTTTAACGTCACAACTCGTTCATAATTAATAAAGTACTTTACATAAAAACCAAGTAAAAACATTATCACTATAGCGTTATGAAAAAACAAAGTAATAAATGAAGAAATTAAATAAATATTCTTTTTGAAAAAAAGTTTATAAACCAACAAAAAAAACAATGATGCAACACCAAACCTGACCTGAGTACCAAGCATACCTTGAGACAAATAAATAAGGTTAGGCATTGCCAATAAAAACAAGTAAAAACTATTGTACAAAAAGAATATAAAAACCAACTCCAGAACAAGCAAAAAAACCCAAAAAGTTTCAAATTCAAAGTTAAAGTATTGGAAAATTGATTCTAAAAAACTGAAACCATACTCAAATTGCTTCCATACCAAATTATAATTACTTTCATAATTTTTATAATCAACATTATAGGCACGATCGAAATTTAGCAAATGAAAAATAAATGGCAAAAACAAAATAAAAACAAAAATAAAATAAACAAAACTTACATTAATAACCTTATTACGCATCATTTCATCTTTCTGTATAAGTCAAGAAAAAAAGAAGGTAGAAATCGCTTCAATTTTAATGAAAAAAGGTTTTTAGAAAATGAAAAAACGAGATTGTTTTTGAAAGAATATGTGAAAGCTTCCAAATACCTAGAGTGAAGAATCATGCACCTAACTATCACAAGCATTTTAAATGAATTAATTGCACCGCTAGATAAATATATAGAATATATAGAAAGCCAGTATTTTGAGAAAGAATAATCATTTAACTTAGGTATCTGAATGAAATCATAAGTCACATCATCGAGAAGAAAAAACTTAGCACCAATAGATTCTAAAGACAGACAATATTGGTAATCTTGATGCCTTTTTAAATCATCAAACTTAACTAGCTTTGTGGTTTCACGATGTAGAAATATGCCACTCGTCTGAATAATTTCTTTTGCAACAAATAAGTAATCACCCACCAACTCTTGTTCCTTTATAGCTCTTCTAGGTCGAATAAAAGACGAACGGCTTTCAATGATTTTACATTTTGAATAAATTACAGGATGAGTAGTTTTCTTTCGACACTCTTTATATAAAGAAAGTTGTTTAATTAATTTATCTTCATACCATACATCGTCATAATCTAGAAAAGCAATATAATCAGCTGTTGATGAAGCTACACCAGTGTTACGAGCGACACCACCATTACTGTTACTAGAATGTTTTATTATTTTAATGCGAGTGTCGCCTAATAAAGAAGACAACTCAGATGAAGCGCTTACAGGTGAACAATCATCAACAACAATAACTTCAACATTAACATTCAATTGAGCTAGCGCGCTATTAACAGAATTAATTAGTAATCCTGATTGGGACGAATAAAAAGGAATAACCACACTTACAACATCAACCATTGAAATATCTTCTTATTAGTAATTAGTTTAACAAAAATGGTTTATTTCTTAGATTTAGCATTTCGATTTAAAAATCTTGTAAGATAGATAAATGAAGAATGTAACTCATACTTGAAAAAATAGAGACAAAAGGCAAACAGCACTAACCAGTAAATATATATAAAGATACCTAAATCATTTTGAAAAATTGCCCCAAGAACAGCACCTGTAACGCAAAGGAAAGAAAATGAGTATAATGCAAAACGTGGCAACGGTTTCCATACTAAAATGGAAAGCTCTGTACGCAATACAAGAAACACCCAAAATGCCAAAGCAGTGCTACTTGCTGCACCAGCAGCACCATAAAGCGGGATAAGAAAGTAATTAAAAGAAAGGTTAATAGATAATGCAATAATTGAAGCAAACATTGCATAAGATGTTTTTCTTGCAATACCAATACCAACGACCGTTGTCTCAGATAGTGTATAAAGCAGCGGATAAGATAGGCAAGCAACCAAAATCCATTTCACAGTTACATAGTCAGATGGTAACAAAAATGGAATCAACCAAGAAAACAAACCTGCAAGACAAAATAAAGTAACGACTATAAATAAGACAAATCGATTTACAGATAATACCTTTTCGTATCCCTCATCATTGCTTGCCCACTTGTAGACTGTCGGTGCCCAGACAGTTGTGAATACTGATTGAAATATACTTGCAGCAGCTGCAAAACTAACTGAAACAGAATATATTCCTAACTCGCTAAAGGTACTTAATCTACTTAGAAGTAGTCGATCTGCAGATGTCAATCCCCAAAAGGCAACTCCACCGAAAATCAAAGGTAAACCAAAATACAATAATTTTCTTAATTGATGAAAATCAATTAACTGAGTAATACTTGAAAACCACTCGGTACGTGTATTCCAAGAAAAAATGATACAAGCTAATACAATCGCAAGCGTATTGGAAAGTAAAAGGAACTCAAAAGTTTTAGGAGTTTCAAAAATAAGATAAAAAATTATTATTAAAAGAACAAAAATCTTAGGTAACAATTGACACATTGAAAAAGCTAATCCACGTTCATTCATACGCAGAACAAGTGATAAAAAACGAGATATAAATGTAGAAAGTATCGCAATGATCAATAAAAAACTTACGTATGTCGAATCAGAATTAAAAACAACACTACCAAGAAATGGACCGAAGTAAAAGCAAATTAACAATACTATGCATAATAAAATAAAACCAGGTAAAAAAGCAGATTTTAGTAACTGGGGTTTATTTTTAACTTCGTGAAACTCACGAACATAAGCCTGATCAAGTCCTAAACTAAAAAACAGAAGACTAAAACTAAGTATTACCTGAAGTAAGGCCATTCTCCCTACATCTTCTTGGTTAAACACCCAAGCAATAATCGGAAGTGAAATAAAGCCTAAAAGTGAACCACCTAGTGGACCGATTGCAAATTGAAGAATTTTTTTTGGTGTCATAGTTTTAAATGTAGTCCATATTCAGGAGTGAATTATTTATATAATTCCGTAAGACCAATAACCAAGTTATCTTCACTAAAATAGTTACAAACAATTTTATTATTATTAACTGCTAATTCCGAAGGGATTTTATTAAAATCAAGTTCTTCTATGAGAAAAACAGATAGATTAAGATTTGTTAAAAATTCGTAAGAACTTGTCTCTTTACACATAAAAACTTTTTTACCACGACCTAAAAGGTTAATAGTGTTCCCCATAGCTTGTTGTCTATTATGTGCAAAAATTGCTATATCAACTTCATCTAAAATTTGGTTGTACTTATCTAGCGGCATAAAATCAAGTAATGGGTAGAATTTATTTCCAAATAGTGATACCCCCATCTCTTTTATGTTTTTACCATACTCAAGTGAACCATATGAAAGGGGACAATAAATCCGCTCAATACAATTTTCAAAATCAAGTGACAAGATTTTCTGGAATACTTCTTTATGATTATTTGTTGGATCTGCTGAATTACCAATAAGCAAAGTCACTTTACTATTTTTTGTTACTGTAGATTTTACTATATCTGGATAAATTTCACTGTTAAAAATATTACTTTTATAGACAATGCAGTTATATAACTTACATGTAGCACCATACCACTTTTTAGCATTGCTATAATCACCATCTACATAGGTTACGATTCCACCCAACCTTTTAATTAAAACCGTTCTAAAGAATTCGTTAACTTTATATTTTACATTCTTATTGACTGACTGATGATAATAAAGATCGCCTCCCCATATAATCCAATAGCACTTGTTATGTAACCAAGGCATAAAACATAAAAGAATTGTAAGCTGATTCAAAAACAAGCCGTGCAGAATTATTTTATCATTAGAGTGTGCTTCTATTAAAAGTCTAAATACAGCCTTAACACTTTTAAACTTCTCAAAATGAAAAGTGTTCTTATCTTGAACATAACTATGCTTTTCAAATGCACCAAAAGTAACAAAATTGTGTTCATCTTTAGAAAAATATTGCCTTGTTAGACTAATAAACCCAGGGAGAAATTTTTCTAAAGATGCTAAATGTAATATTTTTTTACTCATGTCTTTGCAAAAAACTGAACTATATGCTTACAAACAAAATTAACCTGTTCATCAGTTATTTCATAATATAGAGGAAGTCTCAACAAAGTGTCAGTATAAAAATCAGAATTTGAAAGTACAGAACCTGTATGTTTACTTTTAAAATATTCACTGCTATGCAAAGAAAGATAATGAAATACTGCATGAACACCATTATCTTTAAGATATTGAATTAAAGCAGTACGCTGCGCTAAATTTGAGCATGTCAAATAAAACATGTGTGCATTATTTGTTGAATAATCAAATACTTTCGGTAATTTTACACCTGTACCTTGTAAGGCTGGATTAAGATTATCAAAGTATCGCTGCCAAATAGATTTTCGCCTGTTTTGTATCGTGTCGATGTTTTCAAGTTGAGCATAAAGATAAGCAGCAATAATATCTGATGGTAAGAACGAAGACCCTATATCGACCCAACCATACTTAGCAACCTCACCACGGAAAAATGATGAACGATTAGTTCCTTTCTCACGTATGACTTCTGCTCGATGAATATATTTCTCGTCATTAATTACTAGTAAGCCGCCTTCCCCTGCAATGATATTTTTAGTTTCGTGAAACGAAAATGTACCAAATGAACCAATGCTACCGAGAGGTTTGCCCTTATAATAACCATCAATCGCTTGAGCAGCATCTTCTACCACAGGTATATTGAATTTAGTAGAGATAGACATTATGGCGTCCATGTCACATGCAATACCTGCATAATGTACAACAACTATCGCTTTGGTTTTAGATGTAACTAGTTTAGCAATTTCAGCAGGATCTATATTGGGATGATCATTATAGCTATCAGCAAAAACTATTCTAGCCCCACGTAAAGCGAATGCATTTACAGTAGAAACAAATGTATAGGAGGGTGCAATAACTTCATCACCTGGCTGAATATCTAATAAAATAGCAGCCATTTCTAGAGCATCTGTACACGATGTTGTCATTAAGACTTTTTTAAATCCAAATCGATTTTCAAAGAAATCATGACACCTTTTAGTGAAAATTCCATCACCAGAAATCTTGCCAGAAGTAACAGCTTGAGAAATATAAACTAATTCTCGACCATGAAGGTAAGGTTTATTAAATGCTATCATTTTGTTCACTTTTATATAATAGTTCTAACGCTAATAAGTCTTGTGATCTATTTTTCACTCTTTTAGCGGGATTTCCGACATAAATTCCCCAAGGTTCGGTACTTTTACTCACTAAAGTCATTGCACCAACAGAGCAGCCTTCAGCGACAGTGACACCGGGGAAAATTATAGAACTTGTGCCAACAATAACGTGTCGGGAAATATGAACAGACTTCTTTGTTTCTTTTTTATACTTTTCTGGAATAGTTGGATTCGTCATGGTCCTACCAGAATAGTCATCTGACTGACTAAATACTTGTACGCTATAAGCTAAACCAGAAAAATCCTCTAGTGTAACGCCCTCACTACCACCTGCAACTAGACAATAAGGAGCAATATGAACATTTTTACCTAGACTAACCGTTCCTGAAATTACACAAAAATCATCAATCCTGCTGTTGTCATCAATTTCAATGCAATCAGGGTTGTAAATACTTGCCTTAGTACTAATTTTTACATTTTTTCCAATTTTCTTAAAACCTAAATTAGCTAATTCATTTTCTGTATAGTAAGCCATAATTAACCTATAAATAATCCACCGTTGACCGGTATATTAGCACCAGTTATGTAGCTATTCTGATCACTTACTAAAAAAGAGACCACATTTGCTATTTCTTTGGTTTCAGCAAGCCTTCCTAATGGAATAGACGATTTAATTGATGAAAGCACATCTTCTCTGATCGTATTCATCATCTGAGTATTAGTATAACCAGGGGAGACTGTATTAACTAGAATATTACTTCTTGCGGCTTCTTGAGCCAATGCCATAGTAAATCCGTGAACACCTGACTTTGACGAAGAATAGTTAACCTGACCAGCCTGTCCTTTTTGTCCATTTACTGATGAAATATTTATTATTTTTCCAGAGCCATTTTCTCTCATCATTTGATAAATGGGCTGAGTAATATTAAAAAGAGATGATAGATTTACATTTATAACATCAAACCAATCTTTACTACTCATTTTATGGAAAAAACTATCAGATGTAATACCGGCATTATTAATTAAAGCATCAACATGCCCATATTCCTTTATAATCTTTACTGCATTTTCTACATCAGAGACTTCAGTAATATCACATTTTATTAACACACCAAAATTAGTCCAAAAATCTGAATCTTCATAACCTATTAATTTATCATTTCTGGACAAACCAATTATAAAATATCCATCATTAGCTAATTTTTTTGAAATTGCGTCACCAATACCTCTTGTAGACCCTGTTACAACAGCAATTTTTCTTTCCATGATAAAATACCCACACTACTTAATATGATTTCAGAATACTTTTCAAATATTTACCGTAATCATTTTTTTGATATATTTTAGCTGCTTTCTCTAATGCTAACTTGGTTAACCATTTATTATTAAAAGCAATCTCTTCAAGGCATGCAATTTTATAGCCCTGTCTTTTCTCTATAGTTTCAACAAACATAGCGGCTTGCAATAAACTCTCATGAGTGCCAGTGTCAAGCCAAGCAAACCCTCGGCCTAGCAATTCAACATTTAAATCGCCCATGTCTAAATAAGCTTCATTTATGCTTGTTATTTCTAATTCACCACGATGCGATGGTTTAACATTTTTCGCAATTTCAACAACACGACTGTCATAGAAATATAGACCTGTAACAGCAAAATTTGATTTAGGTTTGATTGGCTTTTCTTCAATACTTATAGCTTTTTGGTTTCGGTCAAATTCAACAACACCAAAACGTTCAGGATCTTTTACCTGGTAACCAAACACTGTCGCGCCCGATTGTCTAGAAGCTGCTTTCTTAAGTATTGGGGAAAACCCCTGCCCCCAAAAAATATTATCTCCTAATGCAAGGCAGACACTTTCATTCCCAATAAAAGACTCACCTATAAGAAAAGCCTCTGCTAGTCCATTTGGCTGATCTTGAACAGCGTATTCGAGTTTAATACCAAAATCAGTACCATCACCGAGTAGACGTTCAAAAGAAGATTTATCTTCAGGAGTAGTGATAATTAAAATTTCACGTATACCCGCTAACATCAGTACTGAAATCGGATAATAAATCATTGGTTTGTCGTATACAGGTAATAGCTGTTTAGATATTCCTTTCGTTATAGGATATAAACGTGTGCCTGAACCGCCGGCTAGAATGATGCCTTTCATAAAACTGTACCTGTGTAGCGTGAAGGGGGAAGTGCTAAGAGAGGTGTAATCCAACCACCCAATTTAATTTCTACTTTACAATTAAACTTCATTATTCTTACCTTGCTTTCAAGCTGTTAATTAACCCACCCAATTGAGCAAAAGTGCTTTCTATTAACTCTAAAGTTGTTTTGTTCAATGGTGCAAAACCAAGACGGTTTGCAATTTTTAATTGGGTTTGCACTTCGCTTAATGAACCTCTAGCTATGTATAGAAAACGTATAAATTCAGCATCACTTCCTCTAGCTGCGCCCTCAGCTATATTACTAGGTACAGATACTGCAGCTCTGCGCAACTGGTTGATTAAACCAAATCGTTCATCAATTGGGTAAGTAGCTGTTTCTTTATAAACTAGCTCAACCAATTCCATACTATATTGCCAAGCCCTTAAGTTTTCGTGAGTACGCATTCTACCTCTTAACTGTCTATCCCTAAACGTTCGCGTTGGTAGCTACCATCTTGTACATGCTGACACCAAATTTGGTTCGCTAAATACCATTCAACCGTTTTACGTAGGCCTGTTTCGAATGTTTCTTCTGGCTGCCAGTTAAGATCTTGGCTGATTTTACTTGCGTCAATCGCATAACGACGGTCATGACCTGGACGGTCGGTTACATAAGTGATTTGTTCAGCATAAGGCGTACCTTTTGGTACTAGAACATCTAAAATGTTACAAATGGTTTGTACTACTTCAAGATTTTGTTTCTCGTTATGACCACCTATGTTATAGGTTTCACCAACCTGTCCTTGAGTAACAACCTTGAAGAGTGCACGAGCATGATCTTCTACATAAAGCCAGTCACGAATTTGATCACCTTTGCCGTAGATTGGTAATGTCTTACCTTCTAACGCATTTAAGATAACTAAAGGGATTAACTTTTCAGGGAAATGATAAGGGCCATAGTTGTTAGAACAATTAGTTACTATCGTAGGTAACCCATAAGTACGTAACCACGCTCTAACTAAGTGGTCGCTTGAGGCTTTTGAGGCAGAATAAGGACTGCTTGGCGCGTAAGAAGTTGTTTCAGTAAATAAAGGTAACTCTTGATTTACTTCTAGGCTATTTTGTTCATCTGGATGAGGTAAGTCGCCATACACTTCGTCTGTAGAGATATGATGGAAACGAAAGGCTTTTTTAGCATCATCGGCTAACGTATTCCAATAAGTACGCGTAGCTTCAAGAAGAGTATAGGTACCGACGATATTGGTTTGAATAAAATCTGCGGGGCCAGTAATTGAACGATCAACATGTGACTCTGCGGCTAAATGCATAACAGCGTCAGGTTTATGAGTACTAAAAACCCGGTCTAATTCGACTCGGTTGCAGATATCAACTTGTTCGAAAATATAACGTTCGTTTGATTCAACACTTAGTAGTGATTCAAGATTACCTGCATAGGTCAATTTATCTAGATTTATTACGCTGTCATTAGTATTGTTAATGATATGACGAACTACAGCAGAGCCAATAAACCCTGCCCCACCTGTAACTAAGATTTTCATATATATACTCTTTTAAATACGACTTTTAACAAAACCTTTGTATGCGTAAACAGCAAAACATTTGATAGTTTGTATAATATTTAACCCTACAACATCACGATAAAAGTTCCATTGCCATTTCAAAATATCAAACTTATTTTGTGTCATTCCAGAATCGACTCGATATTTGGCTAATACCTCAGGTATACCATGTGCCATATTAATATCTTTAAGTATACTTAACCAAAGCCCCATATCTTGCCTTTTACGGATTAATGGCATGTAACGCTTGCCTAGCAACTCAGAGTCATATACAGCTGTAAGGCAGCCGATTATATTGCTGTATAATAATTGTTGGTAAGTAACTGTTGATTGAGGTTTTACAAAACCACCATCACCTTTATCGCCAAACTTTTGATACCAGGTATATGACAATGCAATAACATTTTTTTGCATGTAGTCAATTTGAATTGCTAGCTTATTATCTAGCCACAGGTCATCTGAGTCTAAAAAGGCGATATATCTTCCTTTAGATTCTTTGATTGAACGGTTTCTAGATCCACCAGCTCCAAGATTTTGCTCATTTGCGAACAACTTGATCCGTGTATCTTTAGATAAAAATTCATTGATAATATTAATGGTATTATCTGTTGACTTATCGTCAGTAATTAATAACTCCCAATTGGAGTAATTCTGTTTTAAAACTGAATTAATACTTTGAGCTATTGTTTTTTCTGCGTTATAGCTCGGCATTATAATTGACACTAATGGCTGCATTTAACGCCCCATACCAAACAACACAACCTTAACGGTTTTAAGCAAGATTTTAATATCTAGGAAGGTACTATGATGTTTAATGTAATAAATGTCATATTTGTGCTTCCATACTGCATCCTCAACCGATGCACCATATGGATAGCATACTTGTGCTAAACCAGTAACCCCCGGTTTAACAGCATGTCTAAATCGGTAATATGGAATTTCTTTTTCCAGCTCTTCAATAAACACTTCACGTTCCGGACGAGGGCCTACAATTGACATTTCACCTTTGAAGATATTAATAATTTGTGGTAACTCGTCAATTCGCGTTTTTCGAATAAAGTTACCAACCTTAGTTACTCGAGCATCATTTTTTGACGCCCATTGAGCGCCTGACTTTTCGGCATCATTCCGCATTGAACGAAATTTTATGACCTCAAACTCTTCGTTATATTGGCCGGTACGTTTTTGCTTATAAAAAACACCGCCAGGCGACTCTAACTTAATCGCCATAGCAGTCAGTAACCCAATAGGAAACGCTACGATTGATAATAATAAAGCTGAAATAATATCAAGCGAACGCTTAGCGTATTGAGTACGTTTAGTTGACAGGATTGAAAACGCTTTTTGATGTAAAAAATAACTGCTGTGTAATAATTTTACTTCGGTATAACCGAGGCGAGAATCTAAATAACTGACTAACGGCTCAACCCAGGCACCTAACTCAGTAGCGACGACTAAATAATGACGTTGCTCTTTGGTTAAATCGCTTGCGTTGTAATGACAAACTACCTTCTTGTTTAAATCTGTGATGCTGTAATCGTTTAACACCATATCGAATGAGTAATCATCTACTATTTGGCCTATGGTTTTTTCCATCCCAGTTGGGCAATAGACGTAGATTACTTTTTGCTTTAACGCTTCACTTCTCGATTTGAATCGGTTAGTTACTTTTATCGCTTTAAATTTATCATTGTTATAGAACATTTCATCTCTCATGAACTTAATAATTCTCAAGCTTGCTGCGTGTCCATTTCGCAGCAGCTAAAAATATAGTCGTCACTAAAAAATCGAATATTATCTATCGATAGAAAATAGAGGATTACCGGTATAGCTCAAATTTGTAAACAGTTCTAGGTTCTAGGTTCTAGGTTCTAGGTTCTAGGTTCTAGGTTCTAGGTTCTAGGTTCTAGGTTCTAGGTTCTGCAAAATATTAATCTTTTTTTCTAACAAAATATCTAATTAATACCAACATGACACCGAGCATTCCACCAAGCATTGTGCCTAACACGCATATTAGTGCACGTTTAGGTTTAAACTTTTCTTCTGGTATTAATGCGGGATCTATTGTTTTAAATACATACTCATCGCGAACTTCAGCAAACATGATTGTTTTTGCTTGTTCTTCAATGAGTTTATATAAAATTGAGCGAATGTCGGCTACATTAGTTTGTTGAATTTTTGATTCTAAAAATGCGGTACTTTTAATCGCTTCCGCAACATCACGTTCTTTCATGACATTGTTAATGTCTTGCACTAACCAGTTAACCCACTGTTGAGCAGCTGATGGAGATAAATGCTCTACAGATACAGTAACCATGCCGGTTTCTTTCACAGAGTTAACTACAATAATTTTAGAAAACACTTTAAAAGCTTCTTGCATTGAAGGTTCAGATTTAAAGGGTGGCTTAACTTCTCGTACCCAATTTTTTTGAGCTGCATCATACAAATCTACATCGTACGATAGTGTATTGTCTGCCATGTTCCATTTTTCTGCAGCCATTAAATCAGGTAAAACATTGTGTTTTTTAATAAAATCACTGGCGAATTGGCGTGATTTCATGACTTCGATGGCCATTTGAGTTTTATCAACGCCACCGCCGCCACCTAAATTAATTCCAGCCATACTTGCCAAACCACCAAACTGGCCCGCAAGTGCTGCTAAGCCACCACCGCCTTGCTCTGAGTCTGCTGGAGATAATAATGCTTCAGATTTGTATATGTTTGGTTGGTTAATCGCAAAAACAACTGCACCGACAGCAAACACCGCTGTGATAGCAATAATTAGCCACTTGCCTTGCCAGATTACTGAAAACAACTCACGAAGGTCGATTTCGTCGTTTTCAACGTTTCCCATTGGTTGGGTGGCATAGGGTTGAAATTGTGCATCTGGGTTTAATTGTTTATTTTGGTTATTCATAATTCTATTTTGTCTGGGAAGCAGTTGCTAGATTCTAGGACGCTTCGCGGCTAGAGCGCTACGCTGCTATAAAGTCAAAAGATACCAGCAGATATCTGCTAAGTGTTTTGTTTGTTGCTGGTTGTATCAAAAGCAACAGCCTAGATTCTAGGACGCTTTGCGGCTAGAGCGCTACGCTGCTATAGAGTCAAAAGCAAAGCCTAGATTCTAGGACGCTTCGCGGCTAGAGCGCTACGCTGCTATAGAGTCAAAAGCAAAAGCAACAGCTTAGATTCTAGGACGCTTCGCGGCTAGAGCGCTACGCTGCTATAAAAGCAAAAAGCATCAGCGCTTCGTTAGATTACTCTATTGTGTAATCGGGGCTATCTTCTTTTATCTTTGCTTGTTTTTGTTTAATAAGAGTACCTAATATTTTGGCTAACTCTTTAGCTTCTTTTACCATCGACATAGCAATTTTTTTATCAAGATATTCGATTTCCGCTCCGATATATAGCTGAGTAACAAGCTCACCTAAAGAACCTTTTGCATAGTATAGAAATCTTATTTTTTCTTTAAGGGTTTCACGCTCTTCTCCCTCCGCTATGTTTGAGGGAACAGATAAGCCTGAACGTGTAATTTGATCTTTGAAACCCCAGTTACTCACTGACTCAGTCAACTTATAAATATCACAAGATAATCTAGAAGCTCTTTTCCATACATCCAGCTGTTCGAAACGCATATCAGTTCCTTGTCTAGTACCTAGAATCTAGAGCGGTATAAAATCTAGGTTCTAGAGTCTAGGACGCTTCGCTGCTAGAGCGGTCGAAGACTAAGTACTAGAATCTAGGACACTTCGCTGCTAGAGCGGCCTACGGCCTGCTATAAAATCTTAGAAGCGAACAGACCTAGTAGCATAGCGACCTAGCAGTGACGAAGTCACGGCCTAGCAGGACGTAGTCCGCTCTCTGGCGAGCCTGCGAGTTCCTAGAACCTAGACACTCAGGCGAGCCTGCGAGCTACTAGCGCCTTCTTACAACGTTGCGACTGCGGCTACTGCGATGGCGCTGTTGTAGATAATGGTGGTGACTTGGCCCCATAGGGTTAGGCTGTCTTTATATTCGGTATCTAACGGGACAATGATGGTGTCGCCTGGTTCCATTTTACTGCTGCTCGTAAACCAGGTTGATTCGTTTGGCATGGCAACAGAACCGTCGGCTTTAATGATGTAAATACGATCATCATCAGCACGTTTACGTGAACCGCCAGACAACTCTAGATATTGGTCGAATGTGACACCGTCTTTGAATCTATGGGTACTAGGATGCTGTACTTGGCCCATGACTGATACAGTTTGATTTTTAGGTGGGACGTATAATGCATCACCGTCTTCTAAATCCAGGTTGGCTTCATCTATATCAAGCGCTATCGCATTTAAATCGACGATTAAACGCCCTGCTACTTGCACGTTTTCAAGCTCTTTAAGCATTAATTGCGCATCGGCATAGCCAACTGTTGGGGTGTCTTTGGTTAATGCTTTAGCAGCTATTTCGCGGCGTAACTCATCTGATAGTTTAGCGAGCTCTAGACGCTCTTTATCTTTAACCGATTGGCGTAAAAACACGGCGCTTTTTAATGATGCATCTTCGGTATAACTGCCGGCGCGTGCAATCACATCTTTAAGCGTTTCACCACGTTGTATAGAGTAAGTACCCGGGAACTTAACCTCACCTTTGATGGTTACCCAACGGGTTTCTTGCCAATCTGGGAGCATTCTAACCGTTAGAATATCTTTGCTCTGTAACGCGATAACCGCTGTTGGGTCTGTCATTAATTCGTTTAGATTAAGTTGTTGATGCTCGATTTTAACGCCATCTTGTTGTGAAATAATCTGACGGGTTAATTCTGCTGACATGGTATAAGAGCCCTCTTCAAGCCCACCAGCAGCTATCAATAACTCTTTTACATCTGCATTTGTTGTTAAAGGATACTCCCCAGGGAAGCGTACACTGCCGTTAATACTAACCAGCTTAGCTGCATCGCCAAATCGACTTTGCTTTTTAAGTTGACTGATAACTGGTTTTAGAAGTTGTACGCGGTCTTCATAATCGAATACTAAAATGGTATCACGCGGTTGTAATACCACGTTGAACTCAGAAAACGGTTCTGCAATTGCGCGGCCAAGTGCAATACGTTGCACCTCAATATCACCACGTTGATTAACTTCACGAACCAGTAATGCATAATCTAAATCTGCGGTAATCGTTAAGTTACCCCAAATTGATGGCAGTAAATCTGCCACTTTAATTTGGTTAACCCATTGATATTTACCAGGGCGGATGACCGCGCCAGCGATAGTAATGGCATTGTCGATGCGGTTAGATGCTGATTTAACGTTTAGCACATCGCCATTTTTAACTTGGGTTGATAAACCGCTATTAGCCGTTAAATCGACGTTAATGACCGTTTTAACTGCTTTGTCACTAAAACGTTCAACCACACTGGCTTTTGGGAATGCACCAGGGTTTAAACCACTGGCCATTTTGATGACATCTGCCATTGTTTCGCTGTGTTTAAGCTCATAGATGGCAGGACGACGAACTTCGCCCATTACACTCACTGTTCCCCCCGCAGAAGGAATGAATACTACGTCACCTGATTGTAAACGTTTGTCACCTGAAGCATCGCCGCGCATTAATAAGTCATAAAGATCTAACGACCCGACGGTTTTACCTGAGCGCTTTAATTGAATATTACGTAATGAACCTATTTGGTTAATACCGCCAGAGATAAACAATGCTTGGGTAATCGTAGATAAACTAGAAACAGTATAAGAACCTGGCTGGTATGCATCGCCAGCAACAAAAATACGAATTGAACGCAATTCACCCATCGTAATACTTGAGTTAATGCCAATCATACTTTGAGCAATTTTATCTTGAAGTAAGGTTCTCGCTTCTGAAAAAGATAAGCCAACTAATGATATAGGGCCTAAATCAGGAAACTGTACTGCACCATCACGACCAACCATTAATTGGTAATTATTGTTTTCTTTACCATAGAGTTGAACATTAATGGTATCGCCAGGGCCAACCATATATTCAGCAGGTACTGGAACATCTGAAACTGGCGCAAACGTTGTTGGAGAACCGGCAAAGAGATCATAACCAAATGGCTTTAGTTGCTGCTCTTTTTTGTTATCTATTGCATCAGCTGTCGCTTCGGTTTTGGTTTTTTGGGTTAGTGATTCATCGTCTGACTGATCTAATACATTGTTAGCGGTGGCGCGAGGCTCTACAACCTGGGGATTTGATACCGTTGTTACTGCACTTGATGCTGATAACATTGAAGGGTCGATACCATATTGTTTTGCTATGCGCTCTTGCTCTGATTTTGGCAGTTGTTTAAATTGCTCAATCATTTGTGGGGATGGCGTTACAGCCTGTACTTGCGTACTGAAAATAATAATGGCTGACAAGCCAGCAATTAACATGTTTTTGGTTTTATGCAACACCAGGTATCTCCAATATTATTTTAAATTAGGTTTGATTTTAGGAACTCGCAAGCTCGCTAATCTTAGATTCTAGGAACTCGCAAGCTCGCCAGAGAGCGGACTACGTCCTTCTAGGTTCTAGGTTTAGCAGCGTAGCGACCTAGCAGCGTAGCGACCTAGCAGCGTAGCGACCTATTTCAGACACGCTACCGACCCGCGTGGCGGGCGAGACGCCCTTCGGCGTTCACTAAAAGACAGAAACTATTCTGTCTTTTGCCTTTCAGGCACGCTACCGCCCATGGATTACGGCTTCCAACTTGCCCTTCGCAATGCGAATTTTTAACTTTTTTTGTCGTACTTATGCTTATAAATGAATCACAGCGTCGTACTTATGCTTATAAATGAATCACAGCATAATAATCTAGCGCGAGATTATACTCAAAAACACGTTGAAATGCTTTAGTAAAAACACTCGCTTGTTTAACAATCTGCTTTAAACGCTATTAAATTGTGCTAATGGATATTCTTTAGCCAATTTATTGCCTTAAACCTGATACCCTCAACAAAAAGGCTTAACTACTATGGGCAATATCCTACAAAGGTAAGAGTGTATCTCTGCTCAAGGTACCTTTTTGCTATGATTTCTCATTCAAGCTTACAGACTTAAGATTACTCAATTCGACTAAAATCCGTTTTTGCTGCCCCATAATGGTAAACAATACATGGCAGCGTTTATCTGGGTTATTTTCGTCGAATATAGCCTCAAGGTCTTTGAATGGGCCGTCTACAAATGTGACTTTATCGCCTTTGGTTATCGGTTTTTCAACTTCAGGGACATGCCCTTGAACGCGCCTTTTCAGCGCTGAAATAATTCGGTCGTCAATGGGGGTCATGTCTTCTCGACAGCCGACTATGCGATTAGCACCACGTGTATTGTGGATTTTGCTTACGCTAGTGACTTCTGGATCGAAATAGATAAACAGATAACTTGGGAAAAGAGGTGCCGTAACCATTTGGGTTTTATTACGAACCTTTTTTTGTTGGCTAATCATAGGTAAATAGCTTTCGACTTCTTGCAAAGCCAAATTTTGCTGTGCACGTAATTCTTCACGTGATTTGCAATACAGTAGATACCAAGATTTCATTGTTACTCGCTTGTTTAATTTACTCATTTGTCTGAGTAAGTGACGTCCCATTCACAACAGTCAATAATAACAAACTTAGTGATTCTTTTGAAACCATTTAGGCTCTAAATGCCTATAAATACGCCACTTCTAGCACATAACCAACCAATAAAAGTGGAAGAATGGGTTTACCTGAATCTAACATATTGATTTGGCTCTACAGATAAATACATTATGGATTTATGGTATGAGTGATGGTTAACTATAATTTATCTGTTTTTAGTAAAATAAAAAATAAACCTCGATTGAATATCGAGGTTTATAGTAAGCATAACCATTATGTCGATTAAAAAACGAGCGCTTATTGGCCTGGTTTAGGTGGGTAATTCATCATAACAGAACCGATAGCCTGATTAATTGTTTCTACTCGCTCTTGTGGAGTACTTTGCTCTCTAACCGTGTCAGCAATCGTGCCACGCCATATAAGCTTACCGGTTTTATTGTCGACTAAATCAACCATTAATGTACCGACTTCGTATTCACGCACTATCGTTTCTGTTTGCATTGAACCGGCGAGTCCCCAGCGCGGACCATAGTATGGGTTGTATCCGAAATGGCTATTAAAGGTGTCTACGTTGATTTTTTTATCGACTTTTGTAATGTAATTAACTAATAAGTCAGCGTTAGGTTTATCGACTTTACTGATGCCTTTTTGGCTTAATTGAGTTTCAATTGCCGCTCGGACGCGTTGGTCCATAAGGCCATCTAAATGGTATTCAGTTTCGGTATTGTTTTTTTCTACCCAGGCGTAAGACTGGTATTGGCTAAAGTTTACCGATGGGTCAAAGTCTGAACTTGATTTTAAGGTACTACAAGCGCTTAACGCTAATACCGCGGCGGCGATAAACAGTTTTTTCATTACAGACTCCAAAACAATATGTTAATGCATATAAGCTTATAGAGCACAAAGATGTTGTCAAGTTAACTAGAATTTATAAATGTCCTAGGAACTCGCAGGCTCGCCAGAGGTTCTAGGTTCTAGGTTCTAGGTTCTAGGTTCTAGGTTCTAGGTTCTAGGAACTCGCAGGCTCGCCTGAGAACGGACTTCGTCCTTCTAGAAGCGAAGCGTCCTCGAAGTGACGAAGTCACGCCCTAGCAGCGAAGCGTCCTAGGTCCTAGCCCCTTTTTTTGACTATCCTTTATTGCTGATCCATACGGTTTGATATGGTTGCAGTTGTATTGTTTTGGTGATGTCTTCGATTTGGATCCCGCTGAGTAAATCAATCCAGTATTCTGAAATCACTAGATTGAGCTCATTAATGGGCAAGTCGGTTACTTGGTCTGACACGTTACTGATGCAAAAAATACTTTGTTTACGGTTGCGGCTTTGACGCCAAAAGCCAAACAGTTGCAGGCCGAGGTGTAAGGTAAATTGCGTGGCATTTGGGTGAAATGCAATTTGTTGTGTGCGTATATTGATAAGCTTTGTCATCGCAGACAATACCTGGCTGTGAGTACTTTGCGCATCACTTAACTGTTGCTTTAAATTGTCTAGCTCCCAACGATGACGGTTGATGGCTCGGTTGTGCGAGGTATTGGCGAGCTTTTCATAATCATTACGCGTGCCAAGTAAGCTGTGTATGTAAATTCCAGGTATGCCTTCTAGCGCCAGCATGATGCTATGAGCACACATAAAGCGTTGCATGCCCCATAAATCTTTACCTTTTGTGGTGCCTTGCAGTGCATCGTAAAGGGCGATGTTCATCTCATACGGTTTTTGGGTACCGGTTTCGGTGGTTCGTGCTGATATTTGGCCACCAAATTGTTTCATGGTATCGACGAGTGTTTCAATTTCATCGTCATCTAATAAGCCTTCAACCGGGCGCAAACCGATACCGTCATGCGAGGCGATAAAGTTAAAATATGTAGTGCCATCTTGTGCCGGCGGCATACTCATTAACCAGCGCTTTAAATATAAACAGCTGCCTGTGATTAAGGTGTTAATGAGCAAGGGAGGCAGTGAAAAATTATAAATACAGTGGGCTTCGTTGGCATTGCCAAAGTACGTTAGATTTTGTGTATTGGGTATATTAGTTTCAGTGATGATCATTGCATCGTTTTGTGCATGTTCAATGAGGGTGCGCAATAAACGAATGACCTCGTGCGTTTGCGGTAAATTGATCGATTTAGTTCCAACGACTTTCCATAAAAATGCTACCGCATCGAGCCTAAAAATACTCACACCAGCATCCAGGTATTGACGAATAATCGTCACAAATTCGATTAATACTTTTGGGTTTCTAAAGTCAAAATCGACTTGATCGTGGCTAAAGGTAGACCACACATATTGCGTTCCGCTAGGTGTTTCTGTGGGTCTTAATAGTGCCGATGTGCGCGGCCTTACAACTTCAGATAAATCATCGTTTGGTTGCGCGGTAAAAAAGTAATCATGACCAGGGCCATCACCTTTGCAGAAGTTATCAAACCACAAGCTTCGACTTGAGCAATGATTGATGACTAAATCTGACATTAACCGACGTTTACTCGCGATAGCACTGATGTCTGCCCAATCACCTAAACTCTCATTGACACTAGAGTAATCGATAACGGCAAAGCCATCGTCTGAGCTGTAGGGGAAAAATGGCAAAATATGCACGCCATTGATACAACCAACATAACTGTCGATAAATTGTGACAATGTAGTCAGTGGCCGCTCACCTTGCTGTAAAACACTATCACCGTAAGTGATCATGATGGTGTCTTTTTCAGACCAGTGATTGGCAAAAGGTTCTGGTACTTGACTAAACTCGGTGATACGCATGATTTCGATGAGTTTTTGTGCCAAGGTGACAATCGATATATCGAGATCAATGTCTTTATAAATACACTCAAGTTGATGTTGCAGTTTTTGCTGTAGTCCATCCATTACTGACATAGAAAACCCTTTAAATTATTGTACTTAACCTTAACTTGAGGTTATTTAATATTTTGCATCAATGAGTCACTGTTTATCGAAACTCGGCGTTATCGGCTTCAACTGCGGCTTTAAGTTGCTCAAGTACATCTGGCATGGCACTCACCACTCGGCTCCAGGTTGGCATAAACGGGGTTTCCATAGGATTATCTAAAAAGCGTTGCCCTGCGGTAACAATATTTTGCGCAAACATTTCAACGGCTTTTTCTTCTAAATGAATATCTGTGGTTAAGCCGTTCATTAACGCATCATTATGATATGTCTCAACATAATCAAGGGCGACACGGTAGTAAGTGGCTTTTAATGTGCGAAATGATTCTGTACTGAAGGTTTCACCCTGGGTTGCTAATTTACGGAAAAACGCTTTGGTAATATCAATCGACATTTTGGATAAACCCGCCTCTTCGTTGTCGAGTGATAAGTCTTGATGTTTGTGATCATAATTGTCGGCAATATCGACCTGACAAATACGATTATGGGCATAATTACGTTGCATTTCAGACAGCACGCCTATTTCTAAGCCCCAATCACTCGGTATGCGTAAATCGGTCAGTACATCGCGTCTAAAAGAGAATTCTCCTGCGAGTGGATACCGAAAACTGTCCATATATTCCAGGTATTCGTTGTAGCCGACCACTTTTTTAAGTGCCTTAATAAGCGGAGTGACTAATAAACGAGAGACTCGACCGTTAATTTTGCCATCGGATAATCTGGCGTAATAGCCTTTACTAAATGCATAGTTAAATTGTGGATTGGCTACCGGGTAAAGTAACCTGGCTAATAATGACTTTTCGTAGGTGACAATATCACAGTCGTGCAAGGCGACAGATTCAGATTTACCCGACGCTAAAATATAACCCATGCAATACCATACATTGCGGCCTTTACCCAATTCGGTTGGTGCTAGCCCAAGCTTTTGTAATTTGGCGTCTAGGGCTTGTAAACGTGGACCGTCATTCCATAAAATACGGTGATGTTGCGGTAATTCACCAAAAAAACTCAACGCATGTTTATATTGTGCTTCATCAGCACGATCTAAGCCAATCACAATTTCTGACAAGTAAGGTACATCTTTAAGATTGGCCACAATGCCTTTCAAGGCGTCGCCTTCTAGCTCTGAAAATAATGACGGTAAAATAAGCCCTAGTGGACGCGTTTTTGCAAATTTTAATAAGTCTTGTTCGAGTTCTTCGTGAGTGCGGCGGGTTAAGTTGTGCATTGTGGTAACAATGCCATTTTGATAAAAATCGGCCATGTTAAACGCCTCCTAAAGACATTGATGTTGAGGGAGTTGCCAGTGTCGGGGTTAATAAGGTTGCGGTAATACATTCAGCCCAACCTTTGGGCCCGCATTCCTGGCTTTTTATGGTGTGTTTTTTACTTAATACAGGGAAGTCATGCGTTGGTGATTTGATTTGAATCGCGATATCCGCGGCCTCTAACATGGCACTGTCGTTACCACTGTCACCTAAGGCGATTGTGGTTACCTCGCTTTGGTATTGTTTGGCATATATTTGAGCAAGCCAGTTCATGGCTTTGCCCTTATCGCTTTCACCGCCTACGTGTAAAAAGCGCCCACCTTGGAGCATATGCGCACCTAAAGATGTCATGTGTTTAATAAATTCTTGTTTACGCGCTTCATCGCCTTGCCACAACACTGGCTCCGAATAGTGTCGAACCAATGCTAGACGCGCCTTATCGGGCGCTAAATCTGTGACTTCACATAGCTCTTCAACACTAAATGATGAAAAACCAACATACTCATCTTCAAATTCAACCGCTTGCTGCGCTAATAGCTCCAGCCAATGCTCTCGAGGTGGGCAAAACTCTTTAACCCAGTAATAACCTTGCTCAAGGGTGCCTTGAGGTTGCTCATTGAAATAACCAATGGGGATATAAATAACCGCGCCATTTTCAGATATAAACGGTGAATTAATACCAATGGTTTGTTGCAACTTTTCCATTTCGGCAAAGGTTTTACTGGTATTGGCAATAATAGGAATATGACGCTCATTGAGCGCTTCAATCACTTCAATGGCATTATTAAAACTGTAATCGAAGTGGTCGAGTAATGTTCCGTCAATATCAGTGAAAATGAGTGGTTTAGTTGTCATATCATGTCCCTTTATCATCATTGAGTGCTGAGTGAACAAAGCTATAAAAGCGTTAGCTAGCGATGCTAGGTGGCTAAAAAGGTAAGCTTAGAAGCTCATTCGTTTGCAGCTAGCGTCGATAGCCTTCAAAGCCATTACTAACCGGTTTAACATTCTTTAATCGCTGTCTATTCACTGTTTATTCACTATCGTTAATCTATTGTCGCTCGTCACTTTGCTTTGATTGTCTGTCATTACCTTTATAGTGAAGGATTCAGGATATGTGCCAAGCGTAAAATCATTGCACCTAAATGGTTCAATTAGATGTTAGCTACTGATATAAAAAGAATATTAAAAAGGTAAAAACCAATAAGGTAAAAGTGGTGATTGGGTGTAAAGACGGTTAATTGTGCAACAATGAATAGTTATCGCACTACTTTGGTGCAAATTAGTAAGTGAAAAAGTGTAAAAGCGGCAGGATGATAAAGTGCGATAAATGCTTATCACGATAACCGGTTACGGAACGCTTCGCTTAAAGAAACGAGACCTTAGGCTTCGCCCCTAAGTGCTACTAGGTTTGTAAGTAATAAGTGCTAGGTGATAGGGGTGTTTTCAAACCGCACGTCGTCCTCGAATACTTTTATCGTGATCTTGGTGTTTCTTCACCGCATGTCATCCTCGAATGCTTTTATCGGGGATCCAGGTGTTGCTCAAATGCATGTCATCCTCGAGTGCTTTTATCGGGGATCTAGGTGTTTCTGTTGACTTAGATTTTAGGTTTTAAGTCTTAGATTTTATGATTTAACACATAAAAGCTAACACCTGGATTCCGGCTTAAAAGCACTGCCGGAAAGACGGAGTAATGGGCGGTGTTTCGGGGATCAATCATTGTGTTGTTCCAGCGCACGTCATCCTCGAATGCTTAAATCGGGATCCAGGTGTTTCTGTTGACTTATCTTTAGGGTTTTAGATTTTAAGATTAAACACATAAGGACTAACACCTGGATTCCGGCTTAAAAGCATTGCCGGAAAGACGGAGTAGTGGGCGGTGTTTCGGGGGGCAATCATTGTGTTGCTCCAGCGCACGTCATCCTTGAGTGCTTAAATTGGGGATCAGGTGTTGCTTCACCGCATGTCATCCTCGAGTGCTTTTATCGGGGATCCTGGTGTTTCTTCACCGCGTGTCATCCTCGAGTGCTTTTATCGGGGATCCAGGTGTTTCTCAAATAGCCCGTCATCCTCGAATGCTTTTATCGGGGATCCAGGTGTTTCTGTTGACTTAGATTTTATGATTTAAGATTTTAAGATTTAATACGTAAGGACTAACACCTGGATTCCGGCTTAAAAGTATTGCCGGAACGACGGAGTAGTAGGCGGTGTAGGTGTTTTAAAATGATGTCGTCATAGTTATCACTGAAATACTCTACACGCCCGTCATCCCTGAGTGCTTGTATCAGGGATCCAGGTGTTGCTTCATCGCATGTCATCCTCGAGTGCTTTTATCGGGGATCCAGGTGTTGTTTCACCGCATGTCATCCTCGAGTGCTTTTATCGGGGATCCAGGTGTTGCTGTTGACTTAGGTTTTAAGATTTAACACATAAGAGCCAACACCTGGATTCCGGCTAAAAGCATTGCCGGAAAGACGGAGTAGTGGGCGGTGTTTCGGGGGGCAATCATTGTGTTGCTTCACCGCATGTCATCCTCGAGTGCTTTTATCGGGGATCCAGGTGTTTCTGTTGACTTAGATTTTAAGATTTTATGATTTTAAGATTTAACACGTAAGAGCTAACACCTGGATTCCGGCTCAACAGCATTGCCGGAACGACGGAGTTGTGGGCGGTGTAGGTGTTTTGACATGATGTCGTCATAGTTATCACTGAAATACTCTACACGCCCGTCATCCTCGAACGCTTTTATCGGGGATCCAGGTGTTTCTGTTGACTTATTTTTAGGGTTTTAGATTTTAATATTTAACACATAAAAGCTAACACCTGGATTCCGGCTCAACAGCATTGCCGGAAAGACGGAGTAGTGGGCGGTGTTTCGGGGATCAATCATTGTGTTGCTTCAGCACACGTCGTCCTCGAATGTTTTAATCGGGATCTTGGTGTTGATCTACCGCATGTCATCCTCGAATGCTTTTATCGGGGATCCAGGTGTTGCTTCACCGCCCTTCATCCTCGAGTGCTTAAATCGGGGATCCAGGTGTTGCTTCACCGCCCTTCATCCTCGAGTGCTTAAATCGGGGATCCAGGTGTTTCTTTTGACTTAGATTTTAGGTTTTAGGTTTTAAGTCTTAGGTTTTAAGATTAAACACGAAAAAGCTAACATCTGGATTCCGGCTCAAAAGCATTGCCGGAACGACGGAGTTGTGGGCGGTGTTTCGGGGGCCAATCATTGTGTTGTTTCAGCGCTCGTCATCCTCGAATGCTTTTATCGGGGATCCAGGTGTTTCTTTTGACTTAGATTTTAGGTTTTAAGATTTTATGATTTTAAGATTTAACACTTAAGAGCTAACACCTGGATTCCGGCTCAACAGCTTTGCCGGAACGACGGAGTCGTGGGCGGTGTTTGAACACTCCAACAGCCCTAGTAGCGATCTAGTGTTGAGATTAATACTGGTTTTCAAAGTAGCTTTCGATAATCAATACGGCTGAAACGGCGTCAATCTGGCCTTTTGTTAGCGCTTTAAAGCCGCCTAACTCAAATAATCTCGCTTTAGCATCTGCGGTTGTAAGGCGTTCATCTTGAGTGGCAATTTTCACCCCAAAGCGACCATTGATACGGTTAGCAAATTTCCGTGCTCGTTGAGTCATCTCTTGTTCTGTGCCATCCATGTTTAATGGTAGGCCTACCACGACCAGATCTGGTTGCCATTCTTTTAGTAGTTTTTCGATGTCGTCCCAATTCGGAATACCATCAACCGCTTTAATTGATAGTAACGGAGTTGCACTTGCCGTAATGGCTTGACCAATCGCGACACCGATACTTTTAGTGCCATAGTCAAAGCCTAAAACCGTTTGTGGTTGCATGTATTTCTCTTTATTTAATCGTTTTAGGAGCTCGCCACTCTTAGAATCTAGGAGCTCGCAAGCTCGCTAGAGAGCGGACTTCGTCCTTCTAGGTTCTAGGTTCTAGGTTCTAGGTTCTAGGTTCTAGGTTCTAGGTTCTAGGTTCTAGCAGCGTAGCGTCCTAGCAGTGACGAAGTCACGCCCTAGCACCTAGTAGCGTAGCGTCCTAGCAGTGACAAAGTCACGCCCTAGCACCTAGTAGCGTAGCGTCCTAGCAGCGATACTATTAAGCATGGCCGACTTGGGTCGACATTTGCCAGAAATTGAAGCCCAATGTTTGGGTTGCATTTTGCCAAAGCAGTTCATGGTCAACATTAAACAGTAACTCAGGAGAGGCTTTAATGGTTAACCAGGTATTGTCGGCTAATTCTTGTTCTAATTGATCTTTACCCCAACCGGCATAACCCAAAGCAATGATAAAGTTGTCAGGAGATTTGCCAATTGCAATCGAACTTAGAATGTCGCGAGAAGATGTCAGCATTGAATATTCACTGATTTCAACGCTATTAATCCAATTCTTCTGCGGCGTATGTAATACAAAACCGCGATCGGGAGAAACGGGTCCACCCACCAACACTTCTTCATTAATGGAAAACATTTGTTCTGCAGAGGGATGAAGCTCCATTTGGTCGAGTAACTCTTCAACATCAACACCAATAGGTCGATTGACCATAATACCCATTGCGCCTTTGTCGTCGTGTTCGCAAATGTAAATCACTGAACGTTCAAAAAATGTGTCATCTAATGATGGCATCGCAATTAAAAAGTGATCTTTTAAACTATCCATATGCTCTCCCAAGTCGTGTAGTTAGCGTTTATCCACCCGCTAATTTCACGGTGAAATTCAATTTCTCTAATATGGATTTTACCAGTTCGCGATTGTCTGTCTGTACTTCAATGTTAAAGTCTTTCACTGTACCACCACAACCACATTGTTTCTTGAGTTTTTGTGCTAATTCTTTTAAGGCTTTTTCGTCTAGAGCAAGGCCTTTAATGATACTGACGCCCTTACCCTTTCTACCTTTACTGTCTTTATGAATGCGAACGACTCCATCGCCCGTTGGCACTTCTGCCTGAGCTTTAGGTTGGTCGATGCGACCTTTATCAGTACTATAAACGAGGGTGATATTAGGATCTATTCTCATAACATTTCTTTTCAATGGCCATGAGTTGAGTTTACCAAATCGTAAAAGCTGAGGCGAGGATATAAAGCTAAAAGCCTGAGTACGCAACAGCCTAGAGCGCTGCGCTGCTAGGACGCTACGCGGCTAGATTCTATAAAATCAACAGACCAGCCGCGTCGCGGCCTAGGATCTTAGCAGCGTAGCGGTTCTAGCTGTGACGAAGTCACACCCTAGAAGCGAAGCGCCCTAGCAGTGACGGAGTCACGCCCTATAATTATAAGAAAGGTTTAACCAAATTTGCCATCATATTGATATGGTCTTCATTGTCATTTAGGCATTCGATGTAACGGAAGTTTTTGCCACCAGCATCTTCAAAGACATGACGATTCTCGCCTTTAATCTCTTCTAGTGTTTCTAAACAATCAGCACTAAACGCAGGACAAATTACCGCAATATCGGTAATGCCTTTTTCTGGTAGGCTGCCGATGGTCATATCGGTATAGGGTTGTAGCCATTTAGCTTTACCAAAACGTGATTGGAAGGTAGCCACATATTCATCTTCACTCAACCCAAGCTTTTCGACAACTAAACGCGTGGTTTTCATGCAGAAGCAATAATATGGGTCGCCAAGATGTAAGTTACGTTCTGGCATTCCATGGTACGACATCACTAATTTTTGTGGTTTGCCATTTAATTCAAAGTCTTTTTGAATTGAAGCGGCAATCGCATCGATAAAGTCGGGGTTATCATGATAAGTATTAATGAAATGAAGCGCGGGTAAATAACGCCACTTCATCATCTCTTTTGCTAGAGCATCAAAAGCGGAGCCGGTTGTCGGCGCTGCATATTGCGGATACAAAGGCAGTACCACTAGGTTATCAATGCCTTGCTTGTGCATAGTTTGCAAAGTGGTCGCCACAGACGGTGAACCATAACGCATGGCTAAGTGCACACTCACATCATGCCCTTGTGCCTGCAGCTGGTTTGCTAATTTGGTTTGTTGACGTTGGCTGATATCAAGCAATGGCGAGCCGGCTTCAGTCCACACTTGTTGATATAACGCCGCCGATTTAGCCGGGCGAATACGTAAAATAATGCCATGGAGAATTAACATCCACACTAACTTTGGAATTTCAACCACTCGTGGATCTGACAAAAACTCCGCTAAATAGATACGTACGGCAGATGCGGTTGGCGCGTCTGGTGTGCCTAGATTCATGATCAACACGCCAGTTTTACCGCGTGCTTTATGACCGGTGTCTTTATCTAATCCTGAAAATCTAGCCAAAATATCTTCTCCGTATTCAATCTAGGTAACTTCAACAGCACAAAATAGCGTAAGGTTTTATGCAACCTTATCAATACAATATCTGCTTGGTGCTGAGTTAGGTATTGGTTATCAATCAATTGTATCTTATTCTTTAAAAACAAAAAGAGCGCTAGTTATCGATTTTGATCGTCTTTAGCGCTCTTTCGATAGTGCAGCTGTTTATAATACAGACTCTATCGCTTTTTTCATTTCTTCGCTGTCTGGTTTTACGCGTGAATTAAATTGTTGCACGCTTTGCCCATCGCCAGAGACTAAATATTTATAAAAGTTCCATTTAGGTGAATCACTTTTCTCGCCAAGGTATTTAAACACTGAATTGGCATTATCACCTCTTACCGGCGATGTCGCGACCATGGTAAAGCTGACACCGTAATTGATAAAACAAACATCTGCCGTTTTCGCTTCATCTTTTTCTTCTTGGAAAAAATCGTCAGAGGGGAAACCAATCACCACTAAACCTTTGTCGGCGTATTGTTTGTGCAATGCTTCTAATGCGTCAAATTGCGGCGTAAAACCACAGTTTGATGCGGTGTTAACAATTAACACTGGCTTACCTTGAGTCAGCTCGCACAAATTGACGTTTTCTTTTGAATGTAATTTACGCGCATCGACATTAAGGTATTCAGGACAGCTTGCCGCTGACACACCAACACTTCCCGTTAATAGCGCGATTGCTGTAATGTACTTTATCATTTTGCCAGTCCTTTACTCAAATTACACCCAATAAAAAAGGTATTGATAATCAACTTATCAATACCTTAGCAGATTTCATATAACAGTACGTATTACGGCAATGTTAAGATCATTCGCGTTTAGAAATAAAAACCCACATTGATGTTTAATCTTGAATGCCAGGCCGTGTCACCGTTGTCGATACCAACACCAGGGCCGTTAACGAAGTACATGTTTTTACCGGCAATCCAATCCACATAAGAATACAGTTTACCCGCAGTGATAGCACAGCCGGTTACGTTCTGAATTGAGTCATCTAAGCCTTGACCAGACGCCATCACCTGACTGTAATCGTTATAACAGGTTAATTGAGTAATCGGTCCCCAGTTAACATCAAACGACTTAGCAACGTTAACGATTGCCACATCAGCTTCAGCGGCTATATCAGATTGATACTGGAATGCACCAATCGCAATACGGTTGCTGTCTACGTCATAGTCGTAATGCATGTATTGAAATTGTAATTGCCATTTTTGCCAGTCAGCTTGCCAATGTGCAGCTGCTGCGATGCTGTCTGTGTCGTCACCGTTGATGTTTGCCTCATTAGCCACAAAATCTAACTGGCTAAACTGCAGCGAACCACCTAACTTGTGAGTCACCTCACCTGTGGTAAATTCACGTTCAATACGTGCGTTGATTTGGCCAGACTCTTCGTATGGAGAATCACCCGTTGTTGCTACGTCAAACGAGTAACGATCATAACGAGATCCATTAGCGTATTCGTCATTGGCAAAATATGCTAAGTCATAACGCCAGCCATCTTGTTCGTTTTTATAATGCACACCTGCATCGTAATCATCTTCGAAACCAAGATAGTAAGCAGCGCTAAACCAAAATGAGTGAGCGGCATAAGGTAAAAAACCAAACGGCACTTGGGTTACGCCTACTTGAACTGATTGTGCATCATCAAACTGATAACCCATATAGGCATGATGGATAACATCCATATCTTGATACCAACGGTATTGAGCTGATGCAAATAAGCCATCTTTCGCTTTGTAATTGACGTCGGCACGGAACAATTCAAACTCTAACTTTGCATTGTCGTCGTAATCTTTCCAACCGTAGTTAATTCGTACCGCACCGCCGATATCTAATTCATCTGATACTTTGACTGCGAGTGCTGAACACGAAAATAATACCAGTGAAGTAGAAAGTGCGAACTTTTGCCATAAAAACATGAGGCATCCTTGAGAGGTTTAAAATATAGATGTTGTAAATTAGTCCTGATCATAGCAATAAAGGTCATAAGTTGCTGCTAATAACCTCTCAAAAAGTTAAATAACCGAAGCGGAGACAACAAAAAGCGCTTAAACAGCCCTTTGCCCTGCTAACGGCGCTGAATCGACTTGTAATAGACTCATCAATTCGCGCTGTTAGCAAAAAAAGGACACGTTTGAAAGATATAATAATTAACGTTTGGACCTTTAACATTATCCTGAACTCTACCCTGATCTCTTATCCAGAGATCAGCATAGATAGTGGTAGGGAATGACTAATCCATGTCTAGCGTGATGCCTTCCATTGAACCTGCAGAGGTAGCTTCGTTACCTTGCAGTTTAATCATTAAGCGTAAATCATTTGGAGAATCGGCGTGGTGCAATGCATCTGCATAGCTGATTTCGCCTTCGAGGTATAAATCTAACAAGGCCTGATCGAACGTTTGCATGCCCTGCTCACGAGATTTACCCATGGTTTCTTTAAGAAGATGCAACTCGTTTTTGGCGATTAAGCTGGCCACACGAGGGGTATTGATTAACACCTCAATGGCTGCTCGACGCCCTGTTCCGTCTGATTTTGGGATCAGTTGCTGCGCAACAATACCGCGTAAGTTTAACGACAAATCAAACAGTAATTGATTGTGTTTACTTTCTGGTACCAAATGCATAATACGATCAAGTGCTTGGTTAGCGTTGTTAGCGTGTAAGGTCGCCATACATAAGTGACCCGTTTCAGCAAACGATAGCGCAAATTCCATGGTTTCCTGCGTTCGGATTTCACCAATTAAAATAACATCTGGCGCCTGACGTAATGAACTTTTGAGTGCGGCGTCAAACGAGTCGGTATCGATTCCCACTTCTCGCTGAGTAATAATACTTTTACGATGGTTGTGTACAAATTCGACTGGGTCTTCAATCGTTAAAATATGACCGCGAGAATGAGCATTGCGATAACCTACAAGTGCTGCAAGCGAGGTTGATTTACCGGTACCAGTACCACCTACCATAATGATTAAGCCACGTTTACTCATGACCAAATCTTTAAGAATGGCTGGCAGTTTCAAGTCATCCACTTCAGGAATATTGGTTTCAATGCGGCGCATTACGCAGCCAGCAGATTCACGCTGCCAAAAAGCACTAACACGAAAACGCCCTAAATCTTTAGCGGCAAAGGCAAAGTTACATTCACTACTGTCGTGAAATTCTTTCTTTTGCACATCGCTCATTAACGATTCAACAAACTCTAAAGACTGTTGCGGCGTTAACTTAGTTTCAGATAATTGACGTAATTCACCGTCGATTTTGGCACTGGGCGGAAAACCCGCTGTGATAAATAAATCTGAGGCCTTTTTCTCGACCATAATATTTAAAAACGGACGAACATCCATGATCCTAATCCTTAAAAATTAGCTTGTTTATTCGAGCTTTTATGCATTGCATCTTCACGAGTAATCAGCCCGCGATTAACCAAGTTTTGTAAACATTGATCTAGCGTTTGCATACCATGAGCCATACCGGTCTGAATGGCAGAATACATTTGCGCCACTTTATCTTCGCGAATAAGGTTACGAATTGCTGGAGTACCCATCATAATTTCGTGCGCCGCAACTCGGCCTCCACCAATTTTTTTGATCAAGGTTTGCGAAATAACGGCCTGCAGTGATTCAGACAACATGGTTCTCACCATGCCTTTCTCACCTTCAGGGAATACGTCGACAATACGGTCAATAGTTTTGGCGGCTGAAGTGGTGTGCAAAGTTCCAAACACTAAGTGACCGGTTTCGGCGGCGGTCATCGCTAAGCGGATAGTTTCAAGGTCACGCATCTCACCAACAAGAATAACGTCGGGGTCTTCACGCAGCGCACTTCGTAATGCGGCATTAAAGCTGTGGGTGTGTTTATGTACTTCACGTTGGTTAACCAGGCATTGTTTATTTTGGTGAACGAATTCGATAGGGTCTTCAATGGTCAAAATATGTTCGTGACGATTATCATTAATATAATCGACCATGGCCGCTAATGTGGTTGACTTACCAGAACCTGTTGGCCCGGTAACAAGGACTAAACCACGTGGATAGCTGGAGATTTTTTTAAAAATTTCCGGCGCACCTAACTGCTCTAATGACAAAATGTCCGATGGAATGGTACGAAATACTGCACCGGCACCACGAGATTGGTTAAATGCGTTAACACGAAAACGCGCTAAGTTAGGCACCTCAAATGAAAAATCGATTTCGAGGTGTTCTTCATAGTCTTTTCGTTGCTTATCATTCATGATGTCGTAAACAAGGCTATGAACACCTTGATGATCGAGTGCGGGTAAGTTAATTTTACGTACTTCGCCGTCAACTCGGATCATGGGTGAAACACCCGCAGAAAGATGTAGATCTGATGCTTTGTGTTTTACACTAAAAGCGAGTAATTCAGTGATTTCCATTGTAGAGACATCCATTTAGCCAACATTATGACAACAATAGCAGACAGAATATCAATCGCCCAGAGTAGAATTAACCAAGCGGCGCAAAATTGTTCACGATTACCCAGCGACATAAGCTTGCTTGCCGTGAGTAAAACCAAGCCAATCAACGACATTATCGCCGCGTATGAGGCTGGACAACGCCAATTTGGTGAAAATTATGTCCAGGAAGGTGAAACTAAAATCACCACACTAGCAGCCGATTATCCCGACATCGAATGGCATTTTATTGGCCCATTGCAATCAAACAAAACCAAAATTGTCGCCGAACATTTTGATTGGATGCATACCGTCAACCGCGACAAAATAGCCCAACGATTAAACGACCAACGCCCTGATAATAAAAAACCGCTAAATGTGTGTATTCAGGTCAACATTAGCCAGGAAGACAGTAAATCTGGTGTTGATGCGAATCAGGTCGCCATGTTAGCACTTACTATCAGCAAATTGCCTAATTTAAGGTTGCGCGGCTTAATGGCTATTCCAACTGCAACAGACGACACTCAATTACAGCAACAAGAGTTTGCCGACCTTAAAACACTGTACGACCAATTACAGCAGCAATATCCGAGCATCGATACCTTATCGATGGGCATGAGCGGTGACATGGACATTGCCATTGCTCATGGTTCGACAATGGTGCGTATTGGCAGCGCCATATTTGGTGAACGATAAATTCTAGGTACTAGGAGCTCGCAAGCTCGCCACTCTTAGAATCTAGGAGCTCGCAAGCTCGCCTGAGGGCGGACTTCGTCCTTCTAGGTTCTAGGCCCTAGTAACATAGCGACCCTAGCAGTGACAAAGTCACGCCCTAGTAGCAAAGCGACCCTAGCAGTGACGAAGTCACGCCCTAGCAGCGAAGCGTCCTTTTAGGTAACATATATAATAACAAGACATAAATTCACTCTATTTATTGGATGTAATTGAAATGACTCAAGCAAAAGTATGTTTTATCGGCGCGGGCAACATGACTCGCAGTATTATTAGCGGCTTAGTCAAACATGGTTATCCAAGTGCCCTTATCCACGCAACCAATCCAAGTAAAGGCAAGCTTGATGCATTGAAGCAAGACTTTGCCATTGAAGTGTCACACGACAATGCTGCCGCTGCACAAGCTGCTGATGTCATTGTACTGAGTGTTAAGCCACAATTAATGGAAGCCGTTTGTGATGCACTGAGCCACCTTGATTTAGCCAATAAGTTAATCATCACTATCGCTGCAGGTATCCCCGCAGCGCGTTATTCGCAATACCTTAAGCAACCGATTAAACTTATTCGTACTATGCCAAACACACCGACCCAAATTGGTTACGGCATGACAGGCATTTATGCTGGAGATGATATTTCTGCTGAGCATAAGGCCATTTGCGAAACCTTAATGCAAAGCGGTGGTAAAGTGGCGTGGGTAGACAGCGAGGATGGTTTAAACCAAGTGATTGCACTTTCTGGCAGTTCACCAGCTTACTTCTTCCTGTTTATTGAATCGATGATTGCATCGGGCGTCAACATGGGCATGGCAGAAGACAAAGCTAGATTACTGGCAGAACAAGCTGCACTGGGTGCTGCGCAAATGGTGATTCAAAACCAACAACTGTCAGTGGCACAATTACGTCAAAATGTGATGTCAAAAGGCGGCACAACAGCTAGAGCGGTAGAGACATTCCAAGAAGGCGACCTAGGCGGTTTAGTCGATAAAGCCATGAGCAATTGTGTGGCTCGTGCTGAAGAGATGGCTAAAACGTTTTAATGAACCACTAAGCTTGATGATATAGAGTTCAGATGAAGGATTATTTATCTCAGTGTAAAATGCTTAGTGATAAGATTATGACACGACGTAAGACAAGCTAACGTTAAATAGGCAAATGAGCCTTATCCAATTCAATGATATAAATGTAAGGCAATATTCATGAATGCAATGGTTTTTTTGATCAACACGGTGTTTGATTTATACCTTATGGTAGTCATTCTTCGATTTTGGTTACAACTGGCTAAAGCCGACTTTTATAATCCGTTCAGCCAATTTGTAGTTAAGGCGACACAACCCATTGTCGCGCCAATGCGCCGAGTGCTGCCGTCAATAGGCAGTATCGATACCTCATCAATTTTATTAGCACTTATCGTTGTTATTGTAAAAATGTTAGTGCTTACTTTCATCGCAGGTGCTGGTGTTGATATTTTAACCATCTTGTTATTTTCTGTGGTATCAGTGCTTAAAAATGCGGGCGTATTGCTGTTTTGGATGCTACTTATCCGTGCAATTTTGAGTTGGTTTAATCAAGGCTATAACCCAGTGGTAATGATTATGACTCAGTTAACAGAGCCAATTTTAGCCCCTGTGCGTAAAATTTTACCGTCTTTTGGCGGCTTAGATTTATCGGTACTGGTAGTGTTTATTGCGATGAACTTCTTGAACATGCTATTTGCACAGTACATTCCATTTTGGGCAATGATTTAAGCAATACGCTTTTCACTATCGCCTATTTAAAACTGAATTAAAAAGAGCAGCTAAGTGTTAATAGCTGCTCTTTTTATCTCTAAAGTCACAAAATCAATACAGGACTCTACCATGTTAAAATCACTGTTAAATTCGCGTCGTATCGTTAGTGCGTTATTGTTATCTCTTGCCTGCATTACCAGTGCAGCCTATGCCGAACAAAAACAGCAGGTGGGTAATTTTGATATTCACTACATGGCACTTAACAGCACCTTTATTACCCCAGAAATTGCCAAAACTTACGGTATAGAACGCAGTGGTTATAATGGTTTGGTGAATATCACCGTATTAAATACTAACCTGGAAGGCAATCCTCCTGTCGCTGTTGAAATCTCTGGCATCGCCAACAACCTCATTGATGCGCGCATGACACTCGACTTTAAAGAGATCCGCGAAGGAGATGCTATTTACTATATTGCCGAAGTGCCTTTCAGAGACGATCAAGATGTCAATTTTGATATCGCGATAAAATATGCAAATCAACTCAATACATCACTAAAATTTAAGCAAAAGTTCTACGTAGAATAAGAAAGCGCTACGCTGCGAGAACGACCTACGGTCTCAAGGACGCTGCGCTGCTAGAACGACCTACGGTCTCAAGGACGTTGCGCTGCTAGAACGACCTGCGGTCTCAAGGACGCTGCGCTGCTAGAACGACCTGCGGTCTCGAGGACGCTGCGCTGCTAGAACGACCTACGGTCTCAAGGACGCTGCGCTGCTAGTATGACCTGCGGTCTCGAGGAAGCTGCGCTGCTAGTACGACCTGCGGTCTCAAGGACGCTGCGCTGCTAGAACGACCTACGGTCTCGAGGACGCTGCGCTGCTAGAACGACCTTCGGTCTCGAGGACGCTGCGCTGCGAAAATCTATTAACTAAATCTTAGCAGCACAGCTGTCCTAGCAGTGACGAAGTCACGCCCTAGCACCTAGCAGCACAGCTGTCCTAGCAGTGACGAAGTCACGCCCTAGCACCTTGCAGCGCAGCAACCCTAGCAGTGACGAAGTCACGCCCTAGCATCTAGCAGCGCAGCGACTCTAGCAGTGACGAAGTCACGCCCTCTAGCGAGCCTGCGAGTTCGGCCGAAGAACCATAGTACATCGCAGCTTTGTTAGCGTATAATGTCGCAAATTTTTACCTTAGGTCGACCAATTCATGCAATCTCCCATTCAACACATCGTGCTTGCCAGTGGCAACAAAGGCAAACTTGCCGAATTTGCGCAAATGTTTACCACTTATGGCATAGAAGTTCTGCCTCAAAATCTGTTTAACGTGCCAGATGTTGCAGAAACCGGTACCACATTTGTTGAAAATGCCATTATTAAAGCGCGCCATGCGGCTGAAATAACCGGAAAACCTGCCATAGCAGATGATTCAGGCATCGAGGTTGACGCATTACAAGGGCAACCAGGTATCTATTCAGCGCGCTATTCAGGCGCTGGCGCCACAGAAACCAGCAATTACCTTAAGCTGTTAGATGCACTAACAGGTGAAAACCAACGCTCTGCTCGTTTTCAATGCGTATTGGTGTATATGCGTCACGCTAAAGATCCAACGCCGATTATTTGCCAGGCAGCCTGGGAAGGCAGTATTAACTTAGCGCCTCAGGGTGAGCAAGGCCATGGTTACGATCCGGTGTTTATTCCACACGGCTTTGATTGCAGCGCAGCAGAACTTACCAGTGAGCAAAAAAATGCCCACAGCCATCGCGGTAAAGCGCTTGAACTATTAATTAATGCCATGAAAGCACAGGGTGTTATTCAGTCACAAGACCCACAAACAGTAGATGGCGGCCAATAAATGACTTTGCAACTGCCACCGTTAAGTTTGTATGTGCATATCCCATGGTGTGTTCAGAAATGTCCTTATTGTGACTTTAACTCCCATGGCCAAAATGGCGAGCTACCACAGCAAGAATATGTGAATGCATTGCTAGCAGATTTACAAGCTGATTTAGCATATGTACAAGGCCGTAAAATACACACTATTTTTATCGGTGGTGGAACCCCCTCATTGTTTGATGCCAGTCAAATTCAACGTTTTCTTGAGGGCGCGAATGCATTAATTCCATTTGAAGATGATATTGAAATTACGATGGAAGCAAACCCAGGTACGCTTGAACATGATGACTTTAGCGCTTATCGAGCCGCTGGGGTAACAAGGTTATCAATTGGGGTACAAAGTTTTTCTAAAGAAAAGCTTAATTTACTGGGTCGTATCCATAACGAAGATGAAGCTAAGGTTGCAGCACAAAAAGCCAAACACGCCGACTACTTAAGTTTCAACCTCGACTTAATGCATGGCTTACCGAACCAAAGCTTTGATGAAGCCATGCACGATATCGATACGGCGACAGCGCTAGCACCACCGCATTTATCTTGGTATCAACTCACCATTGAACCAAACACCTTGTTCCATTCAAAACCACCACAGCTCCCAGACGATGAGAACTTGTGGCAAATATACGAACAAGGACAAAAAAAGCTCGCGACGTTAGGTTACGAGCAATATGAAATTTCCGCTTATGCAAAACCGGGATATCAATGCCGACATAATTTGAACTACTGGCAATTTGGCGATTACCTAGGCGTAGGCTGTGGCGCACACGGTAAAGTCACCTTACCTGAGCAAAACCGGATTATCAGAACCGTTAAAATTAAGCATCCTAAAGGCTATCTCGCCGCAGACAACTACACCTTTGAAACATCTGATGTAATTGAAGACGATCGTCCTCTAGAGTATTTGATGAATCGCTTAAGGCTGATGACACCCATTGCTAAAACAGAATTTGAGCAACGTACAGGGCAATCTGCAGATGTTGTTAAGGTTGGCATGACAAAGTCGATAAACAGAGGCTTACTCACTGAAACAGACACCCATTGGCAACTCACGCCAAAGGGGCACATGTTTGTCAATGATTTACTGTCGCAGTTTATTTAACCCGACTTAACTCATATACAACACCTTGTAAAACGTGCCCATTAGCAATCGCTTGGGCACCTATTCCCCCCATCTTTTGCGCATGCCTTGCTGATTAAATTAACAAGTCAGTCATACGCCTTATTTAAGCCCTTCTACACTCTCGGTGAGCCATCACTTCTTAACGCGGAATGGTATAACAATAACAAAATACACACTTTCTAACATTTCAATTAACACATTTAGTGAAAGCTTGATTAGGATGTCAGCCTATAAATTGTGTACTTTAGGAAGATATCGATGTCCCTCAAAACCAAAACGACTATTATTGCCGTGGCACTATCAAGCTTATTAAGCACAACTGCTATTGCACACTCGCACACAACAGCCCCATTAAACCAACAAGAAACCAAAACTGTTGCTCTTAATAGCGAGTCAGAAAAAGCCAACGCATTGTTTGAAGACATCTTCATGGAAAATGTCATGTCCAGCCCTGTTAATCAAACCTACCTGGGCATCAAAAAAGACTACGATAAATGGAATGACTTGTCAGAAGCTGCGGCAGATGCCGACCTTGAGCGTGCAAAAAAGCAACTTGCGCAACTTAATGCTTTAGATGTAAAACAACTCGATGAGCAAACGTCACTGAGTTTTGAGTTATTACATGCACGCCTAGAGCAAGCCATTGCTGACGATAAATGGCGTTACCATACCTACCCAATGAACCAAATGTATGGTGTGCATTCGATGGTGGCAGCCATTCTTATTAATCAACATCAAATTACAGATGAAAGCGATGCTAAGGCTTATATTAGCCGTCTGAATGCCACTGAAACGTTGTTAGCTCAGCTAGAAGCTGCATTAGAACTGCGTGCAGAAAAACAGATTATTGCGCCTAAGTTTGTGTTTGCTTATGTGATGGCAGACAGTGAGAATATTATTTCAGGCGTACCGTTTACCGACACAGGCAAAGATAATGCACTTTGGGCTGATGCCAACCGTAAAATTGCTAAGCTCGATATCAGTGACGATAAAAAACAAACCCTATTAGCAGAAGTGAAACACGCTTTACTCACCAAAGTTAAGCCCGCATATGAACAATTAATCCGTTACACCAAAACCCTAGAAGCGCGCGCGGATGATCGTGATGGTGCCTGGAAGTTACCAAACGGTGAAGCATTTTTTAATAATGCGCTTGCCCGCACTACCACCACAAATATGACAGCCAATGAGATCCACGACCTTGGATTGTCTGAAGTGAAGCGAATTCATAATGAAATGCGTGTCATCATGAAAAAAGTCAATTTCTCTGGCTCTTTGCCTGAGTTTTTCACTTTTATGCGTGATGACAAACAGTTTTATTACCCAGATACCAAAGCAGGCCAACAAGCATATTTAACAGAAGCAAAAGCGTTAATCGATAATATGGAATCTCGTTTAGACGAGGTCTTTAAAGTTAAACCCAAAGCAGCTTTATTGGTTAAACAAGTTGAATCATTTCGTGAAAAGTCTGCCGGCAAAGCATTTTATGACCAACCTGCACCAGACGGTTCACGCCCGGGCACTTACTACGCCAACTTATATAAAATGGATGCTATGCCGAAATACCAAATGGAAGCATTGGCTTACCATGAAGGTATTCCTGGCCATCACATGCAAATAGCCAAAGCACAAGAGCTGCAAGGCATTCCTCAGTTTCGTAAATTTAACGGCTACACAGCCTATGTTGAAGGTTGGGGATTGTATTCTGAGTATTTCCCTAAAGAAATGGGCTTATATGCTGATCCATATTCAGACTTCGGCCGATTATCAATGGAGTTATGGCGCGCCTGTCGCCTAGTGGTTGATACAGGTATTCACACTAAAAAATGGACCCGCGAACAAGCGATTGCTTACTACGTTGAAAATACGCCAAATGCTGAGTCTGATGCGATAAAAATGGTAGAGCGTCATATTGTTATGCCATCTCAAGCGACCGCTTATAAAGTGGGTATGCTGAAAATTTTGTCCTTACGCGAACAGGCAAAAAAACAGCTTGGGGATAAATTTGATATCCGCGAGTTTCATAATGTAGTGTTAAGAAATGGTCCACTGCCGCTCGATGTACTCGAAGAACAAGTCAACAAATGGATTAAGCACATAAAAGCGGCGTAAAAAATATGCCAGTAAAGCAAGCTTCCATATCTTGATTTACGATAGCAAAAATTGATTTACGATAACAAAAATTGATTTACGATAACAAAAATGCAGCAACCTAAGGTTGCTGCATTTTTTATTGAACTGAATTAAACGGAGAAAAAACACAAAAAAATAACCCCAGATCAATGCCTGGGGTAACCAAATAACTAGGATGATGGTTTCAAAGCTGACATGGTTTTAGTTTGGAACAAACAATTGTCAGCACTGATTCAAAACTCGCTTGGTTGCCGATTTGAGCCTCAACTGAAAAGGGGTCATTTCTCAGAAAACGCATATTCAAATCATTTTGAATCAACTACCTCCCATTGTATTTAAATAAGAACAGAGTGCAATAACAAACATGCCGATATTCAGTAAGCCATTGATTAATTATCCGCTAAATAACTAAACAATGAAAAACTTAAGCATATGATAAATATAAGATAAAAATAAAGCCGCAAGGTAATATGCGGCTTTGTTTTATTTAGTAAACAATGTTTCCACTTTTACTTACGAAGTTTGTATAAATGTTCGAATTTAGCATCCCAATATGGTGGGCTACTGATGTGCGTTTTAATGAAATCGATAAATGAACTGACTTTAGGTGCCAAATGCTTACGACGTGGATAAACCGCCTGCAAGGGTAAATTATGCGTTAATTGCCAATCTGGTAATAACGGCACTAAAGTACCTTGAGCAATTTCATCTTCCATTAAGTAACTGGCAAGATACACAATCCCTAAACCACTTACTGCTGCCGATTTAAGTGCAGGAGCGTTATCAACACGGAAGTTACCCGAAACACCGATTTCGCAGTAATCTTCACCCTTTTTAAATTGCCACATACTGTGCTCGTGCCACTCACCTTGATACACCAAGCAATTGTGTTCCACCAACTGTTCAGGGCGGCTAATATTTCCATGTTGAGCAATATAACCTGGTGATGCAACAAGCAAAAACTGACATTTCATTAGCGGTCTAGCAACCATACCTAAAGGTAGTTGCTCAGACATCGTTAACAATAAATCTAATCCTTCACTGACAACATCCACTTTATGGTCAAGCAGACTGACTTGCAATTCAAGCTCTGGGTGACGAGCCATAAATTCTGGCAATGCTGGAATAATATGCATGGTACCAAATGATTGTGAAATACCTACTTTCAACACGCCACGAGTGGCATCATTTAAGTTATGCACACTTGAAACGGCTTGTTCAGCATCGCGAAGTAATTCTTCACCTTGAAGGTACAGTAAATTACCGGCTTCGGTCAGGCTTAAGCTACGTGTAGTACGTTGAATAAGTTGTACACCAAGTTTGTGTTCAAGATCTGCGACTTGAGTACTTACTTTAGATTTAGAAATGCCAAGACGTCTGGCTGCAGCACTAAAACTTCCTGCTCGTGCAACGTGAGTAAAAATTGCGATAGGTTCTAACAGTTCTAACATGGAAGTCGCCTTAAACTGGTTACGACATTAATAAAATTCAGGTGCTTGTTGAATCCCAAATATAAGCAAGTCAACTGCCACATTTGAGTTAAACATTCACATCAACTCAGTCATATTTATCGAATTAGATTGAAAAAATGGCAGAACACGCAAAAGCTGTTATCCGACACTCATTTTTGTCATCGTTAAACATAACCGCATCTAAAGTAGAGTATATTTTTTCTTATAATTTTGGTGAGTATAACAAAAAAACACTATATGGCTCTATATTTATAATTGACAATTTTTTTATCAGAACAAAGAAATTAAGCTACGACAGGCAGATGAGGGCTTTAGGCACATAAAAAAAGCCCCTGTGTCTTGAAAAAGAGCACAGGGGAAGTCAGGTGTCATATTAGGGAGACGGGTTGACTAAAAAGAAAGCAAAGTTACTTGGTGGTTTCACCGAGTTTAGCTAACGTGTATGGCGCAAGTTCAGGAATGGCTTCTCGCGCTTGGCTTTCAAGCACTAATAACGCTGCAAAGCTGTCGCATACGGTTGTTGCTCGCGCTTCAAGCCCTTGAGACTGTGACTCAAGTTGCTTCTCAATATCGGTGCCTACATTGTCCATTTTTTGCGAAAATGCATTCATTTTCTCTTCAAACGTACCACCTTCTGATGACATAATTTGACTACCCAGGGTCATCATTAGCGATCCCATTGAGCTCGTTACCATTTGTTCAATTTCTTGCTCAAACTCTTTATTGAAGGTTTTCTCTATTGAGGCTTCTGTTGAGCCAAGGTAAAATTTATCACCTTGCTGATAGGCCATGGTATCGACTCGCTTTTGAATGCCGACCATGAGTTTGTCTATTTGCATACCCGCAGCGTCGCCAAAAACTGGCGTCAGCGCCATATTAACGGCCTGAGTAGCGATAGAAACCACGTCACCGACTAAATCGATAACATCAGGCACTTGGCGCGATAACTCTTCTGAGTATTGGGTTAACAGTTTTTGCTGCTTATCATCTAAGGTCACTTTTTTGCCATCAACATACAGTTGACCTAACTCAACACGGTATTTTTCATTGCCATTATCACTGACCTGTAAAATTGTCGGTTCCACGGTGACATCGTAGTTTAACGTGACATTACACTTTTCATCATTTAGTGACATTTTAGCCATAGCGGGTGTCCATGCTCCTGCTGTAAACAGCAAGCTACTTACCGCTAAACTACAAATTAACTTTTGTTTGGTCATGATAAAAACCCTTTTAGTATTAGAATATGAGTAATTGATCTGGATATAGTGATTACTAAGCACAAGTTGTGCCAATTTCGTAACCTGCTAATTTATAAAAGATAAAACGATTTAGATGTATTCAGATAGGCAAGTAAACATTCAATGACGGCAGTGTATTCGCAAAATAAACCAAAAAATAGTCTATTTTGCGAATCTCAATAATAATTAATTTACCGGTGGGCTATTAAAAAATAGAACGGCCTAGTTGTTGACTGATGTGCTCGAGCATTGCCGTGCCGGCAAGCGAGTTGCCATTCATATCAAGCTCGGGAGACCAAACGCAGATAGACATATCACCCGGTATTACCGCAATGATGCCGCCACCCACACCACTTTTACCTGGCATACCAACACGATAAGCAAACTCCCCTGCACCATCATATAAGCCCGATGTGGCCAGTAATGCATTAAGCTGCCGAGTTTGCACTGGTGACACTAAATTATCACCGTTTAAGGTTTTGCCTCGATTAGCTAAATAAAACATCGCCCGAGATAAATCTGCGCAGTTCATTTTTAACGAACAATAATGAAAATAGCTTTTGAGGACTGTATCAACATCGCCATCAAAATTACCAAATGATTTCATCAAATACGCAATAGAGGCATTACGGGCACTGAACTGATATTCAGAATCTGCAACCACTTTATCGTAGCTCACAATCGGGTTTTGGCTTAACTGTCTAACCACTTCTAGCATACGATGCTTTGGTGCACCTAAACGCGCTTGCAGTAAGTCGGCGATGATCAAAGCACCCGCATTAATAAATGGATTACGCGGTTTACCTCGCTCTAACTCCACCTGTACTAAAGAGTTAAATGAATGCCCTGACGGCTCTTTACCGACACGGTTCCAGATTTCATCTTCTGTGTATAAATTTAACGCGAGCGTGAGGCTAAAGACTTTGGAAATACTTTGAATAGAAAATGGTTCGAGGTAATCACCGGCCCCAATGGTAGTACCATCGATAGTCGTAATGGCAATACCTATTTTATTGGGGTCTACATTGGCAAGGGCAGGAATATACCCTGCCACTTTACCTTTACCCAATAACGGCCTGACTTTGTCTACCGCTTCTTGAAGTAATAATTGCTCAAGCAATTTGGTTTATCCCCACCAAATATCGTATAAGTCACTGACTTCGATACCTGACACTGGTTTGCTTTGCCAAAATGCTTTCGCGGCGGCAACGTCTTCATCAGTACATTTACCAATAGCTTGAGTAGCAATAATGCCTTCCCACTCTTTATGCCCACCACCGTGGAAACCTAATTGACGAGGTTCGATAACTTCATTGATGAATTGATCGACTAATGCATCAATATCGGCTTCTGATACTGACTCATCAAATATCCAATTAATGTCAAACCCGAACTCTTGAAATTCATCGACTCGTAATTTTTTACGTAAACGTCGGCTACGATTTTGCGCCATGATGTACTCTCCTGTTGCTACAATTAAGCGATACGCTCAAACATGATATCCCAAACGCCATGACCTAAACGGTGACCGCGCGCTTCAAACTTGGTTAACGGGCGATGATCAGGACGCTCAACCACTGTACCAGTAGTCGATTGGTTTTTATAACCTTCAGCGGCATTCATTACTTCTAACATATGCTCGCTGTAGTTTTCCCAGTCAGTTGCCATATGAAATACGCCACCGATTTTAAGCTTACGACGCACTAACTGAACAAATTCAGATTGCACTATACGGCGCTTATGATGACGTTTTTTGTGCCAAGGATCTGGAAAGAATAGCTGTAAACGCGCTAATGAACCATCAGCAATACTGTGCTCTAACACTTCCATCGCATCATGATGATACACGCGAAGGTTAGTCACTTTGGCGTCACCAGCATCACCTAAACAAGCACCAATACCAGGCTTATGCACTTCAATGCCAATAAAATTTTGCTCAGGAGCAGCGCTAGCCATTTGCACTAATGACGCACCCATACCAAAACCAATTTCAAGAACGGTATCTGCTTCACGGCCAAACACTTGCGTTAAATCCAGTGGTTGTGGCGTGTAATCTAAACCCATTGTAGGCCAATGTGCCTCAATAGCTTGAGATTGCCCTTTGGTTAAACGGCCTTCGCGTAAAACAAAACTTCTGATTTTACGAATGTACTTACCGTCTTCGTTAAACTCAGCTGTGGTAACGTCGCTCATTATTGCCTCATTGCTTACAGACTTAATATTAATGTGTAGTGAGCAGACTTTATCCACTGCAATTACATCAACATTACGTCATTGCTATCGATATTTGATCAATTTAAAAATTCAGTGGCGCATTATACCTAAAGTCGCCGCACATGTTTACGCTAAATTATCATCGAGATTTTCATCATGCTATAAACACGAAAATTCAACCGCCTCTTGTGTAATAAAATCGCTATGGATACACTGCGACCATGAAAAAAGTGACCCCATTTGCTGAGCGTATAATCGCTTGGTACGACCTTCATGGTCGTAAAACATTACCGTGGCAAATTAACAAAACACCCTACCGAGTTTGGGTGTCTGAAATTATGCTGCAACAAACCCAAGTTGCTACCGTTATCCCCTACTATGAAAAGTTTATGGCAAGGTTCCCAACGGTTGTCGACCTTGCAAATGCTCATCAAGATGAAGTACTGCACCTATGGACTGGGTTAGGCTATTACGCCCGAGCCCGTAACTTACATAAAGCAGCTCAACATATTCGTGACGCTTTTGATGGTGTGTTTCCAACTCACTTCGATGATGTGGTGGCATTATCTGGCATAGGTAAATCAACCGCTGGCGCAGTGCTTTCGTTATCGTTAGGGCAACATCATCCTATTTTAGACGGTAATGTAAAACGCGTATTAGCAAGACACGGTGCCATTGAAGGTTGGCCAGGGGTCAAAACGGTTGAACAAAAATTATGGCAATTAACAGAAACGCTTACGCCAAAAGCTGGCGTGGAGAAGTTTAATCAGGCGATGATGGATATTGGCTCTAGCGTATGTACTCGCAGTAAACCATTATGTGCTCAATGCCCCGTTGCCATAGATTGCACTGCACAATTACAAGGCAATCAAAACTTATATCCAGGTAAAAAGCCTAAAAAAGTGACCCCAGAAAAATCGGCGTTTATGTTGGTGATGGTAGATAACAGCAACGATACGACCAAGGTGCAATTAATCCAACGCCCACCTGCGGGTATTTGGGGTGGCTTGTGGTGTTTTCCGCAATTTGATACTCAAGATGCATTAACAGATTACTTAACCATGCATAAGTTAGAGGTATCAATACAAGGGCTTGCTGGATTTAGACACACTTTTAGTCACTTTCATTTAGATATACACCCTGTTTTAGTCGAATTAACCTCTCAGTCGGCCACCAGCATCATGGAACAAAACAGCGCGCTCTGGTATAACATAGAACAACCTGCGAAAGTCGGGTTAGCGGCAGCCACAGAACGTATTTTGTCTAATTTAGCCGTACTTTTCGCGACACATTAGTTTTAATCGTAAATAAGTTAGTAAGGAATCATCATGGCTCGCACAGTTCAGTGTTTACACCTTAACAAATCTGCCGACGGCTTAGATTTTCAGCTTTACCCGGGCGAATTGGGTAAGCGCATTTATGACAATATCAGTAAAGAAGCTTGGGGCTTGTGGCAAAAAAAGCAAACAATGCTCATTAATGAAAAGAAACTTAACATGATGAATGTCGATGACCGCAAATTTTTAGAAGCGCAAATGCTGAGCTTTTTATTTGAAGGTAAAGACGTTGAAATTGAAGGTTATGTACCACCAGCAGAAGACGAATAACAAATCGATATAAAAAAAGCCGCTGATACAGCGGCTTTTTTGTGTGTATAAAACGATTATTGCTTAACAACCAATGTCAGTTCAACATTGTATACCCAAACAACCTGAAGATGCTCGATTTCAGCAAGAATTTACACGCGTTTAGACAAGGCATTGATTGCGGGTAATGGTTATTCCCTTTCCAAAATCAATAACGCAGCATAAACGCGTGTAAAACTTGCCCTTTGGGAGTTTCACCGTGCTTCCACTACGTTGTTACGTTAATTTATAAGGTACCTACATTACCGCATTAACGCGCCTAGTATTGAAAACACGGTGAAGCTCTGAAACACGTCTCTTCAAGTTGATTGGGTATATAAGCCGCACCTAATACCATTCCGCATTAATAAGTGACCACTCAGAATGCAGCCTGCGGTTTTTGATTAAGGCGTCGTTATGTAGTAATGGTTGTTCCCTTTCAAATAGCGTGAACGCAGAGCAAAAGCGGCTGGGGCATTCCTTTCTGGCGAGTTTTAAAAGGGCTTACACTGCGTTGCATTACTTCGAAAGAGAACCACTATTCATTCAGTCATACGCCTTGTTTAAGCCCTTTTAAATTCTCGCTGAGAGAGCATTTACTAACGCGCAATGGTATAAACCCATTTTTACACCATAATTTTTTATTGCCAACGTGGTCACGCCGGTAAATCTGCACGATAGCCAATCCAAGAATCTTTACCCTTCTCCAATGGCTTTGACATTATTGCTCAATGGATTGGTTACACCATTAAAGGTGAAATCGCTCGTTAATCATAAATTGCTTTTTAATGACGTAATAGGCGGAATTAGTTGCTATCGGTAACAGTAAAGATGAACATTCAGTGTTTTGAGCATCATTGATGGGCTAATCTGCTTATATTTAATATTAATGGAGCTGTTATTAATATTTATAAATACCGTATTTGCTCAGGTTTACTTTGGTTTTGCATAACCCAATGAGTCTTTTTATGCTAAAAAACCACAAAAGCAGATAAAATAGCATCAGTTTGCACATTAACTAGCCGAACAAACAAAAAGATTTAAAAAGCACTTGCACGATAAAAACCATCGCTATATTATGTGCGCACTCCAAACGACACAGGCACTGATTACCAAGTCAGAACCTAGTTTGAAGTAGTAAACTAACGCTTAGTTTAGTTGCCCGAATAGCTCAGTCGGTAGAGCAGAGGATTGAAAATCCTCGTGTCCCTGGTTCGATTCCGGGTTCGGGCACCACAATTAGCCGGCATAGCTCAGTTGGTAGAGCAACTGACTTGTAATCAGTAGGTCCCGAGTTCGACTCTTGGTGCCGGCACCATAAAAACAAAAAAGCCACTCAATGAGTGGCTTTTTTGTATCTAACGATTGTAGATTAGTGATTGTCACAAACGTCATGCTTAGCACGTATGCGTCCGGCGAACTACGCCTTGTCTAGCCTAACCTGCCAGGGTAAGAGATTGTTGAGGTCACAATCAGGGTAGGATAATTGCTCTAAGCAGTGTTCGATGTAATCGAACGGGATAAGTCCATT